>NZ_QWKK01000017.1 GCF_009911695.1 Enterorhabdus sp. P55 | reverse complement strand
CCCCCCCCCCGGAGAGCCACCCCAACACCCCTCCGGAGAAGGGACGGGGCGCCTGTCCTCTGCTAGCGTCCCAGGGCCCTCTGTCCTCCGCCCTCCGCCCTCCACCCTCCGGAGCCCCTCCGCCCTCGCCATCCGTCGATCCGCCAGCGCCCCTGCGCCGGAAGCCCCCCGAAACGAACGGCGATCAGATATTTTTGGCCAATTTAGGCGCGGTTTACGCAGGTTCGACGCAGTCTGGCGGTTGCGGTCTGGCATTTGCCCAGGTCACAAAGGATGGCAGGGAGACACACGTCTTCACGGGTGCGTAAACCGTGCCTAAATTGCCAAAAACCCATCGCCTCCACCCGCATACCCGAGCCGTCGACACCCGCCAACCCGGTCGCCCGCGACCTCCAGACGCAAGCGGGGCGCCCCGCAGGACGCCCCGTCGACGCTCGCTCGGCGCCCCGCCTCCCGCAGGGCCCATGCGCTATGCGCTACCGCTCGTCAGCCGCCTTCTCGATGCAGCCGATGGCGTTGAGCACGCGCGGGTAACCGATGTAGGGGATGAGCTGCGACACCACGTCGATCAGCATCTCCTTGTCGTTGCCCACGTTCATGTTGCCGGCCGCGTGCGCCGTGGCCTGGGCCTCGCAGCCGCCGAGCGCCACCAGGTAGCAGAACGTCACGAGCTCGCGCTCGCGCAGCTCCAGGCCGCCGCGGGTGTAGTAGTCGCCGAAGCAGTTGGCGGCGAGCCAGCGGCGGATGTGCGCCGTGTCCTCGGGCCCCTGCTCCCAGGCGTCGCGCAGGCCCTCGCCGAAGATCTCCACCTGCAAGTCGTTGCCGCGGCGCAGGTGCTCATCACGGGTGGCCGTCTTCTGGTCGGGCAGCGGCAGCTTCACCGAGCGACCGCGCAGCACCTCGTTGGTGATGATGATGTAGGGCAGCACACGCGAGAGGCCCAGGTAGGCCACGCCCTGGTAAACGACTTCCTTGATAGCGGTCGGATCAACCCCCACCTCAAGGGCGGCAGGCAGCATGGTGCGGTAGGCGTCAGCCCCCTGCGACCCCATGAGCGCGGCGAGGATGGCCAGGAAGCGCGTGCGGTCGTCCAGTCGGCTGTCGCGCACGACGTCGCCAAAGGCGAAGTTCTCGAAGATCTGGACGAACTCGGGATCGGTGTAGCCGAGCGCCGAGTCATAGTGGCCGAACAGCCTGGTACGGTAGTCGTCGGCATCGCGGATGATGTCGCTGCTCATGGTAGGTACCTCCTCTGGGCCCCGCAGTCCCCGTCGGTCACGGTTCGCGGCCCCTCAATCTGAACTGGCGCCTAGCATACTCCGCCCGCGGCATCCCAAGGACGCCGACTGCCGATTCGTTACAGATTTTTTCCTCCCCCACCGCGCAAATCCCCCTTCTTGTCGCAATGTCGCACGATAAGGGAACAAATGTTTCACGTGAAACATCAAGGGGCGCAGGCGAAGGAGAAGAGCTTCGCGAAAGCCGGTGGAACACCGCGGATACTCCCCGCAGCCCCGCCACCCCAGCCACCGCCCCACGCCGTTTCTCCCACCGCCCAGGCGGCCCCTCTCCCGCAACCGCCCACACCGTCGCTCAGCTGCTTGGACAACGCCAGGGCACCCCGCTATCGCACCGGCGACATCTCGCCAGCGGCCGCACAGCACCTCGCCGCTGCCCCGGCCTCGCAGCGCCTCGTCCCCGCGGACGCACGGCACTTCGCCAGCGACGCCCCCGCAGCGCCATCCGCGTCACGATACCTCGTCAGCAGCGGCCCCGACGCCGCACGCATCGGGCGTCGCGCCGATGCTCGACCTCGCGGCGTCCGCCTCGCACGCGCTGGTCTCAGCCGCACCTAGGCGGACTTGCGATGGTGACGCGCAGCCTCCTTGGCGGCGGCCCGCTCGGCCTCGGCGGCCTCGTCGCGCGCCGTCACCTGCTCAAGTGACGTGTCGGGCACGCCGGCCTCGGCATCCTCGATCATCTGCTGGAGGATCTCCACATGCGAGCGGCGCTTCTGGGTGGCCGTGCCCACGATGGCGACGGAGCGGTACGCCCCGTACTTCTCGAAGAACTGCGCCACAGCATCCCGCTGCACCATCTCGCGATGATAGGTGGCGAAGAAGTCCTCCCAGCTCATCGACCCGCGCAGATAGCGCTCGAGCACGGTGGTGGCCGGCGAGAACAGAACATCGTGGGCGTAGTCGGCGTGCTGGATCTTCTCCACGAAGAAGGCGAGGTCATCGCGCTTGGTGAAGCCGGCCAGCTGGTTGGTGTTCTTCAGGCGCACGTCGAGCACCAGATCGGCATCCCACTCGGCCAGCTTGGCGAAGAACGACTGGGCAGTGGTCTCATAGGCACTAAGGGTGTGAATCTGCATGGACGCGACCTCCTTGGCTGTGCGATTTCACGATCACCAGGGAGGATAGCGCCCACGCCGCGTCCTGCCAGGCCATACGCGCAAGGGTCCACCATGTGGCAAGGCAACTGTTTCCCAGGGGAAACCTCGCGCGGCTGCCAAGACGCGCTCTGAGGTACGGCCGCGCTGCCGCCGAGCCCCCCCCGGGGGCCACGCAGGCGTCAGGGCGACCCTCGACAGCGCGTTCGAACGGCTGTCGGACCGGCTGCTCGTACGTGCTAGGGCCTCTTACGCAGGGAGAAGCCCCGGCGGGTGAGCTCGGCCACCACCGTCTCCACGAGAAGCGGCAGGGCGGCGTGCACCGCGGGCGTGAGCCCCACCACATATTCCTCGGGCGCCATGTTGTCCACCTGCATGCCGAGGCAGTAGCCCTCAGCCTCGTAGCCGAGCAGCGACGCGGCGTCGAACAGGTCGACGAGCCGCAGGTCGTGTAGCGACGCCATGGCCCCGCAGTGGCGCGCCATGGCATCCGGCGGGAAGCGGTACACGGTGCCGGGCGCGTCCCCCGTGCCATCCACCGCGTCCACCGTCAGGATGACGTCGCAGGACTCCACGTAGGGCAGCATGTCCATCGACATGCAGCCCACGTCGAACAGGCGCACCTCGGGCGGCACCTCATAGCCCTCGACAATGGCATCGTAGGCCGCCGGGCCTACGCCCTCGTCGAGCATGAGCCGATTGCCCACGAAGAACACCGCTGCCGTTCTCGCCGCGCCGCCGCCCACGGCCTCAGCACCCAGACCCACGCTCGCCGCGCCCAGGCCGGCGGCCCCGGCGTCCGTGCCATCGCCTGCGCAGCCCGCGCCGCCGTTCTCGTCGCCCACGGCCTCCGCGCCGACACCCTCACAGCCGCCGAGCTCCACGCCCGCGCAGCCCCCACAACCCGCGCCCGCGCCAGCGGCCTCCGCACCCGAGATCCCGGCATCCGCCACGCGCTCCTCCTCCACGGCGCTCACATCCCCGCCGTCGGGCGAATGGCCAGGTTGTACCAGGTGGCCAATGCCAGCATAAGCACGCCGCCCAAGGCGCACCCCACCGCCCAGCGCCGCTCGCGGCGCAGGTAGTCGGCGCGGCTCACGCCCATCCCCTCGGCGCGGTGCGCCGCGAGCGGCTGGGCCACGATGGAAAAGCCCACGGTCACCGCCGTCAGCGTGACCAGCACGATGAGGGCCACCGTCACCGACAGCGCCGAGGGCGCAGACCACGCGGCATAGAAGCAGTTGTCGGCGAACAGCCACACCGGATAGAACAGGATGGTCGGCATCATGCCGTGGCCAGCGCCCCACACGGGAGGCAGCAGCAGGGCCCCCAGGTTCACCCGGGGCAGCCCGCGCAGGAACTCCTGCTCCTGGGCGATCTGCTCGTCGGTCAGCTCCGCGGCTGACGAGGCGTCGCGTGCCATGGCGTCGCCCTCCTTCCTCGATTCGCTCGTTTTCGCCAGCATAAGACAAGAACGGCGCCCCGAAGGGCGCCGTTCTCTCAGAACATCCTCAAAACACGTCGAGCGGACTCGGCCGCAGCGGCCGCGCCGCCACGAAGCCTAGTGGGTCTCCAGGTCCTCGCCGACGATGTCGTGCACCTCAGGCGCGTAGATCAAGCCGCCATGCTCCTTGTGGATGAACATGAGCTTGGTGGGCGCGAAGCCCTCCACGTTGGCCAGGTAGATGTGGATGAACATGAAGATGATGAACACGTACATCCCGAAGTAGTGGATGATGCGCATGGACATGAGCCCGCCCACGAGGTTCGTGGTGGCCGCCATGGGAGCAGCGGCCATGGTGGGGGCCCACAGGCACAGGCCGGTCCAGAACATCGCCACGATCAGGAAGGGGATCAGAAGGTAGCTGATCTTCTGCGGCACGCCCAGCTTCGCTCCGAGCGGGTGGGTCTTGCGCAGGAACAGGTAGTACTTGATCCACTCAAGGGCCTGGTGACGGTTGTCCTTCTGGGGCAGCCAGGTCTTGTAGTCCGGCACCTGCTCGCGCGTGCCGCCGGTGGGCGAGGTCTTCACGAAGAAGGCCGCGATCACGCGGAAGACGCAGTTCAGGAACAGGACGAAGCCGAAGAACACGTGCACGCCGCGGGCAATGCCCATGAACATCGGCCAGAACGGGAAGTGAATGCAGAAGCCCGTGACGATCAGCAGGATCATGGCGATCAGGTTGATCCAGTGGGTCACCACGAAGATCATCGGGTGGGCCTCACGATAGTGTGCGAGATGTGCCATCCTACTTCACCCCCCAGGGGCTCGTGACGGTCTCGAAGTGCTTGCCGGTGGCCGGCTCGCTCACGTGGACCGCGCAGGCGGTGCAGGGATCGAAGGAGTGAACCGTACGCAGGGCGTTGATGGGCATCTCGATGTCCTCCACCGGCACGCCGATGAGCGCCTGCTCGAGCGGGCCGTGGTCGCCGGCGCCGTTGATGGGAGCCAGGTTCCACGTGGACGGGATAATGATCTGGTAGCCCTCGATCTTGCCGTCCTTGACCTTCTCGGAGTGGTAGAGGGCGCCACGCGGGGCCTCCCAGAAGCCGGTGCCCTCGCCGGTGATGGTCTTGGGCGCGCGGAAGTACTCGGAGTCGCCGGAGGCGAGGGCCTCCATGAGCTCGGCGACCCAGTCCTTCATGAGGCCGGCCACGTAGAGCGTCTCCACCTGGCGGATGGCCGTACGGCCGAGGGTGGACTGGAAGGCAGTCAGGTCGCCGGGCTTGGCGCCCAGGGCCACGAGCAGCTTGTCCACGTTCTCCACGATGAAGGGAACCTTGCGCTGGTAGGCGGCGAAGATGCGGGCCATGGAGCCGGCCTCCATCGGCTTGCCGTCGTAGGTGGGGCACTTCACCCAGGTGTAGCGGTCGTTCACGTCATACTCGGTGAAGTCCGGCTCAGTGACGAAGTAGGGGGACTCGTAGGTCTCGGAGCCCTTGTACCAGGAGCGGCCCATGTACTCGTCGATGAGGCTCTCCTGCACGTCGGACACCTTGAACTGCTCGTCCAGGACGGCCATGGGCAGGTAGCGGTTCTTCATCTGGTCGATGTAGTTGTCGCCGTACGGCCAGCCCGGACCCTCGAAGACGCCCCAGGCGATGTAGCGGCCGCAGCCCTTGCCGAACTCGAGCACGTTCGGGTAGTAGGTGGCGAGCACCATGGTGTCGGGCAGCATGGTCTCGGCGACCCAGTTGTAGATCTCGTCGACCATGGCCTTGAGGTCGTCGAGCTTCTGCTCGGTGGGCACCCACATGGTGCCGCCCGGCACGCTCGTCATGACGTGCGGCATCTTGCCGCCGAGCAGCGCGGACACCTCGGAGGCGCGGGCCTGCATCTTGAGGGCCTCCAGGTAGTGGGCCGTGCAGATGAGGTCAGCCTCGGGGGTCATCTTGTACGCGGCGCCCTCGTCGGCCTCGAACCAGTTGCCGGAGAAGATGGACAGCTGGCCGTTCTTGGCGAAGGCCGCCAGCTTCTGGTGCAGGGCGCCCAGGTCGGAGTGCATGGACGTGCCCGCGGCCTGCGCCAGGTCGATGGCGTCGGCCACGTTGGCGGTGAGCGCGTTCAGCGGGTTCACGTAGTCCAGCGCCGCCAGGTTGTACATCCACAGGATGTTGGAGTGCAGGAACTGCGCGCCCTCCAGCAGGTTGCGGATGATGCGCGCGTTGTTGGAGATGGTGATGCCGTAGGCCTTCTCGCCGGCGATGGACGAGGCGTGGGCGTGGGACACGGGGCACACGCCGCAGATGCGCTCGACGATCTGAGCGGCGTCCTCGGGCGTGCGGCCCTGGACGACCAGCTCCATGCCGCGGAAGCAGCCGCCGGAAACCCAGGCGTCGGACACCTTGCCGTTCTCGACTTCCATCTCGACGCGCAGGTGGCCCTCGATACGGGTAATCGGGTCAATGACAGAGCGGGTCATTAGGCCTGGCCTCCCTTCTCGCTATCGTCCTCCGGAACCGCGTGGCCGCAGTTCTTCTCGGCGAGCTTGGCCTTCTCCTCGCGGGTCAGGTCGTAGGTGCCGATGGAGTTCTCGGGATGCTTCTCGTCCCACTTGCGGATCTTCTCGAAGTCGGCGCCGCCGTCCATGCGGCCGGACACCTTCATGCCGAAGCCGTGAACCACGAGGGCGGCCGCCACCAGGCCCGTGAGGGCGAGCGCGACGGTGCCGGGCTGGAAGGTCCAGTCGCCGATGCGCAGGTCGCGATGGCGCTTGTAGAACGGGGTGTTCACCTCGACCCAGTTCTGGCCGGGGTTGTTCGGGTTGGCCTCGCAGCAGCCGATGCAGGGAGCGCCGGACTGAACGCACCAGCTGCGGCGGTTGTTCCACAGGGTGACGCCGCAGTTGGACTTCGTCTGCGGGCCACGGCAGCCGAGCGGGTAGAGGCAGTAGCCCTTGGCCTCTTCCTCGGAGCCGAACTCGTAGACGAACTCGCCGTTCTCGAAGTGGCCGCGACGCTCGCAGTTGTCATGGATGGTCTGGCCGAAGATGTCGTTGGGCATGGCCATGTCGTTGAGGCGCGCCAGCAGCAGGCTGGGATCCTTCATGACCACGACGTCCACGAGCACCGACATGAGCCACTCGGGGTTGGCTGGGCAGCCGGGGACGTTGACGACGGTCGCCTCGACGCCCGCCTTCTTCAGGTACTCCTGGACGCCCATGGCGTTGGAGGGGTTGGGATGGGCCGCGCACCAGCCGCCGTTGACCGCGCAGGAGCCCAGCGCGACCACCGCGTTGGCGCTCTTAGCGGCATCGACCAGGGCCGTGGTGCCCACCTCGCCGGCGACGCGCAGGGCGTTGCCGCCCCAAGCCTCCAGAACCGCACCCTCATACACAAGAATGTAGTTCCCTGCCTCGATGGTCTGGGCCTTGGCCTCCTCCACCGAATGGCCAGCCGCGGCGGACAGCGTCTCCGAGTAGTTCAGGGAGATCAGATCCAGCACGACCGTGGCAACGTCAGGGGTCTCGACCTGGGCGAACGACTCCGTGCAACCGGTGCAGGAAGCGCCCTCGATCCAGATGACCGGATAGAGATCACCCTTCGTTGCGCCGATGACAGACTCCTCGAGCGCCTGGGCGACGCGGGGCGCGGCGAGCTCGGTGAGCCCGGCTGCGACGGCGACGGCGCCGGCGAGCTTCATGAAGTCGCGGCGGGTCACCCCGCGGGAAGCCAGAATGCTGTCGAATTCTGTAATCGTGGCCTGATTTTCCATGTGTACACCTCCTCAGGTGTCCTCGTCTTCTGACATGCGTGGCTCATTCTGCCCGAACGTGATGATTTTGTGACTGTAAAATTGCGGAAATGTGTTGGTCGTTCCGTCAATGGGGGCAAAATGTTACGACTCACCTCGGGCGTAACATGATGGCGAGGCGCCCGCCGCTCTCCGCGTGCTTCCCGGGCGCCGAGCCCGCAGACGCCGCGCCTCCGCTATCATAGGCCTGCGCCGCCGCCCGGCGCCAAGGTCGCGAGCCGAGCCCGCGCCGTCGAACGACACCTATATATGAAGGAGTCCCTCCCATGGCCAACGCCGACCGCTCCATCGCCTTCCTCGGCCCCGTCGGAACCTACACCCACGAGGCCGTGCTCCACTTCGCCGAGAAGCTGGGCCTCGACGACCCCGAGCTCGTGGAGTGCGTCTCCTTCGACGAGGTGTTCGACTGCGTCGACCGCGGACGCTGCGCGTTTGGCGTGGTGGGCAAGGAGAACTCGCTCGAGGGGCCGGTCACGGCCACCCTCGACAACTTCGCCTTCCGCTCGGGCGCCGTCATCTTAGGCGAGAAGGTGGTCGACATCCACCACTGCCTCGTGCTGCACCCCGACGCCTCGCTCGAAGACGTGCGAACCGTGGCCTCGCATCCCCAGGGACTCGCCCAGTGCCGCCGCTTCCTGAACGAGCGCATGCCCGGGCGCGCCACCCTCACGGCCACCTCCACCGCCGAGAGCGCGCGCATGGCCGCAGCCGACCCCACGGTGGCCGGCATCGCCAACGCGTTTGCGGCCGAGGTGCACGGCGCGCAGGTGGCCGTGCGCGACATCGAGGACCACTTCGGCAACCAGACGGTGTTCGCCCTCATCGGGCGCCCCGGCGCCGCCCCGGCGCTTACCGGCGAGCGCATGAAGACCTCGCTCGCCCTGTTCATGCGCGAGGATCGCGCCGGCACCCTGCACATGATCCTCTCGGAGTTCGCCTTCGCGGGCATCAACCTCACCATGGTGCAGTCGCGCCCCACCAAGCAGCAGCTCGGCGACTACATGTTCTTCATCGAGTTCGCCGGCGCCGCCGACAGCCTGGAGGCCCAGACCGCCCTCAACTGTCTGCGCATGAAGCTGCGCGAGGTGAAGGTGCTCGGCAGCTACCCGGTGTTCTAGGGGGGCAGGGCCGACCGGCGCCCACGCGAAAACGGCCGGGCCAGCCTCCCCTACCCGAGAAGCCCGAGGTGCTCGACGAGGATCTTGGCGCCTATGAGGATGAGAACCACGCCGCCGGCCAGGGCGGCGGGCTTCTCGAAGCGGGCGCCGAACTGGTTGCCCAGGGCCACGCCGACGAAGGACAGCGCGAAGGTGGTAACGCCGATGATCGCCATGGCCCACCAAATGCTCACCCCCAGGAAGGCCAGCGTGATGCCCACGGTCAGCGCGTCGATGCTCGTGGCCACGGCGAGCAGCACGAGCTCGCGCACATCGAGCGGCGCGCCCTCGGCCGGGCAGCTCGCCGCCGGGTCCTCGTCGTCATGAACCGCGTCCCAGATCATCTTCGCGCCGATGAGGCCGAGCAGCCCGAAGGCCACCCAGTGGTCGATGGGCGTGATGAGGGCCGCGAACTGCGTTCCCAACAGCCAGCCGACAAGCGGCATGCCCGCCTGGAACGCGCCGAAGAGCAGCGCGATGACCAGGGCGTGGCGCCAGTTGACCCGGCGCATGCACAGCCCCTTGCACACTGACACGGCGAAGGCGTCCGCCGACAGCCCCACCGCCACGATGAGCAGCTCGACGAAGCCCATCAGGCCCTCAGCCTCCCGTCCTCGCTGGCGAAGAACCCCTCGGCAGCCAAGTCGGCCACGATGGAGTCGAACAGCGCCGGGTCCACCGCCCCACGCCCCGCCGCCCGCTCGGCGGCGTCGAGCTCGGCGAGCACCGTGGTCGCGGCCACCCCCTCCTCGGCGGCCAGCACGCGGCGCACCACCCAGGCGCGCTTCTGGCGGCGCGACCCCTCGAAGGCCGACTGCCGCGCATGGTGCGCGCTGCGGCGCGAGGGGTTGGCGTGCGCCCCCTTGAGGTAGGCGCCGTAGTCGAGCAGCGCGTAGTACCAGCCGCGCGGGTCGGCCGCGTCGCACGTGGCCTCGACGAGGGGGCGCAGCTCCCGATCGGTCACGCCCTCGCGCCCCGGGAACAGCTCGTGAAGGAACACGGAGCGCACGTTGGTCTCCAGGTAGGTGGCGGGCCGCTGGTAGGCGAAGGCCACCACGCCGGCGGCCGTGGCCGGGCCGATGCCCGGCAGCTCCTGGAGCTCCTCGGCCGTCTCGGGCAGGCGCCCGGCGCGGGTGGCCGCGCACGCATCGGCCGCGCGCTTGAGCGCGAGCGCCCGCCGGTTGTAGCCGAGCCCCTGCCACAGCTCCAGCACATCAGCCGTGGCGCCGGCCGCAAGCGCGTCCACCGTGGGGAACGCGGCGAGGAAGCGCGTCCAGAAGCGCTCCACGCGGGCCACCTGGGTCTGCTGGAGCATGATCTCGGACACGAGCACGGCGTAGGGGTCGTCGATGCCGCGCCATGGCAGGTCGCGGTAGCGCGCGCGGCCCTCCTCCCACACCCGGGATGCGAACTCCGCAGGCGACGGCGCGCCCTCGGGCCACGCCAGCTCGCCCGCGCCCGGCACACGGCGGCCGCCCCCGCGGACGGCCGCCTTCCCCTCCCCTCTGCGTCGCGCCATGGCCCTAGCGCTCCTCCTGGAGGTTCTCCACGAACTCCTCCAGCTCCGCCATGTCGCGGCGGAAGTCGCTCACCACGGCCTCCTCCAGCTCGCGGTACTCGCGCGAGTCCAGCGGCTGGTAGGCCGCCAGCTTGTCGAAGAGGTTATCGCGGGTGACCGGCTGGTAGCGGCGCATCATGAGGCCCGTCTTGTAGGCCTCCTCCACCGCCTCGCGCGCGGCCATGTAGATGTCGTAGCGCGGCATGTTGGCCGACAGGCGCACGAGGTCGGAGCGGTTGACGCCGCGCAGCGAGGGATGCTCGCGCGCGATGTCCATCCAGATGTCCACGCGCTCCTCAGGCGTGGGGTAGTCGATGTCGATGATGACGGCGCCCTCCAGAAGCTCTTGGAAGTACTCGTCGATGTCGGCCGCCGACGACGCGGACGCGAGCACCCGCACATCCGGGTTCTCCACCGCCGAGCGGATGAGCGTGAGCGCCTCGCGGGCGCCGCGCGAGAGCTGCATCATGAGGAAGCTGTCCGCCTCCTCGCCGTAGTCGCCGAGCGGCGCGCCCCACAGGTCGATGTCCTCGAGCACGAGCACGCCGCCGCCCTCGAAGGCGTTGCGCAGCGTGGCCAGGCGCGGGGCGTCCTCGGCCTGGGCCATCACGCAAAGCACGGGCATGCCCTGGAGGTTCTCCTCCATGTGCATGCGGATGCACGGCAGCCCCAGCTCGCCCAAGGTGGCCGCGATGAAGCGGTTGGCGTCCTCGCGGGCAGGCGAGCGGAAGAGCATCGCGTCAGCCGCCGGCATGCCGTCGAGGCCGTGGCGCCGGTTGAGCAGCTCCACCAGCTCCTGGAAGTCGGCGTCGTCCTGGAGCCCCACGCCGAAGTCGCGCATGAGGCGGATGGTCGAGCCGTAGCCTGCCAGGTTCGCGTAGGTCAGCGACTCGGCCGCCGGCTCCACCGCCACGCCCGCCTCCCCCGCCGCGCGGGCGAGCAGGGCGAGCGCCCCCTCGGCCGTCTGCGGGTCGGCGGGCCTCGCGGCGTCCTCGGCCTGCGGCGTCTCGCCTGCGGCCTCCGCGGGAGCCGACGCGTCGCCGTCCGCCTCCTTGCGGCGGTCCTCCGCCAGCGCGCGGGCCACCGCCCCAAGCGTGCGACCAGCCCCCTTGAGCGGCGCGTCCACGATATGCTCCACCTTCACGATGCGCGCGTCGAGGCCCATCACGTCCTGGGCGATCATCTGCGTCATGTCCTCCAGGTCATCGCGTGAGAGCCCGAACTCCTCCAGCCGGTCGAGGGCAAGCCCCTGCAGCTGGTCGGCGCAGGCAGCCGTCTCGTCGGCGGTGAGGTAGGGCTCCATCTTCTCGAAGATGTACTCGGCCAGCGAGCGCTCCTTGTGCTGGCAGGCCAGGGCCCACGCCTGCTTGAGGCCCGCGAGCGCGTCCTCGCAGGGCGCCCCCACCGCCGTGGCCGCCTCCTCGAAAGCCGCCAGGTACAGGTGCATTCCCAAGACGGCATCGCCCGCGGCGCAGGCCGCGACCGCCCTTCTCAGGTAATCGGCCACCTCGCTGCGGCAGCCGTCGTCTTGGCTCGGCGTGTTAGCATCCGGGTTCTTCTCCATGATGCCACCTCCTGATGTGACTCCCTCGGGCCGCAGTCCCTCGGGCCCGATTGCTGTTTCTCACGCTGCATTGTATAGGACGGGGCGCGAAGGGGCCCGCATGACGGGCCGAAACACCAAATCCGTAGAGGAAGGCGCCGCGCGGGCGCCCTGCGGCGCACAGGGCGCGCCCGCCGTCGCGGGACACGGTGCCTACTCCGCCTCCCAGTCGAGGACCTCCCAGCCGCGTCGGCGCGCCGTGCGCGCGAGCGGGCGGTCGGGCGTCACGGCACGGGGCGTGCGCGCGGCCTCGAGCAGCGGGCGGTCCGAGTGGTGGTCGCCATAGGCCCAGCCCAGCTCCCAGCCGTCCTCGCCGAACTCGGCGTCGCAGAGCCGGCGCAGGGCCACGAGCTTCTCGGCGCCCTCCACGGGCAGGCCCTCCACCTCGTCGGTGTAGTCGCCCGCCTCGTCCACGCGCATGCGGGTGGACACCTGGTAGTGGACGTACCGATCGCGCATGGCCTCGAGGATGAGGGGCTCGAAGCTCGCCGACACCCACACCACCACATGCCCCGCCTCGGCGTGCTCGCGCAGCGCGCGGGCGGCCTCGGGGCGAAAGCGCCCCTCTACCACCTCGTGGTAGAAACGCGCGAGGAAGGCGTCCACCTTCGCCTTGGGCTCGCCGCGGAAGGCGGAGAACACCAGGCTGCGCACCCAGCTCTCGTTCTGGGGCAGGCGCACCTTGTAGGCGCCGGCCCACAGAAGGATGCGGAACACCACCGACTTGCGCAGCATGCCGCGCAAGGTGAGGTAGCGCACGAGCATGACCGGCGAGTTGCCCTGGATGGTGGTGCCGTCGAAGTCGAAGGCTGCCACCTGCACGCGCCCGTTGGCAGCGGGCACCACGGGCAGGTCGGCCGCGCGGGAGGGCGGGCCGTCGTGGCGCGCGGCGTCCTCGCCGGCCTCGCCGCGGGTGAAGGCCAGGGCGGCGGCCACGGTGTCGGTGTCCTCGCGCCCGGCGCGCAGGGGCACGGCAGCGCCCGCCGCGAGGGAGGAGCCGGCGCGGGGCGCACGGTCGTGTTCGTCAAGCTGGGGCATGGTCGGGCCGCTTAATCCTCAGGTTCGTCAATACAGTCCACAAACTGGGAATTATACAGCTCCGCGTAGAAACCTCCAAGCGCCAGCAGCTCGTCATGGGTGCCCTGCTCCACGATGTCGCCGTGATCCATTACTAGGATGAGGTCGGCCGAGCGGATGGTGGAGAGCCGGTGCGCGATGACGAACGAGGTCCGGCCGGCCATGAGGTTGTCCATGGCCCGCTGTATGCGCTCCTCGGTGCGCGTGTCCACCGAGCTCGTCGCCTCGTCGAGGATGAGCATGCGGTGGTCGGCCAGGAGCGCGCGGGCGATGGTGATGAGCTGGCGCTGGCCCTGGCTCACGTTGGAGGCGTCCTCGTTGATGACGAAGTCGTAGCCGCCGGGCAGCGTGGCGATGAAGTGGTGCACGCACGCCCCGCGGGCCGCGGCCTCCACCTCGGCGTCGGTGGCGTCGAGCCGGCCGTAGCGGATGTTCTCGCGGATGGTGCCGCTGAACAGCCACGTGTCCTGGAGCACCATGCCGAATAGGCTGCGCGCCTCGTCGCGCTCGTAGTCGCGGATGTCGCGCCCGCCGAGGCGGATGGCGCCGCCCTGCACGTCGTAGAAGCGCATGAGCAGCTTGACCATGGTGGTCTTGCCGGCGCCCGTCGGCCCCACGATGGCCACGGTCTGGCCTGGCTCCACCCGCGCGGAGAAGTCGCGGATGATCGGCTGGTCGGGATCGTAGCCGAAGCGCACGTGGTCGAAGTCCACCGACCCGTCGGCGTCGGCGGCCCGGGCGCTCCCCTCCTCGCGCGGCTCCTCCGGCTCGGCGAGGAACGCGAAGATGCGCTCGGCCGCGGCGGCCATCTGCTGAAGGACGTTGGAGACCTGCGCGAGCTGGGTGATGGGCTGGGTGAAGTTCTTCACGTACTGGATGAACGCCTGGATGTCGCCGACGGTGATGATGCCCGCCGCGGCGAAGAACGCGCCCGATATGGCCACGGCCACGTACCCGAGGTTCCCCACGAAGCTCATGACGGGCATCATGAGCCCCGAGAGGAACTGCGACTTCCAGCCCGACTCGTAGAGGCGGCGGTTGGTGGCGTCGAAGGCTGCCGTCGCTGCCCCCTCCTGCCCGAACGCGCGCACTACCGCGTGTCCCGAGAACGTCTCCTCCACCTGGCCGTTGATGGCACCGAGCGCCGCCTGCTGGGCGTAGAAGTACTTCTGCGAGCGCTTCACCACCATCATCACGAGCAGCACCGACACCGGCACCATCACGAGCGCGATGAGGGTCATCACGGGGTTGATGGACAGCATCATCACCAGCACGCCCACCACGGTGACGGTGGACGTGATGGCCTGGGTGACGCCCTGGTTGAGGCTCTGGCCGAGGGTGTCCACGTCGTTGGTAATACGCGAGAGCACGTCTCCGGTAGAGGTGCGGTCGAAGTAGCCGAAGGGCATGCGGTCGATCTTGCGGGCGATGGCGCCGCGCAGCTCATAGCAGGTCTGCTGGGAGACGTAGCTCATCACCCAGCCCTGGATAAACGAGCAGGCCGCCGAGAGCAGGTAGAGGCCGAGCGTGGCCGCGAGGATGCGCCCCACCAGGCCGTAGTCGATGCCGCCCGTGCCCGCCACCTTGGCGACGATGCCCTCGAAGAGCGCCGTCGTGGCCTCGGAGAGCACCTTGGGCCCCACGATGCTGAACACCGTGGATCCGATGGCGAACACGAGGATGACCGCCAGGTGCGCCTTGAAGCGCCCCATGAACGAGAGCATCTGGCGCATGGTGCCCTTGAAGTCGCGGGGCTTCTCGCCCGGCATCATGCGGCCGCCCGGGCCGTGGCCGTGGCCAGGGCCGTGGGGGCGGGCGCCGGGGCCGTGGGGCGCACGCGCGCCTGGCGTGGGGGCCGTGGCCTCGGCGGCGCGCTTGGCGAGCTTGGCAGGGTCGGCGCGTCTCAGGCTCATGCGGCATCACCCCCTTCCAGCTCCTCGGCCGTAAGCTGCGAGTAGGCGATCTCTCGGTACTCCTCGCAGCTCGTCATGAGCTCGTCATGCGTTCCCTGGCCGACCACGCGCCCCTCGTCGAGCACGACGATGCAGTCCGCATGGCGAATGCTCGAGATGCGCTGGGCCACGATGACCTGGGTGACGTCGCCCAGGTCATGGGCCATGGCCTGGCGCAGAGCAGCGTCGGTCTGGTAATCGAGCGCCGAGAACGAGTCGTCGAACAGGTAGGCCCGCGCATCGGCGGCGAGCGCCCGGGCGATGGCCAGGCGCTGGCGCTGCCCGCCCGAGACGTTGGAGCCGCCCTGGGCCACTGCCGCGTCCACGCCGTCCTCGCGCTCGTTCACGAACCCGAGGGCCTGGGCGCAGGCGAGCGCACGCTCCACCCGCTCCTCGCCCATGGCCGCATCGGCGTAGGCGACGTTCGTCTCGATGGTGCCGCTGAACAGGAACGCCTTCTGGGGCACGTAGCCCAGCTGGGCCCGCAGCGCGGCCTGCGGCAGGTCGCGCACGTCCACGCCGTCCACGGTGACCGTGCCGGCCGTCGCATCGTAGAAGCGCTCGATGAGCTTGACGATGGTGGACTTGCCCGACCCGGTCGAGCCGATGATGGCGAGGGTCTGGCCCGGACGCGCCGTGAAGCTCACGGACTCGAGCACGCACTCGTCGGAGTCGGCGTAGGCGAAGGACACGTCGTGGAACGCGATCTCGGCGCCGCGCGGGCCGCCAGACGCCACCCGCGCCGCCGCCGTGGCCTCCAAGCGCGCCATGGCCTGCTCGCCGCGGGCCGGCTCCGGGTCGCGCACGGCCGGCTCGGCGGCGAGCACCTCGTTCACGCGCTCGGCCGCCACGTCGGCGCGCGGCAGCATGATCGACACCATCCCCAGCATGAGGAAGCTCATGATGATGACCATGGCGTAGGTGATGAAGGCGATGAGGTCGCCGGTCTGGATGACGCCGGTGTCCACGTAGCGGCCGCCCACCCACACGATGGCCACCGACGTGGCGTTCATGATGAGCATCATGGCCGGCATCATGAAGGTCATGACGCGGTTGGTGAACAGCTGGGTGCGCATGAGGCGGGCCGACGCCTCGTCGAAGCGCTCCTCCTCGTAGGGCTGGCGGTCGAAGGCCCGGATGACCGGCATGCCGGTGAGCATCTCGCGCGCCACCAGGTTCACCCGGTCGATGAGCCGCTGCATCGCCTTGAACTTGGGCATGGCCACCTTGAACACCACGCCGATGACGGCGAACACGCACAGGATGGCCACCACGATGATCCAGCCCATCGACGCGTTGGTGGTCATCACCATGACGATGCCGCCCACCGCCAGCACCGGCGCGGAGAGCACCATGCGCAGGAGCATGACCGATACGTTCTGGATGAGCTGCACGTCATTGGTGCCGCGGGTGATGAGCGAGGCGGCCGAGAACTTCCCGATGTCGCCCTCGGAGAACGATACCACGCGCGTGAACAGGCGGGAGCGCAGCTCATAGCCGATGCGCGCGCCCGTGCGCGCCGCCACCAGCCCCACGCAGACGGAGAGCGCCATGCTCGCCGCCGCCAGGCCGAGCATGAGCCCGCCGGTGCGCAGGAGGAAGCCCATCTGCAGATCGGCGAGGTCGTAGCCCGCATCCTCATACTCGGCGCGGGCGGCGGCGAGCGCCTGCTGGTCGAGGAGCCCAGACGCCTCCCCCATCTGCGCGCGGGCCGCGTCCGCCAGCTCGAGGACGCGCTGCTTGTCCACGACGCCGGCGCGGTAGGCCTCCATGAGCTGGTCGAGCGAGCCGGCAGGCAGCGCGTCGCCCGCGTGGGCCGCCACGAGCGGCAGCGCGAGGATGCGCTCAAGGTCGGCGCGATGGGCGCGGCCCTCGCCGTTGAGGACCCAGGTGCCCGCGTCGGTGCGGTCGTAGGAGGCGCGCAAGAGCGCCTCGTCGTCGGCGGGGCTCAGGGCGCAGGCCAGCTCGAAGGTGCGCTCGGTCATCTCGTCGACGGCGACCGACTCCACGCCCGACTGCTGGATGCCCACGTCCACGATCTGGGAGGTGAGGTTGGGCAGCGCCAGGTCGGCGAAGGCCTGGGCGATGAGGAGCACGAGCACGACGGCCACGGCCGCCTTGTGCGCGCGGAAGTAGCCTAGCAGGTGCATCCCGCCTCCTCCCCGCCCCACGGCCCGGCGCCGCCCTCGGCGCCGGGCCCGGCGGAGGGGCCCGCCTCCGCCGCCGACGCGGTCTCGGCCAGGCGAAACTCGACCACCTTCGCCACGCCGTCCATCATCTGGGAGAAGAGCTCGGGGCCCACGTAGTCCACGAGCTCGCGCATCCGGGCGGTGAAGGCGCTGTCGAGCTCACGGGCGAGCGCGACGCCTTCCGGGGTGAGGCGCAGCGACACCGCGCGGAAATCACCTGAGCCGCGCCCGCGCGTGACGAGCCCCCGCTCCTCGAGCACCCTGGCCACCTGGGAGAACGCCGAGGGCGACACGGCCAGGTGGTGCGCCAAGCTGCCCGGGCGCGCCCCCGCGCCGTCGGCGGACTCCATCACGTAGAGCAGGTGCAGGGCGCGGGCCTGGTTGGGTGTGAGGCCCTCGCAGTCGGGCATCCAAGGCGGGCCCGCCCGATGCAGCTTGCGCATGAGGTCGAGGAACTCGACCTTCATCGTCTCGATGGTTCTCTCCATGGGCGACGCTCCGTCCTCGCAGGCAGCCGTCGTCTTCGGCCGCTAAATAGTTTAGTCACTAAACTAACCGAAGACGCTCCGCAGGGCAACGCCCTCCTCCGCCCGTCACCGAAACGGTACCTGCCCCCCCGCAAACCCGCCGAGCGGGGCGGCGGGGGGGCAGGGCGGGCGCTGCGGGAGGGGCGAGACGCCAGGTGAGCGGCGGAAGCGGGGTGGCGGAGGTTCCGGAGACGCCCGGATCACCGCAGAGCAAGCGGAGGACAGCGGGCAGGAGGCGGGCGGGCCCCACGACATGGCGAAGGCAGGCGGCGGGGGCTCCAGAAGCAGAGGGGGACGCCCGCCATCCGACGCGGCAGCGCCCAGCGAGCGCCCCAAGACCCATCCGATGAGGAACTTGGCGTCCCATCGCAAGTTTCTGGCCAATTTCGCTACGTTTTACGCCACCGAACGACCTCGCGGCAATGGGCTAATTCCACTGACCTGGGAAAACGCTGAGAAGGTCTTGGCGTTTGGCGCCAATCGGGACTCCCGCTTGCGTAAACCATAGGGAAAATGGCCAGAAACAGCCGCAGCCGCCTTCAAACGCGCCTCCAACTCGCCACCCGCATGCCGCACCCCCTCGCACCCGCCCCCTCCGCAAACCCGCCGGGCGGGGCGGCAGAGGCGGGCGCTGCGGGGGGTGGGGGGGGGCGAACCGCCAGGTGAGCGGCGGAAGCGGGCGGCAGGGTGAGAAGCCAGGCAGGCGTTGCGGCGGGGTGAGACGCCAGGCAGACGGCGGAGGCGGGGCGAGCGCTGCGGGGGGGGTGCCTGGTTCGCCACGGGACGGAGGGGCGTCAGGGCGCCCTACTGCGGAGCGGGCGGGTACCGAACCACTGCGAGAACCGGCAGCGGGGACGCCGGGCCGTCAGGCAGGCGAGGGGAGCAGGTGTCTGCAATAGCGAAACGGCCCGCCGTGAGGCAACAGGGCCGGAGCGACCGAGCACCGCCCCCCCCGTATCCCGAGCCCCGGAGTACACGAGCCCTGCGGTGCAACCGCAAAAGGAGCGAGCACCCCGGCAGACCGAAACGCCCGCCATCCAACGCGATGAAACATCCGCCCCCCCCCGGCGGCCGCCAAGACCCCGCCCGGTGAGAAACCGACACCCCCTCACGAGTTTCTGGCCAATTTCGCTACGTTTTACGCTGTTGATCAGTCAGGTGATGTTGGGGCAATTACACTGACCTGGGAAAACATCAGTGACAAGGTATCGCTTGGCGCCGACCGGGGTCGATATTTGCGTAAACCATAGGAAAAATGGCCAGAAATGGCCGCAGCCGCCTTCGAACACGCCCTCAGCCCTCTGCCCCGCCGCTCCCGCATTGGCGCCTCCGCCTCCCCCATCGTCGGTGCCGAAAAAATTTCCAAAATAGTTCTTGCATCCGTTTGAGGAGCTGCGTATACTATACGAGCTGCGAAAGCACGGGGTGTTAGCTCAGTTGGTTAGAGCGCCGGCCTGTCACGTCGGAGGTCGCGAGTTCAAGTCTCGTACATCCCGCCATTAAAACACGAGGTCAGGAGTCATTTTTGGCTCCTGATTTTTTATTATCTGGTTCCGAAAAACACAAAATAGGTCTGTTTTTAGGTCTGTTTGGGCTGACTCCACAAGGCTAGATCAGCAAATCGGCCCATTCGTTCTAATTTATGAGCGAAATCCGTTAGAACTCTGATGGGTCTTGCCAGAGGTTGTCTTAACGGAAATGCGGAGCATTGAGTGCCGTACATAGTATATTGATCTAACTCAGCACGTATAATGTGTTTGTTTGAGAAAGGTCGCAGTATGTCAAGATGTCCCGAATGCCATTCGAAGATTTCCGATGGCGCTCTCGTTTGCCCTCATTGTGGCTTCCGCGCTTCGAGTGAGCTGGTTCCAATCAAACATCTTGCGTCTACAAAAGAGCCTATCATCTTGGCAGTTCCGGAAGCGGACGTCATGCAGAATGGTCTAATGCTGTTCTCTGAAGACACTAACAGAAAACTCGTAGACTTTATTTCCAATGCTGATAACGCCTCGCGTCTATTCCCTTCGATTTATGAGGCGATAAAAAACATGATGGCTCGAGGGGAGGTGAAATACACTGCCGACTTCACCAAAGCCGCTAAAGAGCTCATGAAGAAAGGCGAACTCGTACTGAAACCTGACAAACAGGGACGCATTATGCCACAATTGCGCGATCCAGATACAAATCGGGTTTATGAAATGGTTCGTCTAAAGATTGAAGATGTCCCAGTTGATGTTGCTCCATCTTTGATTAGCCTACAAATGCAGCTAACTATGGCGCAGGTCCTCAGCGAAATAAAAGAGGTTGCGGCGAATGTGGAAGCGCTGCGATTGGAGAACCACGCGGATCGCATCGCTGAGGCAGAGAGCGTTTGGCTCAAGCTGCAGCAAACAGTTCGGTTAGAAGATTCTCGTCTTAGAGAAATGCAATTGCTCAACATAGCGAGCTCGGCAACAGAGGCACGTTGTCGCCTACAAGCAAATCTGGCTCTTCGCATATCGCAGCTTAAAGAAGGATCCACCAAAACAAAGGCCAATAATGCGAACACTGCCCTAGCTGAGCTCACCAGTATCGCTCTGATGGCAAGAAGCGAATATGCGGCATACACGCTGCTGGACGAGCCGGGAGCTGCACAGGAATGCCTGAGGCAGTTATCCTCGTTTATGAACGAAAATAAACTGAGCAGTCGTGATCTATTGCTCGAAATCAACTCCCAATCAGGCGTGAAGCGCCCAGATATAGTTGATGGCTTCCATCAGATTGCAACAGATATGACAAGCGCCTTCAAGCAGCTCGATACTTCCAGTTCACGCCTGCTAAATGAAGGCGATTCCTCTCTGCCGGATGACATAGACGAAACGGATGACGTAAATGGATCAACAACCGAAAACTAAACACTGCCTAGTTTGCAAATGTGAACTACCATCGAGTTATAAGCTCCCAGTTTGCCAGCATCATCGTGATGTAGCCAAAGATGGTGCGAAGTGTGCTGGTGGGGTCGCCGTAGGGGTAGGTGGCTTTGTTGTGGTAGGCATTAAAACAAAGAGCTTTTCCAAAGCTGCTGGCTTTCTTATGGAAAGGCTTCAGCGCTAGTGCTGCATTGTGTTATCGAGCAGCTCATTGTATTTTTATTTGAAAATGAGCCTGCTTTTGGTCTGCGTTTTGAAGTCAATCGAAAAATAGGTCTGAAAATAGGGCTGGCTCCACAAGGCTTAAACCGCTTAAACGTCTAAATCGGCTTATTCGTTATGGGTAGATTGGGTGCGCGAGCAAGTTTTGATCATTCAAATATTTCTATAGGCGAATCCCAAAGTTTCAAGTTGTCTCTTGTGTGTTCGTAAAACACCAGTTCAGAGATCATATTTATTACTTGAATCGAAATCAACGATAATATCTTTGGAAGTATTTGACTCATGGTTTTAACGGTGAGGATAAAAATCCGATAGTATCAGAAGTCCGTTCTGTCACGTCGGAGGTCGCGAGTTCAAGTCTCGTACATCCCGCCATAAAAATCCATTCGCCGCCCTGATGGGGGGCGTTTTTCTTTTCTCCAGCCTCGCGGGCCCGCCTATCTCCGACCGTTATCGCGCGTTCGAAAAGCCCCAGAGCCCTATCGGGATCCGCCCCCACAATATGAACTGCTCTCTTTGTTCTCTTAAAATAAGCGTCAATCCATGCGTCAGCATAGATCAACGAGGCGTCATTGGGAAATGGCGCAAACGGTACTCAGCCGGCAATGGCCTTGGGGGGGCTCTGCGATGGACAAGCTGACTTACCTTGCGAAAACGCTTTCGCGAACCAACCGCAAAGACTATGAGAACTTCGTCATCAACGCTATCTGGAACCGGCTTGGTCGCGATGACATCCAGCCAGTCTCGCAGCAATATGTGAGAAACCATGCTGATGCGCGACGATTCATCGACCTCTACTTCCCGCAGCTCAACATCGGCATCGAATGCGATGAGGGGCATCATCAGAGGCAGGCGAAAGTAGACAGAGAACGCGAAGCCGAACTCATCGACGTCCTCTCGGCCATCGAGGCCGGAGACTACACTCCGTATCATGTACGCGTTTGCCGAGAGAGCGGCGACCCGGACTACGACCTCGCACTGCAGGATATCGAGAGAGCCGTTGCGGCGCTCAAGGACAAGGCTTCCGAGCTCGAAGGCCAAGGGCGGCTAAGGGCGTGGAATCCCGAGCTGACGCCAAAAGAGCTCCTTCGAGGCAAGAAGGAGATAGCCGTGGCGGACGGCATCTCATTCCGCACCATCACAGACGCAAGTAATCTCCTGTTTGACACTGACTACTCGTTCCAGCAGCGCGCTTTTTTCGTTCCACGCGGTGCTTTCTCCAAGCAGTATTCGGGAAAGCTCATGGCATGGTTCCCCAAGATCTCCGTTGACGGATCCAGCACCCGCGGCTGGATGAACCAGCTCAAAGAAGACGGCAGCGAACTGTACGAGCGAAACATCGACGGACGCGATCTACCCGAGAGCGAGCCCGTGAGGCGAGTCGTCATTCCTTTCGTGCGCGATCCGGTTCTGAGGGCATCCGGCTACCGCTTCATCGGAGTGTTCGAGATGAGCGGGAAAGACTCGTTCATAAAACGGGGAGAAGAGATGTATCGGGTATGGCACAGGGTAAGTGACGCTTTTCCCATCTTGGGCGACACGCCCATGGAGCTACGCAAGCTCAAGGACGAGACGCCGCGCTAGGATGCCGGCAATCCACCCCCCCCCGTCAGTACTCGTAGTCGTAGGCCGACACGCTGGTGACGGTGCCTCCTTGGGACTCGACGGCTATCTCGAAGGCGTTCATCAGCATGAGGGCGCTGTTCGGCTTGCCGAGGAAGCCGGCGAGTGTCGAGTGCTCGGTGCCGGCGAGGACGGCGTCGGACAGCGGGCCCTCGTCCAGGGCGTAGCCGTTCGCCACTGACTGGTCGTGGGAGTCGAGCCAGATCTGAGCCTGGCCCTTGCGGCCGTCGATCTCGTAGTCGAGATAGATGGCGTGCTGATCCTGCGGAACCAAATAGTCAGTGGCGAAACGAAACCCGCTCCACGCCACTAGCACGGCCACCGCGGCCAGGGCCCACGGCCACCCGGCGGCCGAGGCGGGCCATCCGGCTCAGCCGCGCTCGTTGCCGCACCGTCGCTTCCCTCGCCCCTTCGGAAGTGCTAGGGTACGGATGACAGGCAAGCACAGATCGAGGAGCGAACACATGCCGAAAGTGGGACCTAAGGGACTTCTGGGAATAGCGGCTGCCGTGTGGATGGCGGCCGGCACGAGCATCACGACGCTGGGGATCCAGGCGCTCATCCAGGAGGGCCGAACCGACCCATGGTGGATGGTCGCGCTGCTCGCAGCCGGCGCGCTCGTGGTGTTCGCGCTGTTCCACTCCCGCGTGTTCCAGCCCCTCGTCGCCAAGCATGTCGCGCGCATCCGCGCCTACGCCGAACCTCAGGGCATCCACCGCTTCTTCGATGCGAAGGGCTATCTCATCATGGCCGTCATGATGGGCGGCGGCATCGCGCTGCGCAGCTTCGGGCTTGTCCCGCCGTGGTTCATCGCCTTCTTCTACACGGGGCTCGGCGTGGCCCTCGCCTTCGCGGGCATCACCTTCCTCGCCCACTGCCTCCACGGCGACGCCCGCCCCCTGAGCCCCCATCGCTCCCACTTCAGCGCCTAGGGTATCCGCACGACGACCAGCCCCATCAGGGAGTTAATGGTTTGTTAATCCAAAAGTTAGCGAAACCTTAGCCAGCACGCAGCGGCGTCTCCCCTTCGTACGCTAGACTGGTGCCTTAACTTGTATCTGGTCGAGCCCACGGGGGAGGAGGTCGGCGGTGAGGGGCAAGCTGGGGCTTCGCGCCATCTACTTCCTCGCGCTCTCCGTCGTGTCGCTTGCGGCCATGGCGGTCTTCGTCGTATTCGACGTGGAGACCCAGCGCCGCGACACCGAGGCCTCCATAGTCGAGGAGGCGCGCACCTTCGCGCGGGAGATGGACGCCGTGTGGAAGTTCATGGAGACCTCCCAGGACACCATCAACTACACCTCCGACGGCACCTACGAGTTCAAGGGCCTTCACTGCGCCATCGTCGGCAAGAGCATCGGGGCCATCTTCTCGGCAAACAACGACTACTCAATCCGCTACACCAACCTCAACCCGCGGCGCGTCCACGATCGCCCCGACGAGTTCGAGACCGCGGCGCTCAACGCCTTCCACGAGGATCGCTCCGTCATCGAGTACTACGACACGGTAGTCGAAGACGACGTCCCGCAGTTCCGTTACGTTCGCGCGCTCGAGGTGGACGAGAGCTGCCTGGAATGCCACGGCGAGCCCGTGGGCGAGATCGACATCACCGGCCACGACAAAGAGGGCTGGACGATCGGCTCGGTCGGCGGCGCCATCTCCATCAGCATCCCAGCGGAGCGCGCGAGCTCCTCGCTGCTCAACAACGTGCTGCGCGACGTGGCCTTCTTCGCCTTCCTCATCCTGGCCATCGGCGCGGTGGTCTACGTGGTGACGGCGCGTTTCGTGCTGCGGCCGGTGGGCCTCATCAAGATGGCCTCGAGCGTGGAAGCCGGCGGATACCCGCGCCAGGTGGCCAGCTCATCGCGCGCGCGGGAGATGGCCCAGCTCATCAGCCAGTTCAACGCCATGGCGCGCGAGCTGTCCGCCCTGTACGCCGGCCTGGAGGAGAAGGTGGCCGACCGCACGCGCGACCTCCAGCAGGTGAACCTCGCCCTCGAGCGCCAGCGCGACCAGCTGGAGGCGCTCGGCCAGCGCCTCGCCGAGGAGTCGCAGTTCAAGACTGACATGCTCTCCATGGTGAGCCACGAGCTGCGCACCCCGCTCACCGCCATCCTGGCCACCACGCACCTCTCGCTCGGCTCCTGCGGTGAGGGGTCGGAGAGCTGGCACGCATGGGATGAGGTGCGCAAGAGCAGCCTGGTGCTGCTCGACATGGTGAACAACCTGCTCGACATCGCGCGGCTTGACGCCGGGCGCGAGTCGCTGGCCTGCGAGCCCATCGACCTGGGCGACCTGGTGGCAGCTGCGCAGGAGGACGCCTGGCCGCTGGCAGAGAACGCCCACCTCGTGTTCAGCGCGCAGGTGGCCGCCGACGTGCCGCTCGTCTACGGCGACTACGACAAGACGCACCGTGCGCTGGAGAACCTGGTCACCAACGCCATCAAGTTCACCCCCGACGGCGGCAGCGTGCGCATGAGCGCCTCGGTCGAGGCCGAGACGGGGGACGTGCTCGTCCAGGTGGAGGACACGGGCATCGGCGTCGCACTGGAGGATCAGGATCGCATCTTCGACCGCTTCGTCCAAGTGGACTGCGCCTCCACGCGACGGTTCAAGGGCAGCGGGCTCGGACTCGCGCTCGTGAGAGAGTACGCCCTGCTCCAGGGCTTTACGGTGGAGGTCTCAAGCCACCCGGGCGTCGGCAGCACGTTCACGCTGCGCGTGCCGGCGTGCCTGGCGGTGGCGCTTGACGAGGAAGACGGGGAAAGCCGTCCCGGCCAGGAGGTGGGATAACGTGTTCAAGGTCATGCTCATCGACGACGAGGGGAGCATCCACGGCGCCATCCGCAAGGCGCTTGAGCATGAGGGCTACGCCTACTGCGGCGCGCGTGATGCCGAGGAGGGACTCGCCCTGCTCGAGACGGAGAAGCCCGATCTGCTGCTGCTCGACATCATGCTGCCGGGGATGAACGGGTTCGACCTGTGCGGGCGCATCCGCGCCCGCGAGCGCGAGATGCCCATCATCTTCCTGTCGGCGAAGAGCGACATCGTAGACAAGTCCATCGGGTTTCGCGCTGGTGGCGACGACTACGTGACCAAGCCCTTCGACATCGCCGAGCTGCTCCTGCGCATCGAGGCCCACCTGCGCCGGCGCCGCGACGCCATCGAGTTCTCGCGCTGCACCGTGCGCGAGGGCACGACCTCCATCGGCGATTTGGAGATCCGCTTCGACGCCTACCAGGTGCTCGTCAAGGGGAAGCCGGCCAACCTCACGGCAAAGGAGTTCGAGATCGTCGCCTTTCTGGCCACCTATCCGGGCAAGGTGTTCACCCGCGGGCAGATCCAGGAGTACATCTGGGGCGACGGCGAGACTGATGCCAAGTCGAACTCCATCACCGTCTTCGTGCGCAAGATCCGCGAGAAGATCGAGGAGAACCCGAGCGAGCCGAAGTACCTGCTCACTGTTCCACGCGTGGGCTACAAGATGACCGACGCGCTGTAGAGGGCCGCCACGGTAAACGCCGGATGCGGGCCCGCCGGGCAAGCGCGGCCGACCTCACCGGCCTGACCTGTGCGTTAACCGCGCCTTAAGCAAATGATTAGCAAAGCCTTATCGTCCGTGCATGGCTATTACCGTTACCGGCCCGTAACCTCTTCTCCAGGGGAAACGAAGAGAGAGGAGGGCCTCATGACCCAAGGGAAGCCTGCTATCTTCGAGGAGGGAGGTCGCGACCCATGCCGTTCATCCTGACGCTCGTCCTGGCCTTCGCCGCCTGCGTCGCCCTCCGCGAGCCGATCAGGCGTTGGCCCATCGCCTTCTACGCGCTGGCCGTCGCCGTCGTCGTGACGCAGCTCGCCTCCGCGTCGCTCGGGCTGCCCAAGCCGATCGACCTCGCCCTGCTCGTGCTCGTCAAACGCTGCTACGTGGCCATGGCGCTGTTCACCGTCGTCATGTTCATCGGCGCGCTGCCGTCGGGCTCGCGACTCAGCCGCTGGCTGCGCCCCATCCGCGCCGAAGTGTCCATCGTGGCCTGCCTCCTGTGCGTCGGTCACGTCATCGGCTACGCCGCCTCCTACGTCCCCCGCGCCATCACCGGCGCCCTGGCGAGCCCGACCGTGGCTGCGGGGCTCCTGGCCGCCCTCGTGCTGACAGCGCTGCTCGCCGTCCTGGGCGTCACCTCGGCCCAGCGCGTCAAGCGGGCCATGGGGCCGACGCGCTGGAAGCGCGTGCAGAGGCTGGCCTACGCGTTCTTCGTGCTGGCCTGCGTCCACGCGCTGCTCATGCTCCTGCCCTCGGCGCTGAGCGGAGGCATCGCGGCCGGAGAGGGGGCGCTGGCCTATGCCGCCGTGCTCCTCGCCTACCTCGCCGCACGGGGAGCGCGAGCGCTGGCCGACCGGCGAGCGGACGACGCCGCAAGGGCAGGGGGCGACAAGCCCGCGTCAGACGACTCCGAGCTGCGGGCTGCCTGAGCGCCCGCCGGTGAAACCCTCACAATCCGAAGGATGGTGCTTCATGATTTCCGAATTCCCGCTCTTTATCTTCACGACGCTCGGCGGCCTCTCCGCCGGCCTCGTCATGGCCATGGCGGCCTTCCCGCCGGCCGAGAAGCCGACCCGGCCCTGGCTCGCGCCCCTCACGGCCCTCGTGCTGCTGGGTGTGGGCATGCTCGGCGTGCTCTTCCACCTGAAGAAGCCGGCGCTGTTCCTGCTGGCGCTGCGCAACCCCGCAGCCGGCATCGCCCAGGAGGCCTACTGCGGCATCGTGCTGGGCGTGCTGCTGCTCGCGCTGCTCGTCATGAGCTGGCGCAAGGGCGGGGCACCGCGGGCCCTCACCTGGATCGCGGCTGGGATCAGCCTGATCATGGCGTTCGTCATGGGCTTCGCCTACGTAACCAACGTCGGCACCGCCGCCTGGGCCAACTGGACCACCGTGCCGCTGTTCGTGGCAGGCGATATCGCCATGGGCCTGGCGCTCTGGGCCGTCCTGTCCAAGGACGCGCTTGAGAAGCGCCCCTTTGCGCTGACCGCCGCCGTCGTGCTGGCCGTGAGCGCCGCGACCATGCTGCTCACGGGCCTGCACTTCGGCTCCGTCGGCCAGGGCGCCGCGCTGCTCTACGCCGGCCTCGCGGTGACCCTCGCCGGTGCCGCCGTGGCGGTCGTCGCCGCCAAGAAGCCGGCCGCCTGGCAGGCAGGCGCCCTCATCGCCTGCGCGCTCATCGGCACCTGCCTCGCCCGCTGGGCCTTCTACGCTGCCAGCATTATCTAGGCGCATCAGCGGAAAGCCCTCAATACGAAGGAGGAACGATTTACCATGACCCGCTACGGAATGGCCATCGATCTGAAGCGCTGCGTTGGCTGCCAAGCCTGCGCGACTGCCTGCAAGATTGCCAACAACCTGCCCAAGGACATCGTCTACAACGTGGTATACACCAAAACCGACCGTGACTGGGATGCCGACTTCGGCACCGCCGTGGTGCGCGGCGCCGTCGCCAACGACAACGCCGGCGGCACCTTCCCCAACTGCGTGCTCGAGTTCCTGCCGGTGCAATGCCAGCATTGCGAGAATCCGAGCTGCCTGCGCGTGTGCCCCACCGGCGCCACGCAGAAGCGCGAGGACGGCATCGTCTGGGTGGACAATGAACTGTGCATCGGCTGCGCCGCCTGCATCATGGCCTGCCCCTACGATGGCGTGCGTTCCATGAACGAGAACGAGCCGGAATACTACCTCGACGTGACGGTTGGCGAACACGACGCCCCCGTCCACGAGGCCGGCACTGTCGAGAAATGCACGTTCTGCAAGAACCTCGTCGACCGGGGAGAGGTTCCCGCCTGCATGCAGCTGTGCATGGGCCGCGCTCGCTTCTGGGGAGACCTGGACGACCCCGAATCCGCCGTCTCCAAGGCCATCGAAGGGCGCGACTACCATAAGCTGCGCGAGAGCGCCGGCACCGACCCCAACGTGTACTACCTGCTGTAAGGCGACGCCCTACCAGGTGATCGCACGAGCACGAGGAGGACTCATGACCGAGGAACGGGAGCTTCGCCGCATCATAGGGCTCGCAGACGCCTGCGAGCTGCTCTGCGCGGCCACGGCCTTCCCCGATGAGGCGCTCGCAGCGGCCCTCTGCGACGGCTCTCTCACAGCAGACGCCCGCGCCTGCCTGGCTGACGCCCAGATCGACGATGCCGCGGGCGAGGCAGCGTGCGCCGACTGGGAGGCCCTCGCCGGCCATAACGCCAGGAAGCTTGCCGCCAGCCTGCGACGCACCCACTCCCTGCTGCACGTACGCCAAGCCGACGGGGTGGCGGTGTTTCCCTACGAGTCGGCCTTCCGCTTCGTCGCCAGCGGGCACGAGGGAGAGCCCGGCCTGTTCCGATCCCCCGTGACCATCGCCGTGGAAGCGCAGATGCGCGAGGCCGGCGTCATGCCGGCGGATGCACGCACCGAGCCCTGCGATAGCATCTGGAACGAGGCGACGTTCCTCTCCTTCCTGCTGGGAAGCGAGGCGGCAGCCTTGATGGAGAACGACCTCGATGCCGCGGGGGCCTGGAGACACCGCGCGCAGCTCTTTATTGAGGAGCACCTGATG
This sequence comes from Enterorhabdus sp. P55, assembly GCF_009911695.1. Classification (GTDB taxonomy): domain Bacteria; phylum Actinomycetota; class Coriobacteriia; order Coriobacteriales; family Eggerthellaceae; genus Enterorhabdus. The sequence continues at coordinate 5,270 of NZ_QWKK01000017.1, read as the reverse complement.
AGGTGGCTTCCCGATTTTCTCTGTGTCACAGCGCAGGAAGCCCGCGCCTTGGCCGGCGACGGCCTGGCAGACGAAGACGCCGTCCGCTTTCGCACGGGCCTGAGCGCCTGGGGCGCCCAGGTGGCCCGGCTGCTAGACGACCACAGGACGCGCACTGCGCCATCGACGCAAACCTCCCGCTGACGTAAACCCGTGACCTCGACGAGAATCGAGGAAAGGAGACTTTCATGACCGAGCAAGCAACTCCGCATCGCTTCACCCGAAGGAGCTTCATCAAGGGCGCGGCCGCCCTCGGCGCTGCGGGCGCCCTGGCCGGGTGCACCCCCCAGGCGTCGAATCTCGCCAAGACCGGCGACGCCGCGCCCGAGACCACCATCTACTCCGGTGCCTGCCGCTCCCAGTGCATCCAGGGCTGCTACCTGGACGTGCACGTTCGCGACGGGCAGATCGTGCGCACGACCGCCGGATCCATCCCGGACGAGCCCTTCTACGAGCATATCTGCCCTAAGGGCCTCTCGCACCCCGCGCGCGTCTACAGCTCCCAGCGGCTCCAGTATCCCATGCGCCGCGTCGGCGAGCGCGGCGAGGGCAAGTTCGAGCGCATCAGCTGGGACGAGGCCATCAAGGAGATCACCGACAAGTGGAAGGGCTACACCGAGGAGTTCGGACCTGAGTCCATCGCCTTCTTCCTCGGCAGCGGCAATACGGCCGTCCTTGGCGGCGGCACTGCCGACGGGTCGGTCATGCAGCACCTCCAGACGGTCATGGGCGCCTGCAGCGTCCTGCCCGACCGCGACATCGCCTTCCAATCGGCCATGGTGAAGATGTTCGGCCCCGGCGCCGCCTTCACCTCCCCCGCCGAGTGGAACAAGGCGAAGAACATCGTCATCTGGGGCTGCAACCCGACCGTTTCCTGCAAGCGCATGATGCACCTGTACCTGGACGCAAAGGATGCGGGCGCAAAGCTCACCACCATCGACATCCAGTACAACACCAACGTGGCGAAGTCCGACTGGTTCGTCCCCGTGCACCCCGCCACCGACGGCGCGCTCGTCTTCGGCGCCCTGAGCGAGATCCTCGCCCAAGGCTGGCAGGACACCGGGTTCCTCCGCGCGCACACCGAGGCGCCCTTCCTGGTAAAGGACGACAACAAGTTCCTGCGCATGAGCGACCTGGGAGTCGCCCCCACCACGGGCACGAACGCCTACGGCAAGGAGGTCGTTATCGACCCCGAGGTAGTGTGGGACGAGGCCACGCAATCGCCGCGCTCGCATCAGGAGGCCGAGAAGCCTGCGCTCGAGAACATCCCCGAGGAGATCGAGGGGTTCAAGGTGCGCCCGGTGTGGGGCATGATGGTGGAGGCCATCTCCGAATGGACGCCTGAGCGCGCCTCCGAGATCTGCGGCACGCCGGTTGAGGACATCAAGGCGCTCGCACGGCTCTATGGGCAGGAGGGCCCCGTCTGCACCGGCATGAACCAGGGTCTCAACCACTACTTCAACGCCATCTACACCTATGACCTGATCTTCGCCCTGATGCTCATCACCGGCAATATGGGCAGGACCGGCTCGGGCCTCATCTCCGGCGGCGGCAGCTTCGGCGTCAGCAACTCGGCCGGCTGCATCAACCAGCCCAGCACGAAGGGCGAGAAGCCCCAGGGGCCGGGCCGCAACATCAACTGGACGGCGCTCTACGGCATCATCCACGACCAGGAGCTGCTCGGCAAGCCGTTCCCGCTCAAGAGCCTCTACTGCTCCTGCACCAACATCGTGTCTAACCAGACCGAGCAAAACGAGACCATCAAGTCCCTTAAGGAGATCGAATTCCTGGTCGTAGAGGAAATGACCATGAGCGACACTTCCCTCTACGCCGACATTTTGCTGCCTGCGTGCCATTGGTTCGAGTGCGAGGATCTGCGCGTACGCTCCTACAATATGCCCTACCTGGTCTACAACGACAAGGCGATCGACCCCCTCTACGAGAGCAAGCCTGACTTCGATATCTACAAGATGATCGGCACGGCCATGGGGTATGGGGACTTCTTCGACTTCACCGAGAAGGACTACCTCTCCCTGTGGCTCGACAGCCCTGCGGCGAAGAAGGAGGGTGTCACCTATGATTCCCTCCGCGAGACGAAAATCGCCCGCAACAACCAGCTCAAGAGCAATCCATTCGAAGGAGGCCGGTTCTTCCACCAGAGCGGGCGCGCCAAGTTCTGGACAGAGACGGTGGTTCCCGAGTACAACCTCGGCCAGACCGTCGACGAAAGCAAGGAGCACCTGCTGCTGTACTGGGAGCCGGCACGCGAAGCCAACTTGGCCGCCCCCCTTCGAGAGCAGTACCCCTTCTCGGTACTTGGCGAGCACATGCGCACGCGCAACCACACCCAGTGGTTCGACGTGGACTACATGAAGGAGTACGAGAAGCAGCCGGTGGCCCGCTTCAACCCCGACGATGCCAAGGAGCTGGGAATCGCCGAGGGCGACACCGTTCGCCTGTACAACGATCGCGGGTCGGTAACCCTGCTGGCCACCATCAACGCCGGGCAGCAGCCCAAGACCATCAACTGCCCGCGCAGCTTCCTCACCCGGGAGCATATCGATGGCGACTTCGCGACCATCTCGTTCAACGACTATAACCAGGTGACGCGCAATCAGTGCTACTTCGACCAGGCCGTAGCCGTAGAAAAGGTCGAGGCCTAGAGCCCCCTAGCGCACCCGTCTCTCCCTCCGGGACGGGTGCGCCTTCGGAGACGCCGAATGCGATTCACAGGCGCAAAGTGGCCAAAAACGACGACCTGACGACAAAGCGCGGGTGCTCTTCGCTCCTTGCTTCCGCAAAACTCCAGGTCGCGCGTTTTCGCTCTCGCGGATTTCGCGACTCTCCCTTCCAATACCGGGAAATACTGTCGTCAGGTCGTCTTTTTTGGCCACATTGCGCGTGATTTCGCGCTGCCGCCCTGTGGTTCCACAGCGTCTGCCGGAGCTCAGCCCACCCATCCGCTAACCGAAGCGGATGAGGCGCGCTATATCGCTCATATCGCGTTCGTAGCCCAGAACCCGCGCGCGCAGCCGACCCTGTCGCTCCTGGTAGTCAGAACAGCGCACCCTCGAGCGCACCCTCAGCACCCTTCTGAGCACCCTAGCCAGGCACTGGAAGCTCGCGGGATGATAGAGCTGATCGCGGGTGACGCTCACCACCGTAACCCCCATGGCCTGCAAGGCCGCGCGACGACGCGCGTCGGCGGCGATGCGCTCGGCGCCCGTATGAGAGAGCTCTCCGTCGTACTCGACGGCGACGCATCGGTCAGGCCAATACAGGTCGCAGCGGTAGTGCCCCTTTTCCGCCACCCCGCGCCAGCGCCGGCCAGGATCGAGCCGATAGTTATGCACGGGCCGGGGAATGCCCAGGCCGCCGCGGCTTATGGGGAGCCCGACGATGAGCGCAAGCGCCGTCTCCATGGGAGACTCCGACCCCTCCCCGACAAAGGGCAGCACCCTGCGCAGGCGCTTTGCCCCCAAGACACCCGCGTTTCTCTCGACGCAGCGTTCGAGCGCGCGAACGCTGGTGAGAGGCGGCCGAGCCGCAAAGCCCCCTGGACAGCCCCGATCGATGCGATAGCCGCCGCAAAGCTCGTGGCAGAGCAGGAGCAGATCCAGCTCGTCAACCCATCGCGCCATCTCGAGCAGAAACAACTCGGGGCCGAGCGCGAGCGCATCCGCACCCACCGAGACCAGCTGTGCAATCGGCAGCGGTGCCGACCAGCGATGAAACGCGACGCGCGGGGTAGAGCGAGGTCGCACGCCCTCGAGGTCGAGAACGCGGAGCGTGTCGTCAGCAGGAAGGCCCAGAACGTCGGCGCGGTCGCACACCCTTTGCGCCGTAAGCAGATCGCCATCAGGGCGAAGAAGGGCCCGCGCCGAGGCCCGCGGGACATCGAATCGACCCGAGCGAAGGATAAACGTAGCCGTATGTTTACAGAATACGATTTTCACGGAGGGATTATAGCGACGGCTGGCGTCAAGGGAAGTCCGCTGGCAGAAGTTGTCCGAAAAAAAATCAGGGCACCCCCACTGCGCGGAGCCTGAACGCAAAGTGGCCAAAAATGACGACCTGACGACGTAATTTCCCGATCTCGGGTGGCAAGACGAGAAAAGTCATCAGGGTGGAATTTCCTGACCTGGGGTTTTACGGAAGCGAGAAGCACCGATCGCCTATCAGCTGTCGTCAGGTCGTCATTTTTGGCCACTTTGCGCGTAATCTCATGCAGGCGGCGGTAGTCCGGTAGCGGCGAGTGGGGCGCCCCCTGGCGAGCGCGACGATCCCGCCGGCTGACGTACGCGGCACCGGCTCCGGCCGCTGCCGTCCCCGCCCGCCGCCGCGGCGCCCGCCGGCCAGACACCATCTCCGCTCACCTCCCGCCCGCCCCCCCCACAATGCGAGGAGCCCCTCCGAGAGGGGCTCCTCGCATCGAGACGCTCGTCGCTAGAGCGTCGCCACGCCGTCGGACTGGGCGGTGCGGGTGAGGGCCGTCAGGTGCGGGCGGGCGTCCTCGGGGACAAGCGCGAGGCACGCGGCCACCAGCTTGTCGGGACGCAGCGAGCCGGTGGGCTTGGCCTCCAGGGCGAACTCCACCGCGCGACCCCCGTCCGTCAAGCGCATCTCCCCAACCAGGTACTCGGCCACCGGCAGCGACTTCTCCTTCTTCTTGCGCACCACCGTGACCGCCTCGGGCACGGGCCACTCCCCCACCGGCGAGCTGAGATCGGCGCGGTAGGCGCTCAGCGGGAACGCCACCGACGCAGCCGGCGCGGCGTGCTCCACGTAGGCGCACTCAAGCACCATGAGGTCGTCGGGGCTCGCGGCCCGCAGGGCCTCGAGGCACTTCGCCGGCGCCACATAGCACGTGAGGAACAGATCGTAGAACTCGCGCTCGCCGCCGACGCCCACGGGCAGCGCCGCGCCGAAGGCGATGCGCATATGCGGGGAGAAGCCCTGGCTCACGGCGTAGGGCAGCCCCGCGCGGCGCACGGCGCGCTCGAGCGCGCGGGCCACCTCAAGGTGCGACAGCAGCGCCAGGCGCCCGGCCTTGCGAAACACCACCCGCAGGCGGAACAGGCTCGGATCAGCCACGGCCCTCACCCCCTTCCGGCGCCCCGGCGCGGGGCGCGTCACAGGCCTCCGGCGCCGGCGCCACCGCGGCGCCAGCAGCCGCAGCGCCCGCAGTCGGCGCCTCCGCAGCCGCCCCGACCTTCGCAGCGCCCGCAGCA
>NZ_QWKK01000171.1 GCF_009911695.1 Enterorhabdus sp. P55 | reverse complement strand
TGGCCATGGCGGCGCGGGTCGCCGCCGGGGCGTCGGTGCGGGCACCGCAGGCGGGTGCGGCCGCCGCGGCGCCGGTTACGGCGGAGGCGTCGCCGACGGAGGCGGCGCGGTCGGGTGACGTCAGGTCGCCCCCGCGGCCGTCGCGGGAGGAGGCGTGCGTGCCGCCGGACGCTGCGCATGCTGTGGTTGGCGCGACTCCGCCGGATGTGAGGCTGCCTGCCGCAGCGAGGGGGTCGGCCGTGCTGCCGGCGGCCGCCGCTGCGCCTCCGCGGCCGTCGCTGGCGAGTGCGGCGGAGGAGGCTTTGACGGGCGCCGTGCCCGCGGCGGGCGTGTCGGGCGTTCTGGACGCGAGGGGGGAGAGGTCGGTCTCCGCGCCGAAGAGCGAGGGCGGCGTGAAGGGCGCTACGCCGAGCGGCGCTGGGTCGATGCCCGCTACGAGGGACTCCATGACGGTGTTTCCCGCGCAGGAGACGCGCTCGAGGCGCGCCGGATCGATGCCGCGCCGCGCGCACAGCTCGGTGGCGGCGTGCGTGATGGCGCTGCGCACGCCGTCGCGCAGGGTCGCCCGCGCGGTGAGGTCGCTCGCGGCGTCGATGCGCGCGATGACGTCGGCGCCGAAGGGCGCCTGCGGGTTGAGCGCGCCCGTCGTCTCCAGCACGGAGAGGTCTGCCAGATCTACCAGGTAGAACGCAAGGGTGGTGGTGCCGATGTCCACCGCCAGCCCATAGCGGCCGTCATCTGCTGCCGCGCCGCCGCGCGTACCGCCGTAGTCCGCCGCCTCCTGCGCCGTCACGCCAGACGCGCCCCCGGGGCTTTCTGCGCCGCTCGCCGCGTTGCGCCCGGCGCTTGCCGCGGGCTCCCGCAACACCTCCGTTCCCGCTGCGGCCCCGTTTGCCGCGTCGGCCTCTTCCTGCGTTGCCGTGCGGGCTGTTGCGTCCTCGGGGCTCCCCGCGCCCGCGCCGGCCATCGGGACGGGGCTGGCATTCGCCGCGGGGGCGGTATCCGCGCCCGGTGCCGTCCCCACCCGATGCGCCGCGTTGCCGAAGCCCTCCTCGATGCTCATGGCGGCTAGGTCGTCCAGCAACACCTCCATGCCATCGGCCGCCGGTGTCTGGCAGGCCAGGACGCGCCGCGCGCCGCCCGTCGCGTCATCGTCGGCCAGCGTTACCTCGCAGCGCCCGCAGGTGCCGCCGCCCCCGCAGGGCGCGAGCACCACGATCCCCGCCGCACGCAGCGCCTCGAGCAGCGTCGCGCCCCTGGCGAACGCCACGGACTCCACACGCCCGTTCGCATGCCGCGCCCGCAGCGCGCCGGCGGCCTGAGCGGCCGGCTCCTCCTCGATCCCCATGGCCCCTCCTTTACTAATATATGCTCCTTCGATGATAGGCCATCCGCCCGTCGCCGGCCACCCTTCAGACCAGGGTCGCTTGCACGGAAAAGCTGCGATATGGGTCATTTGCTTCGAAATTCCGAGGAAGGAAGGCGCCCTCCCCGGTTTCCTCCCAGCGTTTTCCCAGGTCGCGTTTTTCTGCGCTGCCTCAAGAGGGTGAAAAGCACGTCCAATCGGCTCATGAACCTCGGAATTTCGAAGTAAATGGCCCATAACCGGCCTCCTGATTGCACCCGGCCCTCCTTCCGACGGTTTGCTCGCGTGTCCTCCTCTCGAGCGCCCTGCGGCGCCGCCCGCGCCCGCCGTCCGCACGCGCGAATGAGCGGCGGGCGCCTGCTGGCGCGTGCTATGATGGGCAGCGTTGCAGACAAGCACCTTTTCTACCTGCTAGGAGGCTTACATGAGCGTCATCATCGATGTGTACGGGCGCGAGATCCTCGACTCCCGCGGCAACCCCACGGTGGAGGTCGAGGTCGTTCTGGAGGACGGGGCCTACGGGCGCGCGGCCGTTCCGTCGGGCGCGTCGACCGGCGCCTTCGAGGCCGTCGAGCTGCGCGATTGCGATAAGAACCGCTACCTGGGCAAGGGCACGCAGGACGCGGTCGGCCACGTGAACGAGGAGATCGCTGAGGCGCTCCTGGGCAAGGAGGCCGATGACCAGCGCGCCATCGACGCCGCGATGATCGCTGTGGACGGCACCGACAATAAGGGCGCGCTCGGCGCCAACGCCATCTTGGGTGCGTCGCTGGCGGTGGCCCGCGCTGCTGCGGATTCCGCCGACCTGCCGCTGTACAAGTACGTCGGCGGCGTCAACGCGCATCTGCTGCCCACCCCCATGATGAACATCCTCAACGGCGGCGTGCACGCCGACAATAACGTGGACTTCCAGGAGTTCATGATCATGCCCGTCGGCGCCAAGTCCTTCGCGGAGGCCCTGCGCTGGTGCGCCGAGATCTACCACACGCTGAAGAAGGTCCTGCACGACGCGGGCCTCGGTGGCGGTGTGGGCGACGAGGGCGGCTTCGCCCCCAACCTCAAGACCAACGAGGAGCCGCTCGCCTACATCGTGCAGGCCTGCGAGGCGGCCGGCTACAAGCCCGGCACCGACATCATGTTCGCCATGGATCCGGCGTCCACCGAGTTCTACAACGCCGAGACCGGCAAGTACGTCCTGGCTGGCGAGGGCCGCGAGCTCACGAGCGACGAGATGGTGGACTACTGGGAGGCGCTCGTCAACAAGTACCCCATCGTCTCCATCGAGGACGGCATGGCCGAGGAGGACTGGGACGGCTGGAAGGCCCTCACCGAGCGCATCGGCGACCGCGTGCAGCTGGTGGGCGACGACCTGTTCGTCACCAACTCCAAGCGCCTGTCCAAGGGCATCGCGCTGGGCTGCGCTAACGCCATCCTCATCAAGGTGAATCAGATCGGCAGCCTCACTGAGACGCTCGAGGCCATCGAGATGGCCAAGCAGGCCGGCTATGCCTGCGTCATGAGCCATCGCTCCGGCGAGACCGAGGACACTACCATCGCCGACCTGTCCGTGGCGCTCAACACCGGCCAGATCAAGACGGGCGCGCCGTGCCGCTCCGACCGCGTGGCCAAGTACAACCAGCTCATCCGCATCGAGGAGCAGCTGGGCGAGCAGGCCGCCTACGCCGGCATGGACGCTTTCTACAACATCAAGCGCTAGCACCCGCGTCAGCACGCAAGACGGGGAAGGGGGTCGTGCCGCAGGGCGCGGCCCCCTTTGTATAGGGGGGCGAGTCCTGCGTTGCAGGCGAAGCCCCCCCCGGCGAAGCCCCCCCGGCGAAGCCCCCCCGGCGAAGCCCCCCCGGCGAAGC
>NZ_QWKK01000170.1 GCF_009911695.1 Enterorhabdus sp. P55 | reverse complement strand
TCCTATCGCAAGCCGTCGCGGCGCTCCAGAAAGCCCGCCCCTATCCGCCTCCCCACGTCCTCCGCCTGCGGGAAGCCTTCCTCGGCGACGGCCTCGGCCGCCCTGCGCAGGGCGGCCGGGAACGTCTCCGTCAGCTCCTCCAGCTCATCGCAGGCGAACCGGACGCCGACGCCGCACGCGCGGGCGGTCTCCCTGATGTCTTCCCACCTCACGTCATCGATGCGACGGGAGCGGCCGAACGACACCCCCATCTCCCGATCGAGCTCGGGATAAACCGTCGTGCAAGTGAGATCGTACAGCGGCGATATCTCCCGCGACGACCAGTCCTCGCTCCACAGCATCGAGTGGTTCTTCAGGTGGTTGTCGGCGTTTCCCATCGCCCAGTCCAGAAGCAGGCGCGAGAGCAGCAGCCTCCGATCCCCGAACGGATTGGAGCTTCCCTCTCCCACGACCCAAGCGCAGTGGTTCGCGTAGTTCCCGTCCGTGGGCTCGTACTTCTCGAAGCAGTCCGGCAGCGCCTGGAGGAAGTCCTCCTGATGCAGGCGGCGCAGGAACTCGTCGCCGGCGTCGATGCGGTCGAACCGCTCCACGGCGATCAGGGGCTCGCAGCCCGCGACGGGAATCAAGCGGCAGGGAGCCACGTCGAACCCCAGCTCGGCAGCCGTCCCCATGCAGATGGCCTCGTTGACCGTCTGGCCGGGGAAGCTGCCGTCGCACGCCTTCACGATGTGGCTGGAGGGCGCCGTCCCCTGAGGGTAGGACCAGGAGCCGGAGGAGGCGTCGAAGAAGAGCCCAACCTTCATTTGCGCCCCCGCTAGCGAGAGCCGTGAGCGGCTGGCAGCCCGCGGGGCGAACTCCCCGGGGTGCTCGGCGAAGCGCACGAGGTCGCTCTCCCCGAGAGGGACGTAGCCGCGATTCTCCGAGGGAGGCCTCCCCTCCTCGCTAAACACCAGCGCACCGGCAGACTCATCGTTCAAGCGGGCCAGAAAGGCTCCTGCATCGTCGGCCTCAGCATGGAAGGCGCGACCCAGGCTCCGCCTCATGCTTCCCTCGGGCAGAATACCGTTGAAGAACGACGCGGCCTCCCGGGAGGAGAACGCCCCCGGCCGCAGGGGAAGGCTCCGGGAGATCGAGTGCGACGTGCGGTTCTGAAGATAGGATTCGGAGTAGGCGAAGCTCATTTCGCCATGCGCGGGCGCCACTCGGCCAACCTCTTCGAAACAACCGAGGTACTCGCGGTAGACCACCAACTCGCTGCCCGCCATGGCCCCTACCTCTCGAACGCGACGACATCGACGCCCAGGGCCGTCGCAAAGGCGAGCACCTTGTCGATTCCCACCGTTCCGCGCCCGCGCTCGATCTCCCCCACCAGCCGCGGGCTGAAGCCCAGCATGTCCGCGACCTCCTCCTGGGTGTAGCCGAGCCTCTTGCGGCGGGCTCGGAGCGCTGCCCCCAAGGTGGCGCCCCCCGTCACACGCAGCCCCTGGGCTAGCATCTGATCACGACTTATATCCATGGGAATCCATTTCTTACCTATAGGTAATTATCTTGACGACGCCCATACTATCATACCTATAGGTAAGAAAATGGCCTTACCCGCTGAAATCATACCGAGAAGTGCGGCCTGGTCGCGCTGCTGGCCGGCGGGATGGCGCCCGCCGCGTTCGCGCTGGCCGCCGGCGACGCGCAGACCACACAGACCCCCCATCGAGCTTTCTGAGCCGGTAGGCGACGCCTCGCCCAAAGGCGGCTCCTCCCCTACCGGGGGTGACGAGGCCGCAGGCGCGGCAAGCCCCGTTTCTCTCCCGCCAATCGATCGATCCTCTTCTCCGTCAGCCGCAGCCGCTAACCCCAGCAGGTCACCCCAGCGGCCGCGTCAGCTGCGGCGGTGACGTCGTCGAGCTGCACGGGCGCGGCGTCCTCGAGCGGCTCCAGCTTGAGCTCGCGCAGGCGCAGGCAGCCGCCGTCGTCCACGGCTAGGCAGCTCGACACGCAGGGCCGGGCCAGGTCGCCATCGGGCCGTCGCACGGCCGCGGCCGCCGTCAGCCAGCGCGGGTGGAACGTCGTGGCGTCCGCCGCGTCGTCTTCCAGGAAGTCCGCGCAGCCCGCCTTCCCGAGCGCCGCGCGCACCGGCGCCCTATCGAGCCCGAACGCCACCCCCGCCTTCAGGAAGAAGTCGCCGTAGTCGAAGGCGTAGCGCGCGTCGACCCCGCGGTGCGGCTCGTTGACGTTGCGCACCTGGGCGCGGTGCTTGTTCTCAAGCGAGCAGTAGTGCAGCCCCAGGTCGAGCCCCTCCTCCCGCGCCCACAGCATGAGCGCGAGGCACGCTTCCTCACTCCCCTCCACCGCCAGGGCGCCGGCGTAGGAGTAGTCGAAGAACACGCGGAACGGCGGGTTGCGCAGGGTGAGCCCGAGCGACTCGTACACCGGCCAGTTCCACAGCGGGTAGCAGAACTCCAGCAGGTTAACGCCGTCCACGCCCAGCGCGTCCAGGCGCCTGAGCAGCCCTCGCATGAAGTCCTCTGTGCCGGGGATGACGGGCATCTCCACCATCACCGTGCCGATGACCCCGCGCGCAAGCGCCAAGTTGCCCAGCACGCGCTCGAGGGCTGCCGGGGGATCGTCGTGCTTCACCGAGAAGCGCACCTCGTCGAGCCCTGCGTCACGCAGCCGCTCGAGCAGCGCGCGGTCGAGCAGGTCGCCAGCCGTGTAGAGCCGCCGATGCGCGTCGGGGAACAGCTCGCGCGCCCGCGCGAAGAACGCCACGGCCTCATCGGGCATGAGCAGAGGCTCGCCCCCGGTGAGCGCCACGCAGGCCGGCGGCTCCCCCTCCGCCGCCAGGTCGTCCAGCTGGCGGCGCCAGGGGAAGGGGTTCTCGCAGTAGTAGGCGAACTCCTCCTGGTTGGGATTGAAGCAGAAGAAGCAGTCGCGGTGGCAGTTGTTGGTCAGCGCGAAGCTGCGGCTCACGCAGGCGCCCGTGCAGGCCGCGCAGGCCCGGCTGAGAAAGCCCGACGCCACGCTGGCTCCCCCGTTGCGCACGCGCCCGTCCGCCGCCTCGATGCGCGCCATGAGCGCGCGGGCCCGCTCGCGGCGGGCGTCACGCGGGGCGAAGGAGACGCCGGTGGCCTCGATGGCGCGCCGGTAGTCGTCCTCGATGCCGCGGTAGAGGGCGAGCGCCGCGTCGCGGGCCGGGTTGGGCGCGCCGTCTACGCGCACGCCCCCGCCGCCGGCGCCCGTTGCGCTCACGCGACGCCCCCG
>NZ_QWKK01000169.1 GCF_009911695.1 Enterorhabdus sp. P55 | reverse complement strand
GCTGCCGCGGGGCGCAAGCGCTCCGGCACGGGCGGCAAGGCGGATCTTCGCCCCGGCCGTGCCCACCGCGCCGCCGTGGCCGAGCAGCGCCGCTCGCGCGGCGAGCGGTCGGGCCGGCGCTAGCGGCCCCCGTTCGCCGTCGGCGAAACCCGCTTCCCAGCGCGCCGTCCTCCCCGCCTGCCGCTCACGGTATCGTTAGCGTTCCAGGGAGAGGAAGAAGAGAGGAAGGTGGGCCATGAAGGTTGCCGTAGCATGCGAGGGCATGGGAGTGTCGCACCATGCCGCCCAGTGCGCCAGCTTCATGTGCTACACCGTCGAAAAGGGCATCATCACCGATTGCCGCAACCTCCCGAACATGGGCGTCACCAGCCACGACGCCGCGCAGCTGGTGAAGGACCTCGGGTTTGACGCCCTCATCGCCGGCGGCATCGACATGGATATGGCCAACGAGCTGTGCTACGCCGGCATCGAGGTGGTGGCCGGCGTGGAGGGCACCGCGCGCGAGGTGGCCGAGGCCTACCTCAACCACACGCTCATGGGCGCCGCCGAGCTGTGCCATGCCAGCCAGGAGGACTTCGCCGACGAGCGCGACATCGACGCCGCCTTCGATCGCATCTACCGCGACCTGGAGTCGACCGTCTAGCACCCCCCGTGATTGAGGAGCCGACGCTGACGCGTCGGCTTTTTTTGCGCCGTGAAACGAAGAAGCGCCCGCGTCAGATGACGCGGGCGCTTCCCTTCTCCAGCGCAGGGCCGATGGCTAGGCGACGGCCTTCTTGGCGACCTCGGCCAGGGCGGCGAACGCCGCAGGATCGTTCACGGCCATGTCGGCGAGCACCTTGCGGTCGAGCGTCACGCCGGCCTTCTTGAGGCCGTTCATGAACACCGAGTAGGACAGGCCGTTGATGCGGGCCGCGGCGTTGATGCGGGTGATCCACAGGCGGCGGATCTCGCGCTTCTTGTTGCGGCGGTCACGGTACATGTACTGCAGCGAATGCTGCACCTGCTCCTTCGCCGCACGGTAGGAGCGGGACTTCGCGCCGTAGTAGCCCTTCGCGCGGGCGAGGACGGTACGACGCTTCTTGCGGGCATGGATGGAACGCTTTACACGAGGCATATCTGAATCACTCCTTGGTTGACGGTAAGATGAGCGGGACTAGCGAAGGCCGAGGTTGCGCTTGACGACCTTGGCATCGGCCTCGGCGATCTCCGTCTCGTGACGGAAGTTGCGCTCGCGCTTGGGGCTCTTCTTCGTCATGATGTGGCTCTTGAACGCCTTGGCGCGCATGATCTTGCCGGAACCGGTGACGCGGAAGCGCTTGGCGGTGCCGCGGTGGGTCTTCATCTTAGGCATCTTACTCGTCCTTTCCTTCTTCTTTCTTAGAGTCCTTCTTCTTCACCGCCGCCGGGAGCGGGGCGATGAGCATGTGCATGTTACGGCCTTCCATCTTGGGCTGGTTCTCGATGACCGCCACGTCCTTGAGGTCGTCGGCAAGCCGCTCGAGAATGGACAGGCCCTGCTCCGGGTGGGCCATCTCGCGGCCGCGGAACATGATGGTGATCTTGACCTTGTTGCCCGCCTCGAGGAACCGGAGCACGTGCTTCTTCTTGGTCGTGTAGTCGCCCACGTCGATCTTCGGGCGGAACTTCATCTCCTTGACCTCGATCTTGCTCTGGTTCTTGCGCGCCTGCTTGGCCTTGATGGCCTGGTCGTACTTGAACTTGCCATAGTCCATGATGCGGCAGACGGGCGGGTCGGCGTTCGGCGCGATCTCGACGAGGTCGTAGCCGGCCTCCTCGGCGATGCGCTTGGCCTGCGCGGTGGGGAAGATTCCCTGCTGGTTGCCGTCGAAGTCGATCAGACGGCACTCGCGCGTGGTGATCTCGTCATTGAGCCGGGGCTCTTGAGCAGCTATCGCGCTCACCTCCTCTTTTCGCGCCTTCCGGGCGCATTGAAAAACCCGCGGCGCATAGGCGCGGCGGGCTCGTTCTCGGATTCAAGCCGCAGAAGCGGCCTGCCTATGCAAACGACCCATCAGCAGCCACGGCGCCGAACCAGGTGGAGGGTTTCCCCTCGCTTGTTGAACAGCCTTTGCAGTATAGGGCATCGCGCGCGATGGCGCAAGGGGGAAGTTGGGGACACGATGTAGCCACATCCCTTTACGCCTGTCCTACTGCAACAGAATCAACAGCTGCAGGCAGAACACAGGGGACAGGGCAGCGGGCGCTGGCGGGGGACGCTAGAACAAGGCGGCAGGCGGAGGCGGACGAAATCGATTCCTGCCCGTGCGTGAACCGCGACGCGGGAGCCGCCGATCCAGGCGACGTGCCAACTCCGTGCGTAAAGTGGCCAAAAAAGGCGACCTGACGACGGAAAAGATGCCCACGAACTCCAGTTTGTCCGCAAAACCCCTGATGACGCCTGCGTCTTGAGCGCGCCGAAGACCACCCGCGCCTCCTAGAGGGCGTGATTTTCGCCATTTTCGTCGTCAGGTCGTCTTTGTTGGCCACTTTCCGATGAGAATGCGGCAGGAGACGCCCGACGGACGCGGGAGAGACGAGGCAAGGCGCAGGGCAGACGTCACTCCCCCGCCAGGGTCACCACGCGGGTGGCGAGGCGGGCGGTGAGGGCCGGGGAGTGGGAGACGAGGACGAGGCCGAGATCGCGGGCGGCGGCCTCGGCGAGGATAACCTCCCAGATCTGCGCTTGGGTGAGGGCGTCGAGCATGGTGGACACCTCGTCGGCTATGAGGTAGCGCGGGCGGGCCGCAAGCGCGCGGGCGATGCAGAAGCGCTGAAGCTCGCCGCCGGAGAGCTCATGGGGAAAGCGGCCGAGCCACTCGTCGCGGATGCCGAGGGCGGCACGCAGGCGCCCGAGCTCCTCAGGCGCGCCGCCGGACTCGGCCAGGGACGCCCCCAGGCGCATGCGGGGATCCACGACGTGCTCGGGGTGCTGGCCCACCAGCTGCACCGGGCAGGGGCCGCGCCGGGGCAGGGGCGCGCCGTCCGCGGTGACGCTGCCGGCCCAGGGCCGCTCGTAGCCGGCCAGGACGCGGCAGAGCGTGGTCTTGCCGAAGCCCGACGGCGCGGAGAGGGCCACGCGCTCGCCGGGGGCCACCGCGAGGGAGAAGCCCTCGTAGAGCGGCCGCCGCCCGTAGCCGAAGGTGATGTCACGGGCCTCTAGCATGGATCCTCCTCGTCAGCGGCGATGTCAGCGCGGGTGAGCGCCTCCCCCTCGCCGTCGGCCGGCGCCCGGTCGGGGGCGGGGGCCGGGGCGGCGCCCGGCTTTGGCCCGGTGGCGCCCGGCGCGGCG
>NZ_QWKK01000168.1 GCF_009911695.1 Enterorhabdus sp. P55 | reverse complement strand
TCGTCGGAGCTTGGGCCGGGGCCGCGGCAGGCGCCGCGTACCCGCCCGCCGCGGGCGCCGTGGGCTGGCTCCAGCCGGCCGCCGGCGCGCCGTAGGCGGCCTGCGGGTAGGCCGGGGCGTTCTTGTCCTTGTGGGCGAGCACGGCCACGATGATCATCAGCACGCAGGTGATGAGGCGTCCGCCCAGGAAGGCGGCGATGGCGCCGGCGATGCCCCAGCCGAAGACGCCGCCCAGCTTGGTGCGGTCGGCCGCGCCGCGGATGGCAAGGATGCCGGCGACGAGCGACACGACGGCGGTGATGAGCTCCCAGCCCAAGGCGACGTAGCCCAGGCCGATGCCGAGGCCGGCCAGCCCCATCGCCTCGTTCACGCTCAGGTCGCCATAGTAGCCGGAGCCGTGGTGCCCGCGGCCGTACTCATAGCCCTGCTGGATGATGTCGGGCCCATAGGCGTTCCAGGCGGCATGCCCCACGCCTATGAAGATGAATCCGATGATGATGCCCAGAAGGGCGAGGGCCGAGGTCGCCACCACGGCGATGCCGAGGTAGCGAATGGCCTTCTCGTGTTGGTTGAGGGTCTGCATAGCGTTCCTTTCGCTAGGTGCCACGGGGCGTCCAGTATACTGAACGCTGCGGGGTCCCTCCTCTTCCGGAGGGTGGTTGTAAGCGCAAGTTTACCTAAGGTGCCGCCTGTCCCCGCAGGTCTTCACGCTTTCTTAAACCCCGTCGTCATTTTGAGGAGGAGTCTTCCATGGAGAACTTCGACTTCGTCTCGCCCACCGAGTTCGTGTTCGGACGCGGCGCCGAGGAGCAGGTGGGCCGGAAGCTGGCCGAGCACGGCGCGCGGCGCGTGCTCGTGCACTTCGGCGGTGGAAGCGCACGCGAGAGCGGGCTTATCGATCGCGTGTGCGCGAGTCTTGACGCGGCAGGCGTCGAGCACCTGGAGCTGGGCGGCGTGCGCCCTAACCCGGAGATCGGGCTCATCCGCCAGGCCGTGGCGCTGTGCAAGGAGGCTGGCGTCGACTGGGTGCTGGCCGTCGGCGGCGGGTCGGTGATCGACTCGGCGAAGGCGGTCGCCAACGGCGCCTGCATCGAGGGCGACGTGTGGGAGCTCTTCGAGACGAAGCGCCCCAACCCCGACGTGCTGCCCATCGCCGTGGTGCTCACCATCCCCGCCGCGGGCAGCGAGGCCTCGCGCAACGCCGTCGTCTCCAACGACGAGCTGGGCCGCAAGACCGGCTACGCGAGCGACGCGCAGCGCCCGCGCCTGGCCTTCATGAACCCGGAGCTCACCTTCACCCTGCCGCCCTTCCAGACCGCAGCCGGGCTCACCGACATGTTCGCCCACCTGCTCGAGCGCTTCTTCGACGACTACGGCGCCGTGCCCGTGACCGACAACCTCAACCTGTCGCTCATGCGCACCATCCGCGCCGAGGCGCCGCGCGTGCTCGTCGAGCCGGACAACTACGACGCCCGTGCCAACGTCATGTGGGCCGGCATGCTCTGCCACCAGGGACTCGCCGGCCTCGGCCGCCACGAGGACTGGGCCACCCACGCGCTCGAGCACGAGCTGTCGGCCCTCGACCCGTCCATCACCCACGGGGCCGGCTTGGCCGTGATGTTCCCCGCATGGATGGAGTACGTCTGCGAGCAGAACCCGGCGCGCTTCGCCCACTACGGCCGCGAGGTGTTCGGCCTGGCGCCTACCGGCGACGCGCAGGCCGACGCGCTCTCGGCCATCGACGAGACGCGCGCGTTCTTCGCCTCGCTGGGGATGCCCACGACGCTCGCCGAGCTGGGCGTGGGGGAGGATGACATTCAGCGGATGCTGCCGACGCTGCGCGCCAACAAGGGCGAGGTCTTCGGCAGCATCCGCCGGCTCACCTTGGAGGATGCCGCGGCCGTCTACCGCCTGGCGCTCTAGGCGCGCCGCTGGGGGTTGGCGCGCAGGCGAGGCGCGTGACCGCGGCTGCGCGCCTGGGATCCCTGGTTTCGGGGCCGGCGCGTGCGAATTCGCGCGGTTTTGCACTCTGATTCTGCGTTGAGGCGAGGGCGGCGGGGCTAAGCGTTGCCGTTTGCCCAGGTCGGCGCTGGTCGCTGCTTGCAGCGTGGTGCCGAATCGTCCGGGCTCGAGTGCAAAACCGCGCGAACTTGCGCGCGCCGGCCCCGAAAACGATGACTCCGCCCATGCGGAACGCTCACAGGCCCCGCACGTGGGCGGGGCGCCCCGCAGGTCCCGCACGCACGAGGGCCGCGCGCTGGGGAGTTCCGGCGGGCGCGGCCCTCGCGTCTGCGGTCGGTGGGCTACTTGTCGCCGACGATGGAGTTGACGATGGCGCTCACGATGGAGATGACGATGGAGGCCACGAAGGCGCTGCCGAAGCCGGCGATCCAGAAGCCCACGCCGAACAGCCCGTTGGCCAGCCATGCGGCCAGGTACAGCAGCAACGTGTTCACCACCAGGTAGAAGATGCCCAGCGTGAGCACCGAGATGGGCAGCGAGAGCAGCTGCAGGATGGGCTTGATCGACATGTTGACGAGCGACAGGATGAGCGCGAACAGCGCGATGCCCACCCAAGCGGAGTCGCCTCCGAAGATCTGGATGCCGGGCACCAGCCACACGGCGGCGGCCACGGCGATGGCGGTTACGAGCCAGCGGACGAAGAAGCTCATGGCGGTTCCTTTCAGCGTGTCAGGGGGATGCGCACCCCTTCCCTATGAGACTACCTTAGCAAAGGCAAAGTAGAGCAAAAAGCTGGACTTTCATCGGTCAGCGAGCCGTTACGCGCTCCGTGGGCCGTGGGAAACCGATGGACGGCGGCAACGTCATTCGCGTGTGCGGGCGGTTGTGACAGAATAGGCGCCATGAGAAAACGACCAGGCGCCGAGGGCGCGAATCACCAGAGCAAGGCGAAGAAGGGCCCCGCGAAGAAGGGCTCCCGCAGCGGTGCGCCTCGGCGGGGGAGGGCTCCCCGCGCCGTGGGGGACGCGCCTGCGAAGCCGAGGCGGGACGCGCCGGCCCGTCCGGCTCCCCGCGGGGGCCGCGGAGGCGGGACGGGGGAGGCGCGGGTCTGTCCCGTCTCCGACCGCTGCGGCGGGTGCACCGCCGTGGAGGTGCCCTACGACCGCCAGCTGGCCGCCAAGGACGCGCGCCTGCTCGCGCTCTTCGAGGGCGTTGCCCCTGCTGCAGCGCTGCGCCCCATCATCGGCATGGCCGACCCGACGCACTACCGCAACAAGGTGATCTCGCCCTACGCCCCGGCCCGCGGCCGCGCCGCGCGCGCTGCCGCCCAGGCCGCCGGGTCTCCCCGGCGCGGCGCCC
>NZ_QWKK01000167.1 GCF_009911695.1 Enterorhabdus sp. P55 | reverse complement strand
CGCCGTCGGGCGCGGGGGCCGGGTCGGCGGCCGCGGGCGGCTCCGGATCGGCGGGCGCGGGGTCGTCAGCCGCGGGCGGCTCCGGGTTGTCAGTCGCGGCGTCCGGATCGACCGCGGGGGCCTGGGGCTCGCGCTGGAAGGCGGCGCTCAGCACCGCGTGCTGGGCGATGGCCACCGTCGAGCCCTTGGCAATAGCGGTGACCTGCGCATCCACCACGACCTCCACTGGCTCGAACGCAGCGGGATCGTCAGCCGACGCGTCGAGCGCGGCCTCCGCGTAGGGAGCCGCTACGTAGAGGACGCGCTGGCCCTCGGGCTCCACCGTCGCGTCGCTCCCCTCCAGGAGCACCTGGATGCGGCCGTCCTCGGCCACGGCGTAGGGCAGCGGGGACACGCCCAGCGCCTCCAGGGCGCCGGCGTCGGCGGGGTCGAGCGTCGCACGCTGCTCGTCGGTGAGCGCAGTCACGTCGAGCACGACGGCGCCGCCCTTCCCCGGCACGCCCACGAAGCGCGCGTCGGCGCGCGTCGCGTCAGAGGTGTCCACCGCGCCAGCCTCGTCGCGGTTCTCGACGGTAGCGCCCAGGTCATCGAGGCGATAGGCCATGAGCGCGTCCAGCGGCACGCCGTGGCGGCCCTCGTTATCGGCAGGATAGGCGGCGCTCACCGCCACCGTGCGAACCGTCGGCGCGTCCTTGGGGACGGACACGCGAATCAGGCTAGCGAGATACCCCCCCCCGTCAGCTATTTTCGGCTGGGAAGCCAGCTCGGCCTCAAGAGACGCCTTCGCGGTGGTCTCGTCGTTGACCAGGGTGAACGAACCCGCCGCCTTGCGCAGGGCGTCGCCGCGCTGCACGGCGGGAGCCGGGTCGGCCTCCGTGGCGCGCGGGGTGAAGCTGTGGGCCTCGTAGCCGTAGGTGACGGTGGCGCGCGCCGCGGCATCCACGGAGCCCACCAGGCCGAACTCCAGGTTGGGAACGGGAGTCGACGCGTCCAGCTTGCCGCCGTTGCCGTCCCAGCGCGCCACGATGCGGCCCGAGACGCCCTCCTTGAGCGCGTCGGCGCTCAGACGCAGGTAGCCGTCTCCGTGCTGCTGCCAGAACGACCAGCCCTCCGGCTCGCCCTCGGCGAACAGGGCCGCGCGCTGACCGCCGCGGTCGAGGGCGCCCGGACGCGTGATGCCGCGGCGGGCCTTCCACTCCTCCTGGGAGAGCGTCGTGCGCAGGCTGCCGTCGGCGGCCTCGTAGAGGTACGGCACGTCGAAGGTGAGCACCACGGCGTCGCCCTGCTCGCTGCCGCCCAGGTAGCCGCCCTCGAGCAGGGCCGACAGGTTGCCCAGCTCGTAGGCGCCCTTGAGGCGCTGGCCCTTCACGAGGAACGCGCCGTTGGAGGCGAGGGGCGCGCCGTAGAGCACCAGTGCGGGGCTCAGGCGACGCAGCACGTCGTCCGTGCCGCCCTTGACCTGGGGCAGAACCTCTTCTGCCGCCGTCAGGCCGGTTGGCATGAGCGCCTTGACGACCTCCTCGTCCACGACGTCCTGCTCGGCGGGGTCCGCGGCGTCCGCGGCGTCGCCGGCAGACGGGGCAGCGCCCGCGGCGTCGGAAGAGGGCTCGTCGCCCGAGCTGGCGGGATCGGATGATCCGGCAGGGACGGCGTCGGCAGCGGAGTCGTCCGAGGGGGTGGCCGCATCGCCGGCGTCCTCGCCGGTGGCAGCGGGCTGGGCCAGCGCGCCCGCCGGGGCAGACGGCGCAGCTGCGGCGTCCTGGACGAGCGGAGCCAGCCCCGTCGTGTCGAACACGGTGACGGCCAGCAGCACCGCCATGGCCGTGGACACCGCCTTCACCCACGGACGCTCCCGGAAGGAGCGGCGATCCCTCGCGCGCGCGCCCGCGCGTATACGAGGAGACGCCGCGGCGCGCGAGCGACCGCGAGCGTCAAGGCGCTCGGACGCATGCGGGGAGGCGCCGCCCGAAAGCGTGCGCTCCGCTTCCGGCACGTCGGAACGCGCCGGCTGGCTATGGACATGACAAGAGGCTGAGAACTTCTGCTCGCTCATGTTCGATCCCTTTTGTTCAGTTACGTTTCCACCGCGCCGCTTGCCCGACGGCGCCGGTCAATACGGCGAAAAAGCCTGGTTACCGGCGTAATTGTAATGGCTTTGATACCCTCCGGCAACTTTTTTGGCAAAGCGCCCGCAAGGCGGGCGCGGAATGTAACTGATAGTTTACATTTCTTCCTCACGCTCTTCATTTTTTGACAAAAAAAGCCCCTGACTCGAAAGTCAGGGGCTTGGCGCTTGAAGCTCTTCGGAGCCTTGGCGGGAGCGGCGAGCGGCTACTCCTCGACTTCGGTGACCTCAGCCTCGACGGTGCCGTCCTCGGACACCTGGGCGTCGATCTCCACCATCTCGTCCGCCGGAGACTCGGCGATGTCGATGGCCTCCTCCAGCGCGTCGATGGCGTCCTCGGCCTCCGCGTCCTCGCGGCCCACGACCACCTGCACGGTGGCCTTGATGTCGCGGTAGAGGGAGACGGTCACAGGATGCACGCCGGCAACCTTGATCGGCTTGCCCAGCTCGACGCGGCGCTTGTCGATCTCGGCATCCACGGCGGCCTGGATGGCGTCGGCGACCATGACGGACGTGACGGAGCCGAACAGCTGCCCCTCCTCGCCCACCTGGGCGTCCACGGTGACCTTCAGGTCGTCCAGCTTCGCCTTGAGCGCCTCGGCGTTGGCGATGCGGGTCTCCTCGCGCTTGGCGATGTTGTGCTTGCGCTGCTCCAGCTGCTTCAGGTTGCCCTTAGTGGCCAGAACGGCATAGCCCTGGGTGAGCAGGTAGTTGTTGGCGAAGCCGCGGGCCACGTCGATGACGTCGCCTTCGCCGCCCTTGCCCTTGAGCTCCTTCAGAAGAATAACTTTCATGGGGACCTCCTAGCCTAGCGGTTGCGGCGGTCGCCACGGCCGCTGACAGCGGGAACCGCATACGGCATCAGGGCCATCTCGCGAGCACGCTTCACGGCGTTCGCGACATCACGCTGGTGCTGGGTGCAGGCACCCGTCACGCGGCGGGGCTTGATCTTACCGCGGTCGGTAACATACTTGCGCAGCATCTGGGTATCTTTGTAGTCGATGTACTCCACGTCGTCCTTGCAGAACTGGCAGTACTTGCGACGAGGCTGCTTTGCATAATCGGCCATTGCATTAACCTCTTTCGTTTCGCTTAGAACGGGATGTCTTCGTCATAGACCGAAGAAGAGGCGTCGATGACCGGGGCCGCCGGCGCATTGTACGCCGGAGCCGGGGCCGAGTAGGCCGGGGCGTCGTAGCCGCCGGACTGCTGAGCACCGCTGTTGCGGCTCGACATGAACTCGAGCTCGTCGACGATCACCTCGATCTTGCTGCGCTTCTGCCCGTCGCGCTCCCACTGGCT
>NZ_QWKK01000166.1 GCF_009911695.1 Enterorhabdus sp. P55 | reverse complement strand
GGGCGCCGGCGAGGGCGGGTCGGCGCCTGGCGCGGGGGACGCGCGCGACGCCGAGGGCCCCCGCCCCGGCGGCGCCCCTGCATCTGCGTCGACCCCCGCGTCCGAGCCCCCGCGCCCGCTCATCCTGGCCATCGAGTCCTCCTGCGACGAGACGGCTGCCGCCGTGGCCGATGGCGACGGGCGCCTGCTGGCCGACGTGGTGGCCTCGCAGGTCGACTTCCACGCGCGCTTCGGCGGCGTGGTGCCCGAGATTGCCAGCCGCAAGCACATCGAGGCCATCTGCGGCGTGTGCGACGAGTGCCTGGACGTGGCCTCGGCCGCCGCCGGCCGCCCTGTGGCCTGGGCAGACCTGGACGCCGTGGCTGTCACCTACGCGCCAGGCCTCGTGGGCGCGCTCGTGGTGGGCGTCGCCTTCGCCAAGGGCGCCGCGTGGGCGCTTGACGTGCCGCTCATCGGCGTGAACCACCTGGAGGGCCACCTCTACGCCAACAAGATCGGCAACGGCGCCTTCGCGCCGCCGGCCGTCGTCTCGCTCGTGTCGGGCGGCAACACGCTGCTCGTCTCCATGCGCGGCTGGGGCGACTACCGTACGCTCGGCGCTACCATCGACGACGCGGTGGGTGAGGCCTTCGACAAGGTGGCCAAGGCGCTCGGGCTGGGCTACCCCGGCGGGCCGGTCATCAGCCGCTTCGCCGCCCAGGGCAACCCGGACGCCATCCCGTTCCCCCGGGCCATGCTGCACTCGGGCGATCTGCGCTTCTCGCTCTCGGGCCTCAAGACGGCCGTGGTGACCTACGTCAACCAGGAACGGGCCGCCGGGCGCGCCCTCAACGTGCCCGACATCGCGGCCAGCTTCCAGCAGGCGGTGGTGGACGTGCAGGTGGCCAAGGCGCGCCGCGCCCTGGAGGAGACGGGCGCGCCCACGTTCTGCCTGGGCGGCGGCGTGGCGGCCAACCCGGTGCTGCGCGCGGCCTACGAGGATCTCTGCGCCCAGATGGGCGTGCGCCTGGTGATGCCGCCGCTGCACTCCTGCGGCGACAACGCGGGGATGATCGCGCTGGTGGCGCTCGACCGCTACCGCGCCGGGCGCTTCATGGGGCTTGACGCCGACGCCCAAGCCCACGCCGACCTCGACGAGCCGTACTAGGGGTTCGCCTGCGCTGGGGGCGCGGGGGCGCCGTCTGCGCGGGGGCGCCGGGGGCGGCGGCCTCCCTGTGCGCGGCCGGGCGGTGGGGGAAGGCGGTCGTCCCTCATGCGCGGTCGGGCGCCTCGTGGAGGTCCCCTCCGCGGAAGGCCGCCCGCCCGTCGCTCCCTCCTCCGCGGAAGGCTGCGTACTCCGTCGCTCGCGCTCGACCATCTTCTGGCGCACGAAGGTTCCCTTCGACCTCTCGCCCGTCGTCCCCGTCCCTTCGACCCCCTCTACCCGTCATCTCCGCCCTTCCGGCCCCCCGTCCTCCCGGTTCTCTGCGTGCGAGCGCGGTTGGGCGGGAAAACGCTCGAATTCTGGCAAGAGATTGCGGGTTTGCGACATTCTTCAGGCGCCTTGCCGCCTTGTGCTTATAGCCGATTGATGCCGACCAGGCATTTTGCGCGCCGGGCCGCAGCTTTCGTGCGAATGCACCGCCGGGAAAAGTCGCAAACCCGCAATCTCTTGCCAGAAAAGATGCGATTTCGCGTTCGTGACCCCCGAATCCGCCTGCGACGGCCCGCGTTGCGTGCCCCGTGCTCCTCCACGTTGGCCTGCGCCGCGCTTGCTGCTCTCGTCTGCGGCGGTTCTCGCTTGCGTTGCCTTCGGGGGGGGGCGGCCTGCGGCGCCGAAGCCGAGCGGCGGCCCGCCTCGCTTTCCCTGCGGTTGCCGGGGGCGTAGGACGGCGGCGGAATTAAGCCTTGGCTCTGGGCGCGCAAGGCGTACACTGGGAGAGATGTCCGGGTTTCCCGGGCGTCCCTTTTGCGTGGAGAGGACGAGCATGGGCAACGGGAAGGCGATGACGGGGGAGACGCGAGCCGGCGAGGCCGCGGACGCCTGCGCGTCGCGACCCGACGCCGCCACGCGCCCCGCGGACGCCTGCGCGTCGCGCTCCGGAGCCGACGCGGCCCCGCGCGGCGGACGCCCCGTGCGCGACGACCGGCTGTGGACGCCCGTGTTCCTCTTCGTCATCGGCGTCACGCTGTTCACGTTCCTCGTGGGCCAAGGGCTCAACGCCGGCACCTCCGTCTACATCACGACCCTGGGCGGCACGGCCACCTACGCGGGGCTTCTGGCCACGGTGTTCTCGGTGGCCGCCGCCGCGGCGCGCTTCATCTGCGGCCCCATCGTGGACGACCGCGGGCGCCGCGTGGCGATGGTGGCGGGCAGCGTCGTCATGATGGCGGGCACCATCGGCCCTCTGTTCACCGGCGACTCCGAGCTCATGATTCTGTGGCGGTTTCTCCAGGGCGTCGGCTTCTCGGCTGCCACCACCGCCTCGGCCACGGCTGCTGCCGACGTGCTGCCGCGCGAGCGCCTGGGCGAGGGCATCGGCTATTTCGGCCTGGGGCAGGCGCTCGCCATGTCCGTCGGGCCGGCGCTCTCGCTGTTCCTCGTGTCCACCGAGCCGCATGAGAACCTGTTCGTTGGCGTCACGGCGGCCGGCGCGCTCGCGCTCGTGTTCTCGCTGCTGTGCCGCTACGAGAAGAACCCCTCCGTCCTGCCTGCCACGAGTGCCTACCGCGTGCGCTGGGAGCGCGCGCAGCTGGACGCTGGCCAGGGCGAGCGCGCGCTCGAGCGCGCCGAGGGGGACGCGGCTCCGCGTGAGTCGCTCGTGTCGCGCGTCATCGAGCCCAAGGCCCTGCACGGCGCGCTGCCGGCGCTCTGCATCATCCCCTCGGTGGGCTTCGTCATCTTTTTCGTCGGGCTCTATGGAACGGTGCTCGGCGTGGGCAACGCGGGGCTGTTCTACACCGTGTCGGCCGTGTCGATGGTGACCGTGCGCCTCAAGTCAGGCGCGTTCATGGATCGCGTGCCGGCCATCAAGGTGCTCAGCGCGGCCGTGGTCTGCGGCATCGTCGGGTTCCTCATGCTGCTGGCCGCCGGTGCCCTGGAGGGCGACGCGCGCAGTGCCGTGTTCTACCTGGCGGGGCTGCCCTATGGGCTGTGCCTGGGCGTGTGTCAGCCGCTCAACCAGACCATCGCGGTGAAGTGCTCGCCGCCCGAGCGGTGGGGCGCCGCCAACGCGCTGTATCAGCTGGCCATCGACGTGGGCATGGGCGCCTCCACCGTGGTGTGGGGCGTGCTCAACGACACGCTCGGCTTCGGCGCGTCGCTCGTCGGCTCCATCGTCTGCCTGCTCGTCGGCTACGGGATGGCGTGGCTGGCCTACCCGCCGGCCGAGCGGCGCTGGAGGCGCTAGGCGTTTAGTGCCAAGACGTTGTTTACATCCGGGTGGTGACAAATAGGGAGGCCTCCGCCAAGCTGTGAGTTGTCTAGAT
>NZ_QWKK01000165.1 GCF_009911695.1 Enterorhabdus sp. P55 | reverse complement strand
CCGCCGCGCCGCCGCGCCGTGCCGGCCGTCTTCCGGCAGCGCCGCGTCCGCGCCCGCCAGGCACGCGGCCAGCAGCAGGCCGGCCACGTCTTGCGCCCCTGCGCCCTCGCCGGCGACGAGGGAGGCGCCTGCCATCGCGGCCAGGCACAGAAGCAGGATGATTGTCTCGTCGACCACGCGTTCCATGGGGCCATTATAGGGCTCGCCCCCTGCCGTCGCCCCGCGCTGCCGCGCCCTTGGCGCTCCTCGTGACAAATGTCACCCGTCGCGCCTGCGAAAGCGCGCCGGGCGCCATCTCGTGACAGCCGTCACTTCCGCGCGCCGGGTGCTTCTGGGATGATCGATCCTGAGGACAATCTGGGGGAAGGACGCCTTCTGTGGACATCGTATCCGTCGACAACCTCGTTAAGCGCTACGGGGATCTCATCGCGCTCGACCATTTCAACCTGCACATCCGGCCCGGTGAGGTCTTCGGCCTGCTCGGCCCCAACGGGTCGGGCAAGACCACGGCCATCAACTGCATCCTGCAGCTGCTCACCTTCGACAAGGGTGCCATCCGCCTGTTCGGGGAGGACATGGCCCCCACTCGCTATGACCTGAAGCGGCGCATCGGCGTGGTGCCGCAGAACGTGGCCGTGTTCGAGGAGCTCACCGTGCGCGAGAACGTCGACTACTTCTGCTCGCTCTACGTGGCCGACCGCGCGCGCCGCCGCCAGCTGGTGGGGGAGGCCATAGCCTTCGTGGGGCTCGAGGACTACGTGCGGTTCCGCCCGCGCAAGCTCTCCGGCGGCCTGCTGCGCCGTCTCAACATCGCCTGCGGCATCGCCCACAAGCCCGACCTCGTGTTCTTCGACGAGCCTACCGTGGCCGTGGACCCGCAGAGCCGCAACGCCATCCTCGAGGGCATCAAGGCCATGAACGAGGCCGGCGCCACGGTGGTCTACACGAGCCACTACATGGAGGAGGTCGAGGAGGTCTGCACCCGCCTCATGATCATGGACAAGGGGCGCGGCGTGGCTGAGGGCACCAACGCCGAGCTCAAGGCCATGGTGAGCACGGGCGAGCGCATCGAAGTGGAGGTGGTCGATCCCCCCGAGCCGGCGCTCGCCGCCCTGCGGGCGCTCGCGCATGTGCGGCGCGCCACGGTGGTCGACGGGCGCCTGGTCGTGCTTTGCGAGCAGGGGTCGCGCAACGTGGCCGACGTGTTAGCGGTGCTCGAGCGCCACGCGGTGCCCACGGGACGCATCTACGCAGAGCCGCCGACCCTGAACGACGTGTTCCTCGAGATCACCGGCACCGACCTGAGGGACTAGGGGGCCGCCATGACCGACGTCTTCGTGATGACCCTCAAGACCCTCGTGCGCGACCGCGGCCTGTTCGTGTGGGGCCTCGCGTTCCCGATCCTGCTCTCCACCATGTTCCTGTTCATGTTCGCCAACCTAGACGACCTGCAGAGCTTCGACGCGGTGCCCACCGGCGTGGTGGCTGACGAGGCGTGGGAGGGCTCGGCTCTGGCCGCGGTAGTGGATGAGCTGGCCGAGCCGGGCGCGGCGGGGGAGGGGCCGCTGCTGGCCGTGACCTCCTATCCCGATGCCGAGGCTGCCCGCTCGGCGCTCTTCGGCGGCGAGGTGGACGGCGTGCTGTCCGTGGGCGCCGGCGGCGAGCCGCGCCTGGCCGTGGCGCCTACCGATGACTCGCTCAGCGCCGTCAAGGTGAACCAGACCATCCTCCAGAGCGTCGTGAGCACCTACGCGCGCGATCAGGCCCTCGTGCGCGACGTGGCCCGCACCGACCCGGCCGCCCTGGCCGACCCGGCGCGCCTAGCCGACGCCTTTACGCCGACGGGCGCTATCGAGGCAGTGTCGCTCACGCGCTCGGCGCCCAAGGAGTCCGTGCGGTTCTACTACGCGCTGTTCGGCATGGCGGCGCTGTTCGGCGGCACCATCGGCATGACGGCCATCAGTCGCGCCCAGCCCAACCTCTCGCCGCTCGGCGCCCGCCGCGCCCTGGGGGCGATGCCGCGGGTGCGTATGCTCGTGGCCACGCTGGCCGCCAGCTGGACGGTCGCCTTCGCGTGCCTGCTCGCGGCGTTCGCCTACGTGCGGCTGGTGGCGGGGGTTGACTTCGCCGGGCGCGAGGGGCTCTGCGTGGTCGGCCTGGCCTTAGCGGCGCTGCTGGCCACGGCGCTCGGCACCTTCGTCGGCGCGCTGCCCAAGATCGACTTCTCCGCCAAGAGCGGCATCATGACGGCGCTCGTGTGCCTGCTCTCGCTGTTCGCCGGCCTCTATGGCGAGCCGTGCATGGAGCTGGCCGACCTCATCGCCCGGGAGGCGCCGCTGCTGGCCGCCGTCAACCCGGCCACCGTGGTGACCGACCTGTTCTACAGCCTGTACTACTACGACGCGCTCGGTCCCTACCTGGTCAAGGCGACTACCTTGCTGGCCATGGCCGCGGTGCTGATCGTCGCGTCGCTCGCGTTTGTGAGGAGGCAGCGCTATGCGAGCATTTAAGTACGCCCTGCGGGTGGTGGCCGCCCACCCGGCCTACCTGGTCGTCTACGCCGTAGTTCTTTCCCTCATGGGGGTGTTCCTGGCCGGCGCGCTGACGACGGGGGATGATCCTGCCTATGAGCCGGCGCGCCCGGCGGTGGCCGTCGTCGACCGCGGGGGCGGCGAGCTGGCCGAGGGGCTGCGGGCCTTCCTAGCCGAGGGGTGCGACCTGGTGGCGGTGGATGACGAGCCGTTCGCGCTGCAGGACGCGGTGGCCCGCGGCGAGGCGGCCTGCGTGGTCGTGGTGCCCGCGGGCTACACCGAGGCGTTCCTCGACGCCGCGCGCGCAGGCGGCGACGCGCCCGTGCTCGAGGTGGCCTACAGCTTCGACTCGCTGGCCGGCACGCTGGCCAGCTCTGAGGTCGACCAGTACCTGGGGCTCGTGCGCGCCGCCGCCGTGCTGCAGCCCGATGCGCCGGCCGTCGAGCTGGCGCATCGCGCGGCGCAGGCGGGGGAGGAGCGCGCCGAGGTGGAGACGGTGACGCCGCCCGGCGGCACGGCCGTGGGCAGCAGCCTCGTCTTCTACCTGAAGTGGTGCTCCTACACGCTCACGGCCGCGGTCGTGGTGTCGGTGGGCGTGCTCATGGGCGCCTTCAACCGCACCGACCTGCGCCGGCGCAGCATCGTCTCGCCCGTGTCGAGCCTGACGCTCGGCCTGCACGAGGCCGGCGCTGCGCTGGTGGTGGCCCTGGGCGTGGTGGCGCTCATGCTGGGGCTTGGCTGGGCGGCCTTCGGCGGGAGCGTGGCGGCGCTGCCGCCCGAGACGTTGGGCCTGATGGTCCTGGATGTGGTGGCGCTGGCCCTCGTGCCGCTGTCGCTCGGGTTCCTGATGGGCCAGCTAGGTGTTGTGTGCCAATAGGTTGTTTACGCCGACGATGCGCGACATGGGCGGCAGGCCCCCGCAGGCGCTGTGCGGCCTG
>NZ_QWKK01000164.1 GCF_009911695.1 Enterorhabdus sp. P55 | reverse complement strand
GCGCGGGGACGAGGCCGCCGCGCGACGGGAGGCGCCGGTCGCGCCCGCGGCAGGCCGGCGGGAGGCCTTCCGCGCCTGCGGGGCGCCGCCGCTGGATGAGAGCGCGCTCGGGCGGGCGGCCATCCTAGCGCCCCCCTTCCGCATCCGGCTCGGGCACGTGGACATAGCCGCGGGGCTCGGGGATCCCGACTACCGAGGGACGCGCCTGGGGCGGCACGAGCACGCGCAGGGCGCGCGGCACGAGCGTCACGTCAAAGACGGTGCCCTCCAGCCGCTCGCCGTCCACCTGCGCAGGCACCGGCTCGTCGAACTCGATGCGCAGGCTGCGCACGCGGCGGAAGTCCAACTCCTTGAAGCGGGTGTGGTGGCCATCCTTGGCCAGCAGGAAGACGAGGGTCGCCTTGCGCCGCGTGATGGGCGGGTGCGCGACCACCACGTCAAGCCGTCCGTCAGCCACCGACGCCTCAGGCGCCACGGCAAAGCCGCCGCCGTAGGTGGGCCCGTTCTGCACGGCGAAGAGGAACATCTCGCCCTCCCGCGGCGCGCCGCCGTCGAAGGAGACCCGATAGCGGTAGCGCTCCAGGTGGTTGATCAGCTGATCGAGCCCGGAGGTCAGGTAGAGCAGGGTGCCCGTGCGGCCCGTGCGCTTGCGGCGCTCCACCGTGTCGAGGGCGATGGCCGCGTCCAGGCCGAACGAGAGCGTCTCGGCGAAGTAGACGCCGTTCACGCACCCCACGTCCACCAGCGTCGGGCGCGCGTCAACGAGCTGGGCCACGGCCTGGGCGACGTTGCGCTCCATGGAGAGCGTGGCCGCGTAGTCGTTGCCCGAGCCCACGGGGATGACGCCGAGCGCGGGACGCGCGTCGGCGGGCAGGGTCATGAGGCCGTTGACCACCTCGTGGATGATGCCGTCCCCGCCGAGGGCCACCACCACGTCGAGGCCGGCCGCGCCGGCGGCAAGCTCTCGGCCATGACGGGGGCCGGCCGTGGGGCGCACCTCCACCTGGGCGCCGGGCAGCGCCTCGCGCAGCAGCACCTCGGCCTCGGCGGCCGCATCGGCGCCCCGGCCGTTCTGCGACGCCGGGTTGGCGATGAGCAGCACGCGCCTCGCATCTCGGGCCACGGGCCCTCCTTCCCTTGAAACAGCGGAAGCCGGATCATCCCGGCTTCCGCATGATTATACCCGTGCGCGGCCAGCGCCCAGGGGCGGCGGCGCGACGTTTGCCGAGGCGCTACTCGGCGGGAGCCTCCTCGACCGGAGCAGCCTGCTCGGTCGGGTCGAACTCGGTGATGACGGCGTGCTCGAGGACCCAGTTGTTCGCCTTCAGGCGCTCGGCAGACTCGCGCAGGGCGAAGCCACGGCCCGACTGCTCGAACTGCTGGCGCAGCTGCTTGGGGTTGGCCTGGGGGTTCATGGCGCGGCAGGCGGCCTCGATGTCCTCGTCGGTGAGGGTGAGCTTCTCGTGGCGGAACACGGAGTCCAGCGCGAAGCCCTGGACGAGCATCTCGCGGGTCTGGAGCATGAGCATCATGCCGAACTGCTGCTCGCCGCCGTTCTGGGCCACGAAGTCCTCCCAGCTCTGGCCGGACTGCTGCAGCTCCATGCGCATGTTCTCCATGAGGTTCGCGCGCATGGCCTCGTACACCTCGTCGGCGATCTTGCCCTCGAAGCGGCGGGCGAGCTCGGTCACCGCCAGCTGGCGCTTGTAGTTCTCATACTGCTCGCGGGCGCCGCGCTCGACGTTGCGCTGGATGTCGGCGCGCAGGTCAGCCGCGCTCTTGTACATGGGCATGTTGGCAGCCACCCACTCGTCGTCGATCTCGGGCAGCGTGGGCTTCTGGATCTCCTTCACCGTGACGGTGCAGTCGATGACCTCGGTGATCTCGTTGAAGTCCTCGTCAAGACCGGGGCCCTCGAAGGTGAAGGTCTTCGTCTCGCCGGGCTGCATGCCGATGATCTCCTGGTCGAAGCCGTCGGGCATGTAGCCCTCACCGGCGGTGTAGGTGCGGCCGTCGGTGGTGAGGCCGGCCACCTCCTCGCCGTCCTTCAGGCACTTCATGGCGATGAGGCAGCTGTCGCCCTTCTCCACCGGCTTGGCGTCGGCGGTGACGTAGGTGGTGTAGCGCTCGGCCATCTCCTTGAGCTGCTGGTCGACGATCTCGGGGTTGAGGGCGAACGCGGGGACGCGGATCTCCACCGGGTCGTAGGACTTCAGCTCGTAGTCGGGCTTGAGGGCCACCACGACGTCGAAGGCGAACTCGCGGTCGCGCTTGAGGGCGGACTTGGGCTCGGGCTGCGGCGGGAAGGACGGGAT
The DNA here is from genome assembly GCF_009911695.1 of Enterorhabdus sp. P55. Lineage (GTDB taxonomy): Bacteria > Actinomycetota > Coriobacteriia > Coriobacteriales > Eggerthellaceae > Enterorhabdus. The sequence goes on along the minus strand of NZ_QWKK01000164.1, from coordinate 1,168 downwards.
GAGGTTCTTCTTGTCGAGCGCGAACGGCACGAGGCCCTGGATGGCACCGGCCTCGACGATGGAGTCGAGGTTCTTGATGCCCATCTTCTCCTCCGCCACCTGGGCGATGGTCTTGCCCTGCTCCGGGCGCAGGCCCATGGACTGCGCGAAGCCGAGCTGGCCCGCGTGCAGGGCGTTGTTGACTTCCTCGGGGGTGGCGACGCACTCCAGGCGAACCTGGCTGCCGTCGAGCTTCTTCATGCTCACTTTCATGGATGCGGCTCCTTGCTGTTGACAGGTCGTTCAATGGGGCGGGCGGGCGGCCCGCGTCATGCACGAGGCGTATTCTAGCGCAAGCCGGCCGAACATCCGTCAGCAAGCCGCAACTTTGCCTCCCGGCGAGCGCAGAAAATCACACAGCCCCGCCCTAAGGCCGAGGGGTGTCGCGGGCAAGCGGATTCGAGCGGGCCCCGGCCTGCCGCCGCCGTAAGACCAGGCGACCCATGGCGTGGTCGGGTTAGGGCCTGGCGGGCCATGACGCACGCTGGCGACGCGCCTAGGATGGGAGGGAAGGACGAGACGCGGGAGGGGGCGCCATGGACGCGCGATGGGGACGACTGGCAGCGGGATGCCTGGTGATGGCGATGATCGGGTTCATCTACGGGTGGTCGGTGTTCTCGGCGCCGCTGGTGGAGGAGTTCGGCTGGGCGCCGTCGGCCCTCTCGCTCACGTTCACACTGCTCATGTGGGCCTTCTGCGCTGGGGGCATCATCGGCGGGCGCCTGGTGCGCCACATCCCGGCGCGCGCGGCCGTGTGGCTGGCCGCGGCGCTCAGCTTCGCCGCCTTCGCGACCACCGCGCTGCTCGCCCGCGCCGAGGCGCCCTGGCTGCTCTACCTCACCTACGGCGTGCTGGGCGGCTGCGGCGTGGGCATCGCCTACACGGCGGCCATGGGGGCGACCATGGCGTGGTTCCCCGACCGGACCGGCCTGGCCTCGGGGCTCATGCTGCTGTGCTACTGCCTGTCGACCATGGCGCTGAGCTCGGTGGCGGCGTGGCTGTTCGACGCCATCGGCTGGCGCGCGGCCTTCGGCGTGCTGGGCGCCGCCACGGCCGCCGTGACCGCCGCAGCCGCCCTCTTCCTGCGCCCGCCGCGTCCCGGCGAGCTGGCGGCGGCGGACGCGCGGCG
>NZ_QWKK01000163.1 GCF_009911695.1 Enterorhabdus sp. P55 | reverse complement strand
GGGCCGTGGCGCGCTGGTCGGCGGCGGGGCCGGCATCCGGGGTGGCGCTCGCGGGAGCGGACGGCGCCGCGGCGTCCTCCGCGAAGGACGGGGCGGCGGGCGCCATCAGCAGCGTGAGGGCGAGGGCAGCCAGGCCGCCTGCCAGCACGACGCCCATCTGCCGCCGCTCGGCAGAGCGCGCATCGCGGGGACGCTTCGCCGGCGCGCCCGTTCGCTGCTTTCCGATGATCCCCATGAGCCATCGCCCCTCTCGTGATGCTGCGTCCGGGGCGGCGGAGGGTCATAAGGTCGCCGACGGGCGCAGGTTGCCGCGTTTTCCCCAGCATAGGGGCGGCGTGCGCGGGCGAGGGGCAGGCGGCGCAAGCGTTGGCTCGCCGCGCTCGGGTTGTTTCCCGCCTGTTGGGAGGCGCGCGGCGAGCGGTTGGCGGCCGGGTGAAAACGGCGTGCCGCGCGGCTGGGAGGGGGTGGCGTGCGGGCTGGCGTGCAATCGGATGCCGCGCGGTCGGCCCTCGGGGCGCATTCGGCTGCGCCCCGATTGCGGGGATGGCGCCTGGGGGCTCGTTAGCCGAGGAGCTCGTCCACCTTCCGCACCTTCGACTCCATGGTGCCGGTGTGGCCGGGGCGGATGTCCGCCTTGAGGATGACCTCGGTGCGGATGCCCTGCTCGGCCAGGACGAAGGTGGCGCGCTTGACGACGTCCATCACCTCGTCCCATTCGCCTTCGATCTCGGTGAACATGGAATTCGTGCGGCAGGGCAGGCCCGAGGTGCGAATGACGCGGACGACCTCGGCGACGTGCTCGGCCAGCTCGTCGCCCACGCCGAAGGGGGCGATGGCCACGGCGATCAGGGTGTTCATCTACTCGACCTCCTCGAGGGTCAGGGGGTTGGCGGCCACCTCGGCCGCAGACAGGTTGAACAGGGCGTCGATGAAGGCGACCTTGAAGCTGGCAGGGCCGGCCGCCTGCGCCGCGGCGACGGTGCCGGCGGCGGCGTAGTGCGCGGCGGCGGTCGCGGCGGCCACGAGAGGCTCGGCTACGGCGGCGTAGACGGCCGTCACGCCGCCGAGCGAGCAGCCAAAGCCGGTCACGCGGCTCATGAGCGGGCTGCCGCCGGCCACGCGCACGACACGTCGCCCGTCTGTGATCAGGTCTTCTGCGCCGGATACGGCCACGGCGCCGCCTGTCTGGCGCGCAAGGGCGCGCGCAGCGCCCTCGGCGGCGGACACGGGGTCGGTGCTGTCCACGCCGCGCACGCCGCACGCGCCATCCGGCGTCGAGGTCGCGCCCCACGCGGAGGCGAGCGCGATGATCTCCGAGGCGTTGCCGCGCACGACGGTGGGCTGGCATTCCCGCAGCTCGGCGAGCACTTCGGCGCGCAGGCTGCCGATGCCCATGCCCACGGGGTCGAGCACCCAGGCACGTCCCAGGTCGCGGCAGGCGCGCGCAGCGGCGGGGATGGCGTCGCGGTGGATGGGCAGAAGCGCGCCCAGGTTCACGTAGAACGCGCCCCCGGCCGCGGCGAGGGCGGCGGCCTCCTCGGCCAGGTAGACCATGGCCGCCGACCCGCCTGCGGCAAGCTGGGCGTTGGCCACGAAGTCCATGGTGATGGCGTTGGTGATGGAGGGGACGAGCGGGGTGGAGGCGCGCACGGCGTCTACGGCGCGCGCGATGTCGGCGCGCAGGTCCTCGAGGGAGGAGGGGGCGGTCATGGGCGTTCCTTTCCTAGGGGGAGAGGCCTGATCCGTCCATGATAGAGCAAGGCCGCCGTCCGCAAGCGGACGACGGCCTGAGGTTGCCGTTTCGCAGGGGAGGGGGCGCCAGGCGCCGCCGGCCGCCTGGCGGCGGACGCGTGCGGGGATTCCCGGCGACGCCCTCTAGCGTGCTTTCGGGGGGGGGTAGGCGTGCTAGGCCTGCTTGTAGGCCACGTAGGTTTCCTTCACCTGGCCGTTGGCGTCGAAGGCGGCAATCTCGGCAGCGGTCTTGAACTCCAGGTCATCGCCCTTGTAGCCGTAGTTGCTGTTGTTCATGGTGTACATGTACCCGTAGATGATGCCGCCCTCGTCGGCGCCCTTGTCCTGGGCGTCGGCCAGCTCCTGGGCCGCGGCCTTGCACTTGTCGAGCTCCTTGGGGTTCCAGAGGCGGTCTCCGCCGAGCGGTCCGAGCATGTCGTCCTCCTTTGCTAGGGGTTGTTCCTTGGGCGGTATGGTAGCGGCCGAGGAGGCGGGGAGGGGGCGGCGCGAGGGCAACGAAAGCGGGTGCTGCCGCAACGAAAGGGGGATATGCCTACCGCAGGAGGCTTTGGCGGACGCTTACGCCCGTGGCCACCAGGCGTTTCTTCGCGTAGCAAGTTTTCGTTGCGGGCGCTTCAACGTCCCGCTGCTGTTGCGAGGCGGCGCGGGCCCCTAGACTGCGAGGCAGGTACTGCGACCTGATAGGAGGCAACTCATGTGCTTTAGACCAGCGGCCGTGAGCAGCGACAAGATCGCCTGCCCCATGTGCGGCCACGAGAATCCCCTCGGCGCTGCGGCGTGCGAGGAGTGCGGCTTCGCGTCGTCCGGCCCGAGCGCGGCGCCCAAGGCTCCCGGCGCGCCCGGCGCCCCAAAGGCCCCTGGAGCGCCCGGCGCTCCCAAGGCCCCCGGCGCCCCGAAGGCTCCGGGGGCGTAGGCTCCGACCCGCGAATGGGCAAGAGGGCTCGCCGCGTTCGATTGGTGAGCCCTCTTGTTTGCTCAAGCTCTAATTATGAGCGAGAGGGTCAGGTGTTTCACGTGAAACACTCGGCCGCCCCGCACGACCTAACGATCGCGCGAGTCGGACGCCCCATGCGGCCTGACGATCGCGCGAGCCGTACGCCCCGCACGAGTCCGGCGCCGCAAGGGGCGTCCGATCCGTCCCCTGTCCCGCACCCGCACCCCGCATGGGGCGCGGGCCTCGCTCGCGCACGTGCAGCGCTGCGCCGTGCGGGGCGGGCACCCCGCGCGTTTGCTCCTCCGCGCTGCGCCTGCGCCTGGCCAAGGCCCCGCGTCGCCCCAGCGCCGCGCCTCGTTCGCTCCCTCGCGCCTCGCGTTCGCCGGCCGCCGCGTCCAGCGTCGCCCCCGCGTTCCGCCCCGCGTGCGGCCCGATACGTGGAAGACGCCCTTCCTCGTGCTGCTGGTGCTCTCGGCCGTGGGCGCCGTGGTGCACAACGTGGTGCCGGTGGGCCCGGCGGTGGCCGGTATCCTGGCCTATCCCTTCGGCGTGCTGGCGGGCGACTTCGGCATCAGCATGTACTGCATGCTCATGGTGGTGGCGTGGCAGGCGTCGCTCGCCTACGTGCTGCCGCTCGACTGCGTGCCCATCCTCACGTACTCCACCGGGTACTACCGCATGGGCGACATGGCGCGCATCGGGTGGGTGCCCACGGTGGCGCTCGTGGCGCTCACGGCCACGCTGCTGCCTGCGCTCTGCGCGCTGCTCGGGTTCGCGTAGGGCGGGCGGCACGCTCGGCGCGCGGCCCGGGGGGGGCGGCCTGGGGCGGGCGACCTGGCGCGACGGGCGAACGCGCCTG
>NZ_QWKK01000162.1 GCF_009911695.1 Enterorhabdus sp. P55 | reverse complement strand
GGGGTTGGGGGTTGGGGGGCAAATCAGGAGGCGAACCTTCGAAAAAGAGCGCGCCGCCGCAAATTCGCGCGGTTTTGCACCCACCAAAGGCGGCTAGGAGCCGAAAAGCGCCCCTTCGACCCCCCTTTGAGCGACGTTTTCAGGGAAAAGCCGCGATTAGGGGGCTAGCAAGAGTGCAAAACCGCGCGAATTTGCAGAAACAGCCGCGAAAAACGAAGGCCCGCGGGCTAGACGGGTGGCAGAGGGAGGGCACCAGGGACGCGGGCCAGGCCATCCGTGGCCACGAGAAGGTAGTTGTCCTGAGCGGAGAAGCCCTCGTCCGCGCAGGGAATGACGGAGACGTGGTCGAAGGCGCGCTCGAGGGCGCGGCCGGCGGCGATGAGGGCGGCAACGCCCTCCGGCGAGTCGGGCACCACGACATTAACCAGGTAAAGGCCGCCTGGCGCCAGGCCCGCGCGCACAAGCGCGAGGCCCTCGGGCGCGAGGAGCCCCGCATCGGGGTCGACACCTTGAAAGACGTCGTTGAGGATGGCGTCATAGGGTGCCAAAGGGTCACACCTAATGGCACCTAATGTCAAAGGGTCACACCCAATGGCACCCAGCGGGGCGGCCGCGCCGGCCAGGCGGGCAGACGACCTGGGCGCAGGCGCAACGTCCGAGCAACCCAGCGGGGTAACCGCGTCAGGTGCCAAAGGGTCACACCCAATGGCACCCAATGGGGCAGCAGCGTCGGCCAGGTAGGCAAGGGCATCGGCGACAATGACACGCAGCCGGCCGGCATGAGCGCGCTCGGCATCGGCCAGGAAGAAGCGCTCGCGGGCCAGCGCGACGATGGCCGGATCGGCCTCCACCACGTCAAGCTCCACATCTCCGCGGCGTGCGAGCACATGACGCGGGTAGGCGAACGCGCCGCCTCCGAGCATGAGCACGCGACGCATGGGCACGCCTGCGTCAAAGATCGCATCGAAGGCGCGCAGGTAGGCAAAGGGCGCCTCGGACCGGCCGTCCACGTAGGCAGCCGACTGAAAGGCGCCGCCCACCTCGAGCACGCGGATGGCCGTGCCATCAGGCCCCTCGGTATCGTAGACGCGCGCCGAGCCGAACATCGTCGGCGCCGCGCCGTCTCGCCCGCGCCGCCACGGCCACCTCATCGCACGCGCCCCCTCTCGCCACCGGCAGCGTGCGGGGCGCGCTCCTCCCCCGCCTCGCAGCACGCAGCCCCGCACGACGCGTTGGCATCGGCCGCAACCACGGATCGCACCGGAAGCGCAGGCATGCCAGCCCCCTCAACCGGCCGCTCATCGGAACGAGGCGCGTCAAGAGCGCCTCCCGTGGCTGCACCCGAAGCGTCCCGAAACCGGCGCTGGCAGCAGGCAGCATCCTCGGCAGGCCGCATCGCGAGGGCGGGTACGCCCAAGCCACCCCCACCCGAACGCCGGACAGCCCCACGCGCCGCGTCCACGGATCGCCGCTGGTAGAGGCCGACGTCCTCGAAGCCCAGGCGACGGTAGTAGTCGCGCGTACCCACGGCGCTGATGACGTTGACGGCGCCATAGCCGGCCGCCGCCGCGCGGGCGCACGCCTCCTCCACGAGCCGCCGGCCCAGGCCGCGGTGCTGAACGCCAGCCGCCGTGCGCGCGAGCGGCGAGGTGCGCCCGTAGACGTGCACCTCGCGAATCATCGCCTCGCCTGCGCCAACGGGTACGCCCGGGTGCTTCGCGAGCGCCTCGGGCATCGGCAGCGACAGCCGCAGGAAGCCGGCGATGCGGTTATCCGGCGTAACCCACTGCAGGAAGAGCTCGCGGCTCGCTACCGTGTCGTACGGCACGACCTCAAGGCGCAGCAACGCCTCGTCCACCTCCGCCCCCGCGATCTCGCGGCTGCGGATCTCCCGCACGAGCGGCGCGACAGCTTCGCCGCGCCTTCCCGCCGCCCCCCGGGGCGCGCCCCTCCTCCCGTCGCCCGCGCCCAACGGCGTGCCAGGCGCCTGCGCGACGGAAAGACCCGCGCGCGCGTCGACCGAGGAACAGCCGCCGGAAGGCGCCTCCCGGCCTGCCGCCTGTCCGGCGACGTGCGGGAACTCCGCCAGCGCGCAGCCGCCGAGGCCGGATTCGCCGCGCTCCCCCGCCCCCTCGCCAAGGCGACGATCCACCAGCTGGCGAAGGTTGGTCTTGCGGTTGCCGGCCACGATGTCATGGGCCGATATGTCGCGAATCATACGCGAGATGCGCGTCCAGGACGGCGTGACGCGCACATCGGCGGCGAGCAGCGCCACGAGCGTCTCCTCATCGTAGGGCGCCCACTCCCCCGCCGCGTAGCGCGCGGCAAGCGGCGTGCCCGCCGTGAGCACGCAGGGGTAGAGCTTGACCTCATCGGGCAGGAAGCGCGGCTCGCTTACAAGGCGATGGTAGTCGCGCGCGTCGGCCGCGGGCGTGGCACCCGGCAAGTTGGCCATGAAGTGCGCATGGATCTTGAAGCCGAACAGACGCAGCAAGGCGAAGGCGCGCGCGACGGCATCCACCGTCCGCGCATCGCCGCGCCCGCTGGCAGCCAGAACGGCGGGATCGAGCGACTGCACGCCCATCTGCACCTTCGTGCAACCGAGCCGCCGCAGGTCGATGAGGGCCGGCACGTCCACCAGCTCCGGACGCGTCTCCACCACCAGTCCCACGCATCGGCACGCCGCGCCCTCGTTGTCCCGCTGCGCGGCCTCCACCTCGTCCCAGGCGGCGACCTGGAACGCCGCCGCTCGCTCCCAGGACGCGGACGGCGCGCCGTCCGCTGCGCGCGAGGATCCCGCCGAGCCGCCCGGGGGCTGAGCGTCGGCGGTACCCACCTGCTCCCCTGTTCCATAGAGCTGCCTGACGGCCTGGTTGTAGGTCAGGCGGCCCTCGTTCACCGATTCCTGGACGGAGGCGACGCGGGCGGCGCAGTCGGCGCGCTCGGAGGGGATGCCGAGGGCCTCGTAGCGAGCGCGGCGCTCGGCCGCCTGGCGCTCGGCGGCAGGCGCGACGCCGTCGTTGAGGGCGAGAAACAACTCGGCGGTGAACCAGCGGCGGTAGCCCTCCGGGTAGTCGCTCCACGTGCCGCCGAGCACGATCAGCTCCACCTTGTCCACCGGGTGCCCCATCTGCGCGAGCGTGCGCAAGCGGGCGCTCACCTGCAGGTAGGGGTCGAAGAACGCACGCTCGGCCCGCTGGCAGGCGGGCTCGTCGGCCAGGTAGCTCTTGGGCATGCGCACGTCATTGGGGCAGTACAGACAGCCGCCGGCACAGGGCCACGGCTTGGTGATGACGGTGACGGTGGCCACGCCCGAGGCCGTGCGCCGCGGCTTCATCCGCAGCAGCGCCATGAGGCGCTCCTCTAAGGCGGCGTCCACCGCCCACGCGCGCCAGCGCTCGGGCTCCTCGTCGCGGACACGCAGGTAGAACGGCAGGAGCGCCTTCTTCACGTAGCGACGTTCCGAGCCGCCCGCGCGACGGTTGCGCTCGTCGAGCAGCCGCGCGAGGCCGCGCGCGTCAAGCGGTGCGCCCGTTCCCGCCGCCTCGGCCCGCAGCCGCGTCAGTATGTCGAGGATCACCTCTTCCATGGCACGAGATTGTACCGGAAGCGACGTTGCCACGCCGCAGTGAGGGGATAAGGGGGCGGGGGCGGGGGCGGGGGCTGGGGCGGGG
>NZ_QWKK01000016.1 GCF_009911695.1 Enterorhabdus sp. P55 | reverse complement strand
GGGATACGGAATCCCAGCCGTCGCAAACCGACTTGAGGGCGTTCTCGATGTTGTTTAGCCGCGTGGGCGTGATGGGCGTGTAGCCGCTTGCGTTGTCGTTCCAGGCGGTCTTCTTGTAGTTAATCGTCATCAGGCCTCCTCGAACAGGTCAGGGGCCACCTCGCGCAGCGCCGGTATGATCTCCGCCGGCACCTCGTCGAGGGTCTTGCGCCCGGCGCGCACCAGGCGCGCGTAGCTCTTGGCTATCGCAATGTTGGGGACTGCCATCAGTTGCCTCCGATCAGCGTCTCGTACAGGGTCGTTATGGCCTCGTCGGTGTCGAGCTGCGCCTGGGCCTGGGCCTCATAGAGCTCGACCACGGCCTCGTCTAGGTCGGAGACGTGGGCGGGGGCGTCGTCGAGCCACGCCTCGATCTCCGCGCGTCGCGCCGCCTCGGCCTCGGCCTTCTTCCGGGCCTCCTCCTCGGCGCGCTTGCGCTCCTCGATCTCCTCAAGCTCAGCCTCGGTGTAGGGGACGTACGCCAGCACGTCCTCCGTCTCATCCCATGGCTCCTGGGCGGGCTGCCACTCCTGGGTGATGATTTCGCGGTAGAGGGCGGCGAGGAGGTTGCCGTCCTCGTCCCGCTCGTCGTACTCCGGCATACCAGGCTCCGGCCACGCCAGCACCTCCTCGCGCACCTCGGGCACCTCCGGGGTGCCGGGGTGGTGGGCGATGACGATGGTGTCCGGGACGAGCTGCCCGAGGTCGAGGTCGGGGTCGCGCAGCTCCTGGCCGCGCTCGTCGATGATTCTCATGCCGTCCTCCGATACATGTAGATGCCAAGGAAGAGCTTGGTGTCAGTGATCTCCACCCATGTCCCGCCGAAGAGGGAGGCGGGGTTGGCCGCCGCCCGCGAGAAGTAGACGGCGTTGACCGGGTAGGACTTGAGCGCGATGGCCGCGTTTGACGTGACGCCCGTGCCGCCGTTGGCAATGGGCAGCGCCCCGAGCGTGTCCCCGAGGCCCAGGGCCTTGCGAAGGGTCTGCTTGTTCATGTACCCCCCGTCGCCCCACTGCTCCGTGAAAACGGGGATATAGCCCGCGTCGGGGAGCGATGTGTCGAACAGGGAGTGAATAAGCCCAGTGGAGCCGGTGAGGGACTTGACGCCAGTACCTCCCCGGCCGACCGGAATGACGCCCCCGTCGATGTCGGATGCGTCGTGGACGTGGCCCACGTACGGGCCGGGCGCCACCTCGAACAGCGGCACCGGCTCGTGCGGCGTCAGGCCCTCGATCCTCACCTCGTAGAGGGGCTGCTCGGCGGCGGAGTCGCCCGCCAGCAGGTCGCCGTCGATGTGGGAGGGCGCCACGGGCTCGCCGGCGGTCTCCTCGCCCTTTCGGACGATGATCTCCACCTTCTCGGCCGGGGCCGTCTCGATGCGGGCGACCACGATGTCGATGCGGTTGTACCCGGGCGTGCCGTTGTCGAGGGTATAGTCCTCGTAGGCGCCGTCTATGGCCCAGTGGCGCCCGCAGACCATGGCGTCGCCGCCCTGGATGCGGATCGTGTTGGAGTTGGGCACGGACGCGGCGAACTGATCGCGCAGGGGCAGCACGTACTTGCCCCCACCGTAGGTCGCGGCGTTGCGGCGCGCGTCGTTTATCGCGAGGACGTGCGGCTGTCCCTGGTGGGATGTGACTAGGTGCGGCATCAGACCTCCGTCTCCGTCTTGGTCTCCAGCGTGAGGCCGTCGGCGCCCACGGTCGCGACGATGGAGGCTATGGCCGTCGTCACGTCGACGCCGTGCTCCACGCTGACGCCGCCGACTATATCGCCGATGTCGTAACGCTCCGACCCGTCCGATACGACCGAGCAGGTGCGCAGCTCCTCCTGGAGGTCGCGCAGCTCGTCCATGCCCTCGGCCAGCAGCTCGTCGGCTTCGAGGTTGGTGTTCTCATAGACCTTGGCCTTGTGGTCGGAGCCGAACAGCGTCTGTGTGGTGGAGACGTTTCCGTCGGCGTCTGCGTACACGTCGACGATGGCGCGGGCCGTGCCCTCGCCGAGGCCCATGCAGTGCAGGTGGTTGTAGGGGCGGGTGGTGCGCACCACGAAGTCGCCGCGGTTGCCGTCCAGGCCGTCGCTCACGTACTCGGCGCGGGGGACGGCGGAGAGCACCGCGCGGCGGAGCCCCCCGTCGTAGCGGACGCGCAGCTTGGCGCCGACCGAGCGCAGGGCGTCGGTCACGACCGTGTAGGCGTCCATCCTGCTGGAGGCGCGGGACACCCCGTAGCCGTCGAGCCGCATCCCGCTGTCCTCGCCCGAGGCCGCCATGCACAGGCCGAGCCCCTGGCGCTCGATGAGCCGCCCCAGCACGGCGTTGATCTCGCCGGTGAGCACCAGCCGCTCGCTGCCGGGGTCTGGCACCACCACGGTGGTGGCCAGCAGCCCGTGCCAGGTGCGCCCCGAGGCGGTCACGTAGTCGCGGGTGGTGTCCACCTCCATGCCGTCGACGACCCCGCCGTACTCGGTGCCCTCCACCATGAGGTAGTCGCCCGCCCGCACCCCGTCGGAGGGCGGCACGCGCAGCTCGAAGGTGTTGAGGCGCCCGACGGTGAAGTCGCCCTCGCACCACTCCAGGTAGCCTATCTCGCGCCCGTGGGCGTCCGCGTGGATCACGCTGACCACGGCGTCCACCTCTCCTCGTAGAGCGTCACGCCCACGTTGTTCACGCCGTCCCAGCTCGCCACGCTCTCGCCGGCCGGCACCTCGGCGAACACGTGGGCGCCCTCCTCGCGCACCCCGGCGGCGAAGATGGACTGCTCGACGCCGGCTGCCGACCGCAGGACGATGTCCTTGCGCCTCCCGTAGCCTCGCACGATGATGAGCTCGCCCTTGCCGGCCGAGGCCATCACCTGGTAGCGGTTGCCCGCGATGATGACGAAGGGGTTCACGCAGGGGCCCGGGAATGCGATGTCGCAGGGGCTGGGCAGGGGCGAGGGGTTCGCGATGACGGCGGTGGTGCCCGTCGAGTACGTGTAGTCGTGGGCGTAGTCGTGCGGGTAGTCGAGGCCGCCCTCGGGCTTGTCCCACACCGCGAGGGTGTGGGAGGTCTCGCGCACCCACGCGGGGCGCTCCACGGTGAAGGTCACGTCGATGGCGGCCATGTCGTCGAAGTAGTACCAGTCGGACAGCGCCAGCCCCGACGCGTAGCAGCGCAGGTAGCAGCCCCCGGCGCGCAGGGTGCCGGGGACGCACCGCCGCGCGTCGACGCCCAGCACGTCCACGAGGCGCCGGCGGGCCCCCTCGTCGCCCCCGTCCACGAGCACGCGCAGCGAGCGCGTTGATATGCCGGAGGAGAACGACGTGATGACGCCGCCCGTGCTCGCGAAGTCCATGGACATGTCCAGCAGGTCGGTCTCGCCGAACCCCCAGCGGCCGGGCGCGCCCCCGAAGGACACCTCCTGGCCGAGCGAGTTGACGTAGGTGAGCTCGTCTATCACAGGTACGCCTCCGATTCCCGCACCAGCCGCGCGAACTCGCGGCGGTTGACCGTGAGCGCGCGCAGGCAGTACGCCTCCATCATCTTGGGCAGCTCGCGGCGCAGCGCCCGCAGCTCCGCCACCACCTCGTCCATCCCCAGGCCGCCGGCCTCGCCGATGGCCTGGCCCACGTCGGCCATGGCCCGGCGGTTGGTGAGCGGCAGCACCGCCTCGGCGCCGGCCTCGCCCACGCCGATGACGGACGGCGCGGCGAACACGCCGCCGGTGGCGTACCAGTCGATGCCCAGCGTCGGTATCTTGCCCTGGAGCAGGTCGCCGATCTGCCAGCCCGGCGGGTTGATCGCGAAGTGGGGCAGGTTGATGTGGGGCAGCTTTATCTTGAAGTTGGAGAAGAAGCCGCCGATGGCGTCGATGATCCCCTTCACCAGGCCCTTCGCCGTCTCGATGGGGTTCACGATGGCGTTCTTCACCCCCTCGAAGATGCCCTGCACGGTCGAGACGAAGCCCCAGAAGGTGCTCACGGCGGTGTCCACGATGGACGTGACCGTGCCCACGACCGTGGAGCTTATGGCGCCCCACACCGACATGGCCACGCTGCTCACGGCGTTCCATATGCGCGCCCAGGTGTTGTACAGGCCCGTGATGACGGACGTGACGACCGAGGCCAGGCCGTTGATGACGTTGGCGCCGATCTGGAGGATGCCGTTTACGATCGAGGAGAACACCTGCCCGATGCCCTCCCAGACGCCCTTCCAGTCGCCGGATATGGCCGCGGTGACCACCTGGATGATGCCCTGGAGCACCCCCAGCGTCGTCTCCACCACGGCCTTGACGTTGCCCCACACCAGCTCGATGACGGAGGACACGACGCCCCAGGCGGCCTCCCACACCCCCTGGATGACGGCCATGGCCGTCCCTATCGCCTCGGCCATCATCATGACGGCGGGGATGATGTTCTGGCCGATGAAGATGCCGAGCTGGGTCATCGGCGGCAGCACGGTGGAGAGGACGAAGTCGGCGAACGCCTGGAGGATGGGGAGGACGTTCTCCCCGAACCACCCGGCCAGCTCCGCGACGGCGGGCACCACGGTGCCGGCGACGAAGCCCGCCACCTCCATGAGCGCCGGCACCACGTTCTCCAGGAGGAACCCGGCGAACCCGGTGAAGGCCGGAACCACGCTGTTGAGCACGAAGTCGGCGAGGGACGCCAGCGCCGGCACCACGTTGTCGGCTACGAAGATCGCGATGTCCACGACGGCGGGCACCACCTGGTCGGCGATGAACCCGGCGAGCGACGTGAGGGCCGGCACGACGACGCCGGACACGATGTCGGAGAGGCTGGGCAGGGGGCCCGACGCCACGCCGGACAGGGCCTCGCCGAGCCGGCCGGCCACCATGCCGGCGCACTCCATCACCGTCGAGCCCAGCAGGTCGACTGCCTGCCTGAACGGCTCCACGCTGTCGTAGGCCCACTTCGCCCCGGCCGCCAGCGCCGTGATCGCCGCCACCACCGCGAGGATGGGGCCGCCGGTGAAGCCGGCGAGCAGCTTGGGGACGGCGGAGAGGGTCGAGGTGATCTTGCCGAAGTTGAGCGCGGCGACGGCCGCGCCGACGCCGGCGAGCGCGATCCCCACGTACTCCGCGTGGGCGACCACGGCTTCGGCGGCCGGCACCACCGACCCGGTCACGAACTGCACCACCTGGCGCAGCGGCTCCTGCACGCCGTCGTAGACCTTGAGGGCCAGCTCCTCGAAGGCCGACCCCATGGCGGCGAGGTCGCCGCCCAGGTTGTCGGTCATGACGCGGGCCATCTCCTCGCCCGCACCGGCCGAGTCGTAGAGCTCGTCGCGGAACCCGGACAGCTCGTCGGCCCCGGCGTTGAGCATGAGGTTGAGGCCCTTGATGCTGTCTGCGGTGAAGGTGCTCTGGAGCGCGGCGGCCTTCTCCGCCTCGCCCATGCCGTCGGTGGCGGCCTCCACGTCGGCCAGGATGTCCGCGAAGTCGCGGTAGTTGCCCTCGGCGTCCATGACGGCCACGGACTGGTCGCCGACGGCGATGGCGCCGTCCCGCATCTTGGCGGTCATGTCGCGCAGGACGGCGTTGAGGGCGGTGCCGGCCTCGGAGCCCTTGAGGCCCTGGTTGGCCATCATGGCGATGGCTGCCGAGGTGGTCTCCACGTCCATGCCGGCGGCGTTGGCGTTGGCCGCGCAGTTCTTGAAGGCCATGCCAAGGCCCTCGACCGAGGTGTTGGCGTTGGCTTGCGCGTAGGCGAGTACGTCCACCATGCGGGCGGTCTCGCCCGCCTCCATGTTGAAGGCCGACAGGTAGTCGGTCACGAGGTCGGATGCGGCCGCCAAGTCCATCTCGCCGGCCTGGGCGAGCGTGAGGACGCTGCCGACGCCCGCGAGCATCTGCTCGGTGTCCCAGCCGGCGAGCGCCATGTACCCCAGCGCGTCGGCGGCCTGGGAGGCGGAGAACGTGGTGGAGGCCCCGAGCTCGCGGGCCTTCGCCTCGAGCTGGCCGAGCTGGTCGCCGGTCGCGCCCGACAGCGCGGCGACCTTGGACATGGAGCTCTCGAAGGTCGAGCCGATCTCCACGACCGACGCGGCCATGTCCTTGAGGGCGCCGGCGGCCATGGCGATGCCCTGGCTTGCCAGGTTCGCCATGACGTTCTTGAGGGTGGTGTAGCCATCCCCGGCGTCCTTGGCTGCCCTGGCCCCGTCGCGGGTGCCCTCCCACTTGAGGCCGGCGTCCGCCTTCCTCAGCCCCTCGACCTCCGAGGTGATCTTCCTGACGCCGCTGACGGCGCCCTTGTCGTCGAGGGTGACCTTGAGCGTTATCTGGTTAGCCACGGCGCGCCGCCCTCATCCCCGCGGCGAACACGTCGGCCATGGCGTCGTCGGCCGCCTTGGCGCTCCGCTGGGCGTCGCCGTCCAGCGCGAAGTGGCGCCGGCGCGCGGCGAAGGCGTCCCGCTCGGCCTTGTTGTGCCTCGTGGCCTTGGGGGGCTTCGCGAGCCGCGCCCTCACAGCCTCGGAGAAGGGCGTGCTCTCGCCGGTCTCCATGAGCGAGGCGAGCAGCCCCACCATGTCCGCGAAGGGCAGCGCCCGGCTGGCCTCGTCCCAGTCGATGCCGTAGGCGGCGAGCAGCGACGCGCGGATGCGCGCGGCGTCCTGGCCCCAGTCGAAGGCGGGGGCCTCGTCCCCGTGGGTGTGGTCGGAGTCCAGGCCGAACGCCTCCCAGAGGATGTGGGACAGCAGGCCCTGGGGGTCGCCCTGGGCGGCCTCGGCGGCCTGCGAGGGGTCGGGGAAGATCATGGAGGGGAGCAGCGACGCCTTCTCCCAGTCGCGCAGGGACTCGTCCCGGAACAGCTCCAGGACGAGCAGCGCCGTCCTCGCGGAGTCGTACACGTCGACGGGCGCGCCTCCGTGCTCGTAGCGGCTGACGGCGCGCCCGCGCTCGTCGTGCCTAGTCTCCCTGGTCAGGCTCGGGCTGCGCATCGTATACCTCCGCAAGGTAGTGCGCAGCCTTCTCGTCCATCCGCCCCTCGTAGCGGGCCATCACGATCTCTTTGACCGCCGCGAACACCTGGCCCAGCAGCTCGGCGTAGGCGGCGTCCGGCAGCTCGCGGTAGCCTGACGCGGCG
This sequence comes from Enterorhabdus sp. P55, assembly GCF_009911695.1. Classification (GTDB taxonomy): domain Bacteria; phylum Actinomycetota; class Coriobacteriia; order Coriobacteriales; family Eggerthellaceae; genus Enterorhabdus. Next base: position 29,540 of record NZ_QWKK01000016.1, on the reverse strand, counting down.
GCCCTGATCTCCGCGACGGACTCCTCGCCGATGGCGGCCTCCAGCGCCTCGCGCACGATCCTGCCGACCTTGGCGAGCGCCTTGCGGGTGCCCTCCACGTCGCGCTCCTCCTCCGCCTTCTTGGCGAGGAGCCGGGCTGCCTCGGCCTTGTCAGCGGCCTTGATGCACACGCCGGCCAACTCGACCAGGCCGTCGCCGGACAGGTCGACGACGGCGTGCACGGTCGTCGACGACCCGTCGGCGTCCTCCACCGTCACGTCCAGCGGCTCGTAGAGCGATCTGACCTTGATCTCCATGGGGTTGCCTCCTTTTCTTGCGCAGAGAAAAGAGGAGGCCGGGGAGGCTGCGCCCTTCCCCGGCCTCTGCCGATATGCTCCCGCGGGTGTCGCCTAGGCGGTCACGGTCACCTTCGCCTGCGCGTTGACGCTCGGGCGCGTCGCGCACTTGACGGTGATGACGGCCTCGCCGGCCTTGAGGCCGACCACGTTGCCCTCGGCGTCGACGGAGCAGACCTCGCGCCCCGCCTCGTTGACGGCGTAGAAGCACCAGTCGGAGGCGGTCGAGGGGGTGACCGTCGGGGTGATCTGGGCCGTGGCGCCGACGGCGACCTCCACGTCGGCCACGGTCACCGTCTCGGGCAGGTCGGTGCCCTCGGCGGGGGAGACCTGCACGGGGTCGCCCTCGCAGGTGACCGAGAACGCGAAGGGCACGTTCGCCGTGCTCTCCCCGTCGGGGGTGTGGCCCTTGATGTTGGTGATGACCACCGGCCACTCCAGCACCTCGCCGTCGGGGTTGGTCAGGCGCACGCGGGTCTTGCGCTCGCTGCCCTTGGTGTAGGCCAGCGAAGCGACGTAGTCCTGGGCCTTGTCGCCGCGCAGGCGGTCTCCGGTCACGTCCCAGCCGACGTTCACGCCGGTGACGTTCTTGCTCGACGCGCCGCCCATGTTCCAGTAGGCCTTCTCGTTCAGGTTGTCGGAGCCCGCCCAGGCGATGGAGTCGATGCCCGGGCCCACGTAGGCCCAGTCCTCCTCGCCCTGCGGGTTGGTGTCGATGGTCATGGAGTGCATGTAGTTGATCTCGAAGCCGATGTCCACGGTGTCCTCCTTCTATAGTTCCTCGTAGGTGACCGTGGCGTCGAACGCGTAGAGCCAGCGGCCCTGCGGATCCCACGTCACGAACCTGGGCCCCTCGGCCTCGCACGACACGAGCCGGTAGGAGCCGTTGGCGGAGAGCAGGGCGCCCTCGCGGCGCATGAGGCGGCTGGCCTCCGTGGCGTCGCCGAGCGCGGCCTCCTCGCCGAACCTCTTGCAGATGACGGTCAGGCGCTGGGATGTCGTCCCGGTGCCGTCCCAGTAGCGGCGCGCGCCCATGGGCGGCCCCGCGGTGATGACCGTGGCCTCCGGCATCTTGGATGCGTCCGCCAGCGTCATGGTGACGCCCGGCATCCCCGCCGCCTCCAGCAGCGCCTCGGCCACGTCCAGCAGGTCGAGCCTCCTGGTCATCCGATCCTCCCCTCGTAGATGCGGCCCACGTAGTCGAGCCATTCCGGCAGCCTCTCGCGCGCCCACGCCTCGTCCCAGTGGTCGCAGGTGCCGGGGTGGCTGTGGGCCATGGGCACGTAGTACTGCTCGGCGGCGTAGGGGGTCGACCAGGTGATGAGCCCGGCGCGGAACATGCTGGCGATCTGCGCGGAGGCGCGCAGGGTGCCCTCCGCCACCGGCACGTAGCGCCTTATCTCCAGCTCGGCTCGCCTGGCCGCCTCCTCCAGGATGTCGGCCCGGTCTCGCTCGATGCGGGCGAGGCCCGACAGGTCGGCGCTCACGCTCATCCCAGCTCCACCTCCCAGTGGTGCACCTGTCCCCCGCAGCGCAGCTCCTCGCACCTGGTGACGGCGACGGGGACGGAGCCGTCGACGCTCACGAGGGAGCCGACCGGGACGCGGAAGGCCCCCTCGGTGGCGACGGCGTCCACGTACATGGTGCCGCTGGGGCCGTCGGCGAGCTGGTAGCCGGTCTGGCGCACCTCCTGGGCGCGCTCGAAGGCGACTCTCCGCAGCTCCACCGGCTCGGCGTACACGCCCCCAAGGGAGCCCTTGGCTGGCACCTGCACCACCGCCGTGGACGTGAGCAGCCGGCGGGGGATGGGCGGGGTCATGCGATCCCCTGGTATAGCAGGGACGACCCGACGAGCTCGCGGCGCACGGCCCGGGCCATGTCCACGTCGTAGGCCGACGCCCCGGACGCGGCGGAGCCGAGGGCGGCCGAGAACTTGCCGAGCGTCACCGACGCCAGGCCCTCGCCGATGCCCCCGGACGCCCCGTAGGCCGCATCCACGTCCGCGGCGGCGCACACCGCCCGGGCGTAGGCGTCCTCGTCGTCGGCGTCCGCCGGCTCGTTCGCCCCGATGACGGCATGAACCGCAGACACCGCTGCCCGGAGGGACGCATCGAAGGCGTCCTCCCCGAGCGTTCCGCCCCAGACCTCGTAGTCCGCGTATGCGACGGGAGGAAGGCTCATGCCTCCCCCTCGCCCTTCCCGGGCTTCTTCGGGGCGGCCTTCGGCGCCGCCTTGGGGCGGGTCTTCGGGGCCGCCTCGCGGACGCGCACGGTCTTCCCCGCCACGGTCTTTCCGGTGGTCTTCACGGGCCGCCTCCTACTTGCTCGCGGCCTTCGCGGCGGCCGCCTTGGCGCGCAGCACGCCCGCGGCCTTCGTCTTCTTGAGGGCGCAGCCGCAGACGAACTCGGCGTCCCCGGTCTTGACGGCGCCGGGGGTCTCCCAGTTGGGCAGGTGCACGGAGATCGCGTTGCCGCCCTTGAGCGTGATGCCGTGGAACTCGTTGAGGCCGAAGCAGACGGCGTACACGTCGTCGGTCGTGTGGGAGCCGTCCTTCATCTCCTGGATTCGGACGCCGTTGTATGCGGACACCTGGCGCCCCATGTCGTCTCGGGACGTGGTGGCGAGTCCGAGGACGCGCCCGATGGCGTTGATCTTGACCTTCATCGCGGGGGACACCATGAGAGCGTCGGGGTCGCGCGTGAGCGCCGAGAGCATGGTGTCGAGCTCCTTGCAGAAGGCCAGCGCCGACTCCTGGGTGATGACCGTCAGGTCGGTCTCGCTCGCGAACTCGGTGGCGGAGCCGGCGAGCGCCTTGTTGAGGCCGTCGAACCCGTTGGCGTCAGCCTCCGTGTCGCCGTTGATGACGGTGGCGCAGAACTTGCGGATGATGGCGTTCTTCGACTCCTCCAGGTAGAGGGCGTAGAGGTCGGGTGCCGCGTCCTTGGTCACGCGGTCCATGTCCCAGGAGTCGGACAGGATGGCGACCTGGGTGCTGACGCGCTCGACTGTGGGCTTGCTCTTGGCCGGCTCGGAGTTGAGCGCGCGGAACGCCGCCGTCTTCCCCTCCTTCACTCGCTTGTAGGTGTAGACGAGGTCGGACGTGCCCGAGCTGGTCAGGCAGTCGTCGAACGTCATGCTGGACAGCAGGAAGCTGTCGGTGATGATCTCGCTGATGAACCCCTGGACGAGCTTGTCGTCGGAGTTGGTCGCCAGCTCCTGAAGTGTGATCATTGGCTATGCTCCAATCTTGTCGCGGACGCCCTCGCGGATGGTCTTGGCGATGCCGTCAGACCCTGGGGCGCCCTTGGGCGTTCCGCCCGTGCTCTTCGTCGCGTCCTCCGAGGCGAACAGGTAGGGCGCGGCTTCTTTCAGCTTGGCCACGTCCCCGCCGAACTCGCTCAGTCGGGCCGCCGCGGCCACGGTGTCGATGCATCCGGCCGCCTTGAGCTCGCCCTCCGCCTCCTTGGCCTCCTGGGCCGCCTTCCACTGCTCGAACTCGGCCTTGAGCGCCTTGTAGCCCTCGGCCTCCGCCTTCGCGGCGTCGCGCTCCGCTTCGATCTTGGCCACCTCGCGTTGGTGCTTGTGCACGCTCATGGTGGCGCCGGGCGCGGTTGCCTGCGTTGCGGGCTCTGCCGGCGGTGCGGCCTGCGTTGCGGGCGCGGTTGCCGCGGCGGATGCCGCGCCCGGCTCGGTCGTCGTGGTCGTGGTGGTGTTCGTGGGATCCGTGTCCGCCATTCTTCCAGCCTTTCCCCGGGGTTTGTTTGCCGCGCTTCTCTGCGCGCTTCGGTGCCTGTTTGTCGCACAGGCGGGCGATGCGGGGCCGTTGCCGCCGCCCCTCGCGTCATCCTGTAGTTTCCCGGAGGTGTCGCCAGGGCATGAAAAAGCCCCGCCGTGGCGGGGCTGGTGGACGGGCGGATCGTGAGCCGTTCCGTCGTTCCCTGGGTTGTGGGGCTAGATGCCAGTGGCGATCCTGCCGAGCGTGGCCATGGCAACGTCGAGGGCGGCCTGGAATACCGACCCCGCGACCTCCTTGGCCTTGCGCATCGTGGAGTTCTCGATCAGGTACTCAGCGCCGTCGGCCGTGAGCATCGCGTCCTCGAACCGCACGGCCCGCTCCCCGTCGTAGTACCTCTTCACCGTGATGCCGGTGGCGAGCCCCTTGTCCACGGCCGACTGGGCGGCCGCGGCGAGCATGGTCGCGTTCGCTCCGCAGATATCCCGCGCCTGCGACTCGGACGGCGGGAGCTCGCGCTTCATGCACTCGTAGAGGTAGGCGAGCAGCTTGTAGAGGATGACGGGCAGGTCGTCGTTAGACATGCTGGGCCCCCGCTCTCTTGCGGCGCTCCTTCCGCATCTCGACGATCTTCCTGACCATCGCGTCATGCTTCTGCTGTTCTTCGGCGGTGAGCACTGGCGGTGCCTCGGAGGCGGTGTCGTCGATGGTAAAAGCCCATTCTAGCGCCTTGTGATCTTGAACCATTTCGCCTCCTCGTTTTCCAGGTAAAGGGCGTCCTGCGCCATCTTCTCTACGGCCTTGCTGTCCGATTCCGCGGGATTTGCACCCCTGACGTCATTGATTATTTCATTATACGCCTCCACGACGCCCTCTCGGAGGACGCGCGGCAGGTAGATCGCCCCGTCGTGGCAGACGATGACCGAGGCTCTGGCCCACTCGTGCTTCGCGAGCGTGCAGATGTCGGTGGCCGACGGCGGGCCGCTCGCCGGGTGGTTGTGGAGCAGCACCACCCCTCCTGGCACCCTGTCTATCCTGTCGACCTGCTCTGCGGCGAACCCGCTTGCGAAGTCAGCCGGAGGCCGCCCGAAGGTGTCGGCGACGAGCTCCCCCGTCCTCCACGAGATGGCGCAGAGCCTCTCCCCGGCCGTGCCGTCGCGATCCTCCAGGATGCGCATCGCCTGCTGGTGCGCCGTCTCCGCAGCCCGCTTCGGGAGGCCGAGCTCGCCGAACCGCGCCTTGTACGCCGCCCCGTTCACCACGCGCCTCCTGACGGCGTAGTCCTCGCTGTAGCCGTCCCCGCGCTCCTTCCTCGACACCTTGCCCTCCGCCGCGAGCTGGGCCATGCTCCTCACCCTCGGCATGTCCCCTGCCCATTCGCGCGCCGGCTTGCGGTGGAGGACTGGCGCGCCGGTCTTGCTGGCCGCGTTGGCGTCGGCTATCAGCCCGCGCATGGCCGCCTGGCTCCTCTTGAGCCCGTCCTTCGCCTTGGCCAGGCCCGCGCGGCCCTCGGCGTCGCCCAGGGCGTCGTATGCCTGCTGGGCGCCGCGCACCTCCCGCTTGGCCTCGCGGATGCGCCGCTCCAGGGCGCGCTGGCGCTGCTCCAGGCGGTAGACCTCCTCGCCGGGCAGTCCGCTGGGGTGCTTGGGGTCTGGCTCGTAGGCATGGGTCGCGCCGTGGCGGTACGGCCCGAAGGAGTGCCGGCAGTTGGCGCCCATGAGCCCGTCCACGCTGCCGTAGCCGGTCGCTGCGTAGAAGTCGGGGTAGCGGACGCCCTCGATCTCCACATCCCCGACGAGGCTGTAGCACCTGCCCTGCCAGGGCCGGTGCTCCGGGCGGCTGTCGCAGTGGCTCGAAACCTCCACGAGCGTGACGCCGAGCACGCCCATGCGCCGCTCGGTCATCCGTGCGCCGTCCTGGGCGATCTGGGTGCGGACGTGCCTGCGCACCGCCACGTCCACCTTGTTGCGCACGGTTACGCGCCCGGTCTCGGCGTCCTGGTAGGTGATGACGGAGACGCCCTCGCGCTCAAGCTTGCGCACCGCCCGGTGCAGCGCCCGCTCGGCGGTGGCCATGCCGGTGTTGGCGAGGGTCACGGCCTCGATGGACGCGGAGAGGAACGCCTGCTTTGCGCCCTCCACCATCTGGATGTTGTCGCGCGCGAGGACGAGGGCGATACCGTCCACGGTGGCGGCCACCTGCTGCGGCCACATCGGCTCGCCGCCGGCCCTGGCCGCGTCGTCGGCGTCGGAGGCGGCCAGCATCTCCTCGGCGGTGGCGCGCACCGCCTCGTCGATCTCGCCGGCATGGTCGTCGATGATGCGGCGCAGCTCCCCGGCGTGGGTCTGCGCGAGGAGCGCGATCTCGGTCACGGTGCGCCGGGTGATGCCGTCGCCGGCGAGCATGGCCGCCACCAGATGGTCGAGCATCCGGGCCTCTATGCCGTTGTACACGGCCGCCACGGCGTCGCCCGCGGCCTCGATCTGATCGGGGGACAGCATCAGTAGCCGGGGTCGGCGGCAGCGGCCTCGTCGGGCACGGCCTCTGCGGCCTCCTCCTCGGTGAAGTCGTGGTACTGCACCAGGTAGCGCCGAATGAGGGCCGGGACGCCCAGAATGCTGATCTCCGCCAGCGCCATGTTCTTGTCGGTGTTCACGTCCGTGATGATGCTGTCGTCGAAGTCGATGCGCACCTCGGCGCACGGGTCTACCGGCGTCCCGCACAGGTGGCGGCACACGCCGGCCACGCCGCGCACGAGGCGGACGACCGACCGCTCCAGGGCGTTCTGGTGCTTTCTGAGCGACCTGACGAGCATGGAGGAGTCGCTGACCACCTCGGTCGCGGTCTTGAGCCCGGCCTTGCCGTCCCAAGACCAGTAGTTGTCCCCGAGCCCGCAGGTGAGCGCCAGCATCTTGAGCCCGGCGCTCACGGCCTCCTCGTTCTCGGCCACGCAGAGGCTCGGCTGGATCACGTCCATCTGCTTGGCGCCCTCCTCACCGGGAGGGACGCGGTACACGATGTCGTCGGCCTCGCCGAAGGCGTCGTACACCGTCTTGTCCGTGCCGTCGGGCGCCTTGACCTTGCGCTTCGCGACCATGGTGTCGGCCACGAACATCTTGGGGCGCCCGACGCGCATGTGGGTGAGGAACGAGGTCAGGGCCTCGTCGGTCGCCTTTATGGCGCTGATGCCCTTGGCGAACACGCTGGCGCCCATCGCGCAGCTCTCGAACAGGGTGTTCGGCGTCGAGGGCCTCACGATGGCGAAGGTCGGCAGCGGGGACTTGGTGTCGAGGTCGGGCAGAACCTCGTCGGGGTACGTACGGCGGTGGCCCTTGGTGTCGAACAGCTGCGTGAGGATGTGGTAGGTGCCACCCACGAGCACGTGGGCCTGGCACTGGTCGTAGTCCTTGCCCCCGACCTCGACGCGCGAGGCGAATGCGCACTGCGTGCACCCGTCCGCAGACCACGTGAGGGGCATGACCTGCCCGCCCGTGTACCCAGCGATCCTGATGTCCGCGTGGGGGTTGGCTAGCCCGTCGCCCGACACCCCGCCCGCGCTGATGGCCCACGCGCCGGTTCCCAGGGCGAAGGAGCGGGCCACGAACTCGGCCTGCCCCACGCCGAACCCCGCGAAGTGCCGCCCGATGACGCCGGCCATCTCCTCGTCGGGCGACGTGATGTCCAACCGCTCGTTCATGAGCAGGTTGCTCCACTCCTCGGCCACCGCCGCCGCGGGGTGCAGCGACTCCCGGTGGACGGGGAAGGTCTCCTGCCCGCGCTGCACGGTGTAGTCGTACCATGCGTTGCGCGCCGCGTACCAGCCCTCCCACTCCGCGATGGCCCCGGCCATCCGCGTGTCCGGGGCGTAGCCGAGCTCCCCGAGCCAATCAACCATGTACGAGTAGACGCCGTTTCCCTTCGCCATCACAGCCCCTGCCTGATCCAGATGGACGCGGCGTAGCCCACCGCGTCTATCGCGTCGTCGTTCACCTTGGGCAGTGTCTCCGTGATGTCGCCTGACGGCGTTATGACGTACTCGAGGGCCGGGAACTGCTCGGCCGCCAGGGGGCAAGTCTCGGGGTCGATCACGATGCGGGAGCAGCGGTTGAGCCACCTCACGCGCTCGGCGGGGGAGTTGACGCCCTGCTTGTACGCCTTGCGAGCCGCCAGCCCCTGCTGGCGGTAGTACAGGATCATGCCCTTTGCCGCGCTGTCGCACCACAGGTCGGCGTCCTCCTCGCCGAACTGCCCCAGCCGCTCGGCCAGAAGCGGCGCGGTCTGCGTGTCGTGGGCGTCGTGCCCGGTCGCCGTGTCCTCGTCCAACAGCCACAGGACGCCCTCGTCCACGTCGTAGGCCACGCGGATGTGCACCCACGGGTGCACGCTGCCCGCGTCCACGCCGTGGCTGATGTTGTCGAGGGAGGCGCGCTCCTCGTCGGTGATGGGGCGCACCTCGATGATCTCCGGGTCGATGACGTTGGCGCCCGTGCCTGTGGCCACGCCGTCGTACTCGTGGCGGTACGCCTTGGGGTTGCGCGCCTTGAGGGCTTCCGCCACGGCGATGAACGCGTCGCCCAGCCACGCCCTCGGCGCATCCGTCCAGTGCGAGCGATGCACGGTGCGGCCTTCCTGGGGCTGCTTGCTCTCGCGGTTGACCCAGGCGTTGGCCGATACGGGCGGGTTGTAGCTGAGGAACGTCCACGTGGGCAGGTCGCCGCCACCGCGCAGCACCGTCTGCTTCACGTTGCGGACGTAGCGGTAGCCGGGGAACTGGCTGGCCTCCTCGAACCACACGTATGCGATATAGCCCTCCTCGGGCGCCAGGCCCTTGAGAGGGGAATCCTCGGGGTTCACGTTGTCCGCTCCGAAGAAGTAGATCACGTTGCCCGTCGGCCTGTGCACGGCCTGCAGGGGCGACTTGCCCCATGTGAACTCGTCGGCCACGCCCATCCTCCGGGCGGCCTTCTTGATCTCCGCATAGACGGAGGTGCGCAGCTTGTTCGTCCGGTTGCGCATGCAGAGGGCATTGCGCCCCTGCACGGTGGTCACGCCGTTCACGATCTCGGTGGCGATGTGGCTGGTCTTGAGCGAGCCGCGCCCGCCTTCCTCCCATATCTCCTCGAACTCGTGGGCGATGATGGAGCGGTGCAGGTCGATGAAGGCGCGCCCGATGAGCAGCCCGAAGTCGTACACCCTCAGGATGCCGTCAGCCTTGCCCGTATCGTCGGGCAGAACGTCCAGCAGCTTGGAGCCTGTGGCCATCATTGCATCGGTGGCCGCCTTGTCGATGAAGCCCTCTCGCGCCCTCTCCACGGCTATCTTGGATGCATGGGCGTTCAGGGCCGCCATTCGGTCGATGACGGCCGCACGCGACGCGACAGCCTGCTCTGCGGCCGCATCCTGCAACTCCTTGACCCTTGCGGAAACCTTGGGCATCTTCTCAAGGCGGCAAGCCTGCGAGTCCACCGCCGAGTCCTTCCACTTGACAGACTTCGGGTAGGCCTCGCGGTACGCTTGGCGCTGTGAAAGCCCACGGGCGCGGGCCTGGCAGTATCTCTCCTGGGGGGCGGTGAGCACTAGAAGCGTTCCCTGTGCTGTGTGACGCGCTTGCACCAAGGGCACCACATGGTCTTTACGTGGTCGCGCTTGCGCAGGTGGCCGCGCCTGCGCCGTATCGGCATCGTGCCGCCGCACCGGCAGCACCTCATCTGGCTGAGCGGCATCGGCTCACCTCCTCGGCCTGGATTCTCTCGGACGTGTCGCTCCCTCCAACGGCGAGGGCCGCCCCGGAGGACGGCCCAAGCCTTGGAGGAGAGAAGGGGAGGTGGGGGATGAGACCTCCCTATGGCATCATCCGGCAGGTGTCGCCTGCCGCGACCTCGGGGACGGGCGGCGGCGCCAGCCCCGCGCCCCCTCCCTCACGACACCGGCCCCAGCTCGTGGATGCGACCTCCTATGACTGCGAACCTGCCGACGGGCTCTATGCACCTGTGCGTCCCCTTGGGCATATGCACGGCCCCCGCGTCCGCCAGGCTCCTCAGGTGCCTGTGGGCGGTCGATGTTGACACGCCCAGCATCGACGCCACGTCCCTGACAGACGGGGGTATGCCCCTCTTGCGCCACCATTCGACGACTGCCCCGTACACCTGCTCGTCAGTCATCATGCACCCCTCTCCATGAGGGCGGTGAGGCGGTCTGCCCATTCTTTGACTTCACCTTTAGATGCACCACACGCAACCGTCGAAACCGCTTTGATCGAAGCGCGCAGCTTCTCCAGGCTGTCAGGCTCGCGGTGGGTCATCATGTAGGCCGGCATCACGACCCCGCCCTCGAACATGAGCGTCCCGCACACTGCCTTGTCGACCTCCATCGGATCGCCCACGGGGCCTCCGGCCACCTTGTCGAAGAACCACACAGTGTCACCGACCTTGACCTCAACGCCTTCGGCGTCGAGCGCCTTCAGCTCGGGTCGCTTGGCGAAATCACCGGGTTCCCCCTCTTGGAGCACATCGCCGTCCTCGCTGTAGAGTGCGAATGACCCGTCGTCCCAAACGCTGAATCCGCCCACGACCCCACCGCAAACCGGACATCCCAGGTGTACGGGCTCCCCGTCGGGGAAGCGCGGCACGGGGACGTACTGGCGCTCGATCTCGTCGGCGAATGCGGCGAGCAGTTCGTCGTTTCCAGCAACCTCGAACTCTTCCCATGCCTCGTTGAATCGGAACGGCCTGTTGCTCGCCCACTCTCTCAGCCGCTCGTGCAGCAGCTTATTGCCCATCATCGTCCTCCTCAAACTCGGCGCCGCAATGGCGGCACTCCTCGTCCCACGGGTTCACCGCTCCCCGGCACTCCGAGCAGACGCTCCACATCGTCCAGCAGTCGCCGGGGAATCGCGGCTCCGCGCCATGGTCGCCGTGGCATACCTCCTTGCGCGCCATGGCCGTCACCGCTCCACGAACACGACTGCGCCGCTCTCGCGGAGTTCCCTGAACGCGTCGTTTCGTACCAGGACGATGGTCTCCTCGTCGGGGCCGTGACCCGCGAAGCCGTCGGTGCAGTCGCCCCAGAAGATGGCGTACTCGCCGTCGACGAAGCTCGTCACCTCCTCGTCGCTCATACAGGCGACCTTCTCGGCCCCCAGCTTCTCGACGGCCAGCTCCCTGAGCTTCCGGGACTGGCCGGTGTATCTTGCAAGGCTCATGATTGCCCTCCTTCTATTCTCGCGCCGCACTTCGGACAATAGACCCAACGGCTGTCGCCGAGGCCATAGCCGCATTCCGAGCACTTCGGGCGGCGCTCTCCGAAGTGCATCTTTCCGGGCACCTTGCGGCACGTGCGCTCGGCGCGGGCGTTCCACTCCTGGACGCCGCGCCGGACGGCCTCATCCTCGTCAACGTCGCCGGGGCTACAACTCCACAGCAGCCCGCAGCCGCACTCAACCTCGTACTCCCACTCGCGACACCCGTATGCCGCAGGGCCTCCGCACAGGCCTCCGGTGACGGGCTGCCCGCACTTGGGGCACGGCTTAAGCTCGTCGCTCATTGCGCCTCCTCCAACCACTCGTTCACGGTCTTGCATGGGATGCCGCACGCCTCGGCGACCTGGCGCTCAAGGCGGGCGCCCCTGGACTGCTCCCAGCCGTCCAGCATGGCCACGCCATCGAAGGCGGGCCTATGGCCGGTAAGCGCGTGGATGCTGTCGCGCATCGCGTCGGGCCATGCGGCCCCCTTGGGCACGAACTCGTGCGGGATGCACGGGTGGCACCCTGCTTCAAACAGCTTGTCAGACGCCGCGCCGAACGCCTCGAAGTTGTCATCCGGCCTCCCCGTCACTGGGCCGATCACGTAGAGCATCACCGGCACCTCACCCCCTCGGCCACCGCCGCGGCGGCGACCACCAGCAGCAGGCCTCCGGCTACCCAGGGCACCGCGGCTAGCACGGCTCCCCCTCGATGGCGTCCAGGAGGACGCGCCACGGGGCCATGTCGTCGATGGGACCGGGCGTGGCGCCGTGCGTCTCCAGCTCCCGCCGGATGTCGCGGGCCATGACGGCCTTGGTGCCGGCGCCGAGCTGGGGCAGCAGCTCCCGGATGCTGTCGGCCACCTCGCGGGACGCGACGGTACCGCGCCCGACGTACCAGCGCACGGCGCCGCAGAGGGCCATGTGGGCGAGGTCGCGCGGCATCGTGACGGATCCGTCCTCGTTCGCGCCCCCTCTCAGGTCGCGCCCGCACATGGGGCAGTAGTTCAGCCGAATAAGCGGGCCGTGCGCCGTCCAGTCGTTTGCGGTAAACAGGTGACCGCCGGAGATCGCGAGGTACTTGACTCGCTTGCTCTGCGTCTCTGCTTCCATCACAATGGGATGCTCGCCCTCGCAATGCACGCACATGGCTACTCACCTTCCTCCAAAACGGTCAGAGACCCCTTGCCGACTCTGGTTACCTTGAGGCTGACCCCACAGCATTGGCACGGTGTGGTCCGTATCTCCATGCCGTAGCTGTTTGATCCGGTTATCTTGACCTCAGAGCCTTTTACTATCACTCCGAACCTGTTCTCGATGTCGCAGTCAGCAACGGCCCGCTTGCCCACGCAGCTCTTCATCGTCACGTTCTTTGGGATCATTTCGCGCCTCCCTTCTCGCACACCTCGCGCTGGCGGCGCAGCAGGTCGGCCACCATGGCTGAGGTCGCCTTCTCGCGGTCTGGGTCGTCGCCCAGGTTGATGCCCCGCTGGGCGCAGTAGGCGGTAGGCGGCAGGGACGCCTCGGCGTCGATGTCCTCCTGGGTATCCTCGGGCAGGGGCGCCACCGGCGTGTCCCGCGACCCCATGACGATGTCGTAGTCGTCGCATCCGAACAGCACCCATCCGCCGCTGTCGGAGACCCGGTAGCTCCTGACCCTGCCGGCCAGGGTCGCGGCGCGGCCGCCGACCTCCACCGGCTCGCCGCCCTCGTACCGGGGGCGGGGCAGCCAGGCGCGATCCACCCACTTGACGACCGACTCGCCGTCCCGCAGGGCCGGCCAGCCCTCGGCCGCGGCGATGACCGCCATGCCGTCCCGCGCGCTCGCCTCGCGCGCCTCGGCGACCTCGGCGTCCATCATGTCTGCAAGCGCGGACAGCATGCGCCTCAGGCACACGCCGCAGCCCCGCTCGCAGCACCTGGGCTCCTCGAGCCCGACGGTTCGGGCGATCGTCATCGGCGTGCAGCCAGGCCCCTCGTAAGCCTCGCGCAGCCTCTCGGCCACGCCCTTCTTCGCTTCTCCCATGTCCTATCCTTCCTCGTCGTACTCGTAGTCCGGCTCGTAGCCGCACTCGGCCATGGCCCTCATGCCCGGCTCGATCCAGCACTCGTCGATGTCTCGATCCTCGGCGCGCAGGCGGCAGATTCCCACGTCGGTGCCTGGGCACCACGCCGCGTGCGCGCAGTCCCCGCAGGTGCCGTGCTCGCAGGCCCACGCCCACGCCTCGCGCATCCTGGCCGCGTCCTGGGGCGTGTGCCAGGGCTCCGGCGCCCACATCACCCGAGCCTCCGCCATCCCGGCATCGACAGGGCCGCGAGGTAGTCCGCCGGCTCGTCGAGGAGCAGGTACTCCCAGTGGCCCCCGCAGACGGGGAAGGGCAGGTCCCCGAGCGCCCGGCTCGCCTGCCTCGTCTCCGCCCAGCGGAAGTGCAGCCGGTTGTGGTGGGCCAGGCCGTGGCAGTAGGGCCTGCCGTCGGCGTCCTTGAGGTTGCTCCCGAAGCCGCACAGCGTGATCGTGGGCTTGGCCACCTCCCGTCCGTGCTCGTCGTAGAGGACGCCTGCCCCGCGCCGTACCGGGTGGTGCTGCTCGAGGGGGCCGGGCCGCCCGCAGACCGGGCACCACGGCATGCGAACCGACGGCCTGCCCATGAGGGGCCGCCACATCTCCGGCAGCGTCGACACCCTAGCCATGGATCCTCCTGTCAGCCCCGTCCAGGTGGACGGAGTCGGTCATCTCGGCGAGGCGCGACGCTATGGCCACGCCGACCTCGCCCTCGCTGATGCGGCGGGCCACCTCGCCTCGGGTGAAGTTGCTCGTAACGACCACCGGGAGCATCGAGTTGTAACGCTCGTTCACGATGTCGAACAGGCGCTCGGCCGCGTAGGGGGTGCAGGCCGCCTCCTTGCCCAGGTCGTCGAGGACGAGCAGGCCGCAGCTCGAGAGCGACGAGACGGCCTCGCCAGCGCCCTTGCTCCGCGAGCGGATGCCCTCGAGCAGGGAGGGAACGACGGCGAATCGCACGTCCATGCCGCGCATCAGGCACAGCAGGGCCGCCGCGCAGGCGAGGTGGGTCTTGCCGGTGCCGTTCCCGCCGTGGAGGTACACCCCGCGCCCCGCGAGCACCTTGGCCGAGACAGCCTGGGCCTTGGGGTGCTCGGCCTCGGCGTAGCGCCTCGGGATACCCGCGCGCTCCACGCGCCTGGCGGCCTGGCGCACGAGGCGCGCCCGCTCCTCGTCGGCCTCCCTGCGCTCGAGCTCGGCCCTCTCCGCCGCCGCCCCGGGGCAGGGGCAGGGGCGCGTGGCCACCCGCACCTCCCTCCCGTTGACGACGACCGTGAGGGGCTCGAGGGGCGCCCCGCAGTGGGGGCAGCTAGTCGTAGGCGGCATAGCGGCTCTCCTCCTCCCGGTGCCCGGCGGCCTGGGCCATGTACTGCTCGAAGTGGTCGGGGCTGAACAGCGTGTTCGGCGTCAGGGCCTTTGCGAACTGCGTGCCCCTCCACTCGTCGCGCTTGTAGGCGACCATGGCGCGGACCTCCTCGACCGTGTGGCGGCCCTGGGCCTGGCGCAGGGTGCGGGCGCATGGCGCCGGGAGGTGGGTGTAGTCCCGCCCCAGCTCCTCGTTGAGGGCCCCGAGGCACATGACCGCGAAGGAGCCTTCCGAAGGGGGTAGGGGGTTGTCTTGGCATGGAATGGTCTGGCCTGGCTTGGATTGGCTTGGGTTTCCGTTCTCCGAAACGGGGGTTCCCCCTTCCGAAAACGGGGGTTTCTGGTTTTCGGAACCCCCGTTTTCGCCGGCAGCGGAAACCTCGCCCGCGTCGGCCGGTGGCGCCGCGGTGGCCTTGCGCTTGGTCTTGGAGCCCCTGGGCCGGCCGCCCTTGTTGTTCTCCCGGGCGTCCCGCGAGTTGTCGATGTCCTCGCGCACGGCCTCGAAGATCGCCGAGAGCGGGTAGCAGAACCCGGGGTCGGCGCCGGTGAGGCCGTACTCGATGATGGCGAGGGCCATGGTCTTGCGGTCGCCCTCGTCCGGGATGCCGTCGAGCACCCTCTTGAACTTGTCGAAGCAGGTGAAGCTCATGCGGCCTCCTAGAACTCGATGTCTTCCGCGACGAGCTCCACCTCGTAGGGCTCGTCTTCGGCGTCCTCCAGCGGCCAGGCCATGCGCTGGACGATGCTCACGGCGGCGGCCACGTCGGCCTCGCAGAACTTCTCCGGCGGCTTGCCGAGTTGCCGTGAGACCTCCTCCATGGCCTCGGGCACGGGGATGCCGCGCTCGCGCTTGGCTGCGGTGAGGGCCGCCCTGTAGGCGTCGAGGGGGGACGCCGGGGCAGCCTGGGGTGCCGGCTCGACCGCCTCGACGACCGCCTCGCGCGGCGCCTCGTAGGGCGCGGAGGCCTGGTCCATCTCCTCGGCGCCGTAGAGGCCGCCCAAGTCCTCGGGGAACGCCTCGCGCAGGGCGTGGCAGATGGCCACCTTGCGAATCATGGTCGCCGGTATCTTCAGCCAGTTGCTCTTGCCGGTGTTGTACTCCGCGAAGGACACCTCGTCGTACATCGGGGCCTCGTAGCCGTCGACGTAGACCCGGCACCAGCCGCCTGCCAGGGACTCGCCCCGCAGCAGCATGGAGCCGGCCCTCTGGCACAGCTTGCCGTCGGCCTCGATGACCGTGATGCCCGCCTCGAAGCCGCGGAACTTGGAGTTGCGCTGTGCGCGCTTGGTGAAGGTCTCCTTGCCGGCGATGATGGTGGCGGGGCCGCTCCCGTACTTCACCAGGTAGGCGTCCTTCGTGAAGGGGTTGAGGCGCTGCGCCTGGCAGAGGCGCATGAACGTCTTGATCTCCTGCGACGTGATGTTCCCCGTGGCGTTGCCGTTGGCGGCCATGAGGTCGCGCACGTCCTGCTCGGTCACGGTGATGTCCTGGCCGTTGTCGGCCTGGTACTGGACGATCTCGCTAGCCACGGCGCACCTCCCCCTTGCACTTGATCGACGCCCCGGTCACGCCCTCGGCCCTCAGGGCGTCGGCCACGCGTTGGGCGTCGTCGCGCGTCCCCTCGAACTCCATGGTCAGCGACCACACGAAGGCGGGGTCGGCCGCGGGCCCTGGCCGCGGGGCGGGCTCGGGCTCCGGGGCGCGCTCGGGCTCCGGAGCGCGCTCGGCCGCCACCCTGGCGGCCTCCTCCTGGGCGGCCTTGAACTCGGCTATGCGCCGGTCGCGCTCGGCGAGCTCCGCCCCGTGGCGCAGCGCGGCGGCCACGTCGAGCGTCTCGGCGTAGCGCGCCACCACCTCGTCTTTGTGGGGCGTCTCGGCGGCCATGAGGGCCTGGTAGCCCTCGAGGGCGCGCTCCGCGGCCTCCTGCACGAGCGAGAGGGCCTTGGTCTCGGCGACGGAGCGGTTGAGCCAGCCCTCGTCCAGGACGGCCGAGAAGGGGATGACGCCCGCCAGGGCGCCGGCGCATCCCCCGTACTCCTCGGCCAGCAGCTCGCGGCGCATCGCCCGGAACCGCTCGTCTGCCTCGTCGACCTGCGCCTTGAGCCCGGAGCGGGCCGCGTCGATCTTGGCCGTGATGCCCTTGACGCGGGCCTCGAAGGCCTTGAGCGGGGCCTCGTAGGCGCGCTTGACGCGCTTGCGCTCCTCCTCGATGGGCGCCTTGAGCCTGTTGAGGTCGGCCATGCACCGCCGCCCCTCCTTGACCTGCTCCTCGTCCGCCGGGTCGATGACCGCCCCGACGTAGGGGGCCACCTGGGCGTCCACGTAGGCCTCGAGCGCGGCGAGGTTGTCCTCGATGACGGCGGGGGAGCAGGTCACCCGCAGCTCGGAGGCCGGCTCGATGACCTCCGCGAAGAGCTCGACGGCCTCACTCATCGCCAGCCTCCTCGAGCATCGCGATGAGCGCGATCTCCTCGTCGCATGCGACGTACCCGCAGGAGGCGAGGGCCTCGCCCAGGTCGGCGAACTCGCCCAGGCGGTCGTCCATCGCCTTGCCCTCCCAGTCGTAGGGCTGTCTGGCGTGGCTCAGGTAGCCGTTGATCACGTCCGCCGGCCCCTTGGGGAGGACGAGTCCGCGGCGCTCTATGTAAGAGCTGACGCAGTAGCTGTACGGGCCGTCGTCCGCGAGGGCGGCGACCGCCCCGAGCCCCTCGGCGATGTTGCCGTCGAGCCACGCCTCGCGGTGCTCCTTGGTCGCCTCCCAGAGCCGCCTGAGCTCGGCCATGCGGGCGCGCTCGGCCTCGAGGGTGGGGTCTACCTCCTCCTCGACGGGGCATCGCAGCTCGAAGCCGTCGCCCCACCTCTTGGGCACGGCCACGCAGCCGTCCGGCAGCTCGTCGGGGATGTCGGAGGCGCTCTCCACGGAGCACATGAACCGCAGGCCGTCCCCGGAGTCCGCCAGCGGCACCCCGCGCGCCTCGAGCGCGGCGCAGAGGGCCGCGAGGCGCTCCCTGCGGGCCCTGCGGTCGCGCGCGTTGCGCTCGACCTCGGGGAAGTCCCGCTCGGAGCACGTGGTCAGCAGCTCCACCGCGTCCGGGTCGTCCTCGAAGTCGGCGATGGCGATGAGGCGCAGCAGGGACATGTCGTCGGCCGCGTCGTCCACGAGCCTGCGGGCGCGGCGCACCTTGGCCACCTTCTCCGGCTCGATGCCGACTGCCTCCGAGACGTACTCGTCGGAGGCGATCAGCGCGAGCTGTTGAACGAGCCGCGACTTCTCGACCGGCTCGTAGGCCTTCTTCTCGTCGGTGCGGATGGCGGCCTCTATGAGGGCCTCGGGCGTGTCGTCCTCGTCGATGATGGCGGGGAACGTCTTGGTGCCCAGCTGGCGCATGGCCATGACGCGGGAGTTGCCCGCCTTCACGCGGTATATGCCGCCGTCGCGCACGAGCGTCACCAGCTCGTCCGGGACGCCCTTCTTGGCCATGGACCGGGCGAGCGCCTCGACGTAGGCCCTGTTCTCCTTGGTGGAGTAGTCGCGAGACAGGTACTGGTTGCCGTACTCGTCCTCCACCGGGTAAACGTCGTCGATGCTGACGACCTCTATCACTTGCATTCTCTCGCTCCCATCTGGGGTTTTGATCAAACCCGCATTGATCTGACTTTTTTCTCGACGCGCTCCTTGCGCTTCTGGGCCGCCTTGACCTCGCGCATGAGGTTGCGCGTGAGCGCCTCCTCGCATGCGAGCTCGTGGGCCTCCTCGGCCCTCGCCCTCGCGTAGTAGGACAGCCCCGCGGTCGGCGGGGGAGGGGGCATCGGGTCGCGCCTGCTCTCCACCTCGGCCTCGGTCGCCTCGTAGGTGGCGCGCTCCTCGGGCGGCAGCAGGGCCATGAGCTCCGCTATCTTGGCGTGCACCTCCGCTAGCTGCGCCCTCCTCCTGCACGGCTCGCAGAAGCCGTCCCGGCCCATGCGGCCGGAGAGGCGCCCGCAGGCCGGGCAGGAGGAGAGCCTGGGCTCGTGGTGCCGGAGGTCTACGGGCACGCCCTCCTTGCGGAGGTGGTAGGCCTTGCACTCGACCGAGCGCGACGAGCGCCTGAGGTGCCGGCAGATGTCGCGCTTGGGCACGCGCCCGGCGCTCTCGACGAGGTAGCGCACCTCCGACACGCTCCACGGCCTGCACCTGGCCCCCCTACGCAAGGCCGTCCTCGATGGTGACGACGATGCGGGGGTCTGCGGTGCGGGCGAACTCGCAGGAGTAGCCGGCCACCTCGTCCCACCCGTCGTCTGGGATGAGCCCTGCCTCCACCAGCGCGTCCTCGATGACCTTCACGGCGAACGACGCGATGTTGGACTTGTCGCGCAGGCGCGCCCCCTTGCGGGCCGGGGCCTCGAAGAACTGGTAGCGGACGCGCACCGGGCCGCCGTGGGGCCTGAGGCGCGCGGCCCTGGCGCACCACAGCACCGCGTCCTGGGCCTCGCGCTTCATCTTGGCGCCCGCCATGGGGTGGGCGCGGCAGGCGCGGGTGTACTCGTTGAGACCGGGGAGCCGGCCGGGGATGGTCATGCGCTGGATCACGCGGCCCTCACCCCCTCGGCCGCCTCCTGCCAGGTCGCGGCCTCGAATCTTGTGGAGAGCGCCACGTGGTCGCGCCACATGGACTCCAGGTCAACCCGGTCGACGTCGGCCTCGCGGGGGAAGATGACGCCCGCCAGGTCGCGCCGGAACATGAGCAGGTAGCGGCTGAGCACGCTCCACAGGTTGTTGTCCATGCGGAACTCCATGCACTCGCTGATGGGGAGGCCCTGCTGAGACGCCAGCACGAACAGGTCGCCGCGCCGGATGCGCGGCCAGCCCTCGCCGGCGGCCCGCTCGCACAGGCCCACGAGGCGCAGCCACTTGGCCGGGTAGTCCTCGGCGATCCATGCGCATGCCTCCTCGACGCGCATGGCCGGGGTGCGGGCGGCGCCGTCGTAGAGGGCGGGGGTGACGTCATGCATGGAGTGCCACCTCCTGCCCGCGCTCGTAGCCCCTGCCGTAGCCCTCCTGGTATGCGCAGCCGTAGCCCCACAGCAGCGACGCCGCTGCCGCCGCGATCACGAGGACGAGGAGCACGTCGAGGACGCGGATGCGGTAAGATTCGCATCGTGCCGGCCCTGCCGGCTTTCTGCGGCGGGGGCGCCGCTTAGCTTCCCGGCCTGCTGGCGCCCCCGCTTCCACTCCTCGAGCCGCCGGACGTTCTCCGGGTCCGCGTAGAACCGGTGCATGTGCCCCAGGACCGTACGGCACATGCACCTCTGCGCGGGCGTCACGCCGCCTCATGTCCGGAGCCTTCCGCGCTGACCACGACGGCGCCGAGCTCCGCGCTCAGGTAGTAGCCGCCGTCGGTCACGGCGTCCAGCACGTAGCTGGGGGCGGTGAGGATGGAGAGGCGCCCGTCGTGCCCGATGGAGAGGGTCACGACATCGCCCCGCCGCCGGCTCTCGCAGATGAGGCCGACCACCTCCCTTATGCTTCTCTCGCTCATGGTTCCTCCTCTACAGGTTCTTGATCTCTTCGAGCAGCCCGCCGCCGATGCCCACGGCGCTCACCTTGGCCTCCGCCTCCAGGATGTCCGCGTAGGCGCTGCCGAGAACGGCCACGGCCCCAGGGTCTGCCTGGCTGTGCTCCATGCAGGCGACCACGGTCTCCTTGGCGCGGTCGCTCAGGGTCTTGCCTTCCATTCTGGTGCTCCTTCCTGTGCTAGCTGACCTTCTTGCACTTGCTCTCGTCGCGGCCGTAGAGCGGGCCGATGGGCAGGGCGAAAACGTCTGCCAGCGCCCAGGCGTTCTCCAGCGTGATGCGGTTCTCGCCCTTCTCGTAGGCGCCGATGGTCGCGCTTGGGATGCCCGATTCTTCCGCGAGTTTTTCGCGGCTCCATCCAAGGCGCGCGCGTTCGGCCCTAATGACCTCGGCGACTTTCTCCTTGGTACAGGCCATAGATTTCCTCCTTCCTTGGTTCTCGCAGCGATCTGGGGGATGCAATGCCGTGGCGGGGATTGCATCTGCCAGATCACTGCGAAAGCGGTGGGCATCGAACAGCTTGGAGGGGAGCGGTTGCCCTGTCTGATAGACTTTCCTTTGTCCTTTTCTAGAGAAAGGAGGCCCTTCTATGGCCGACTTTTTGAGGACGCGGTCCCTGCTTGTTGGGTGAGCCGTAAGGTGTAAGGCCCCGAAAGTCACCCATGCGAAGCCGTTGCGCTAACAACGGGTCGAGGCGCGCTGTCGGTAATGCTGGCGAAGTCGGTAAGCCGGTTACGGAGCGTCACCGCGAGGTGAGCCAGCCAGCGCAGTGTCATGTGCAGCGCAGGGAAAGAGCCTAGCGGCGGGGCCGGGCGCACGGTTAGCGACGTGTGGCCGCCCGCCGTTCCCCTCCAAGCTGTTCGATTCTCAAGAGTGCCCCGCGTTGTTAGCGTCGGCGCGGGTGCCCTGACGGGGGGGGCGAGTTTTGGGGCATCCCGAGCCCGTGTTGCCTAGCGATCTGCGAGCAGCCGGGTGATGTCCTCGTGCACCTTCTCCTCGGACACGCCGAACAGCTCGGCGATGAGGGACTGCTGGGCGCACGCCTCGGTGGCGGCGGGCTGGACGAACGTCTCGCGGTGCCTCTCCCTGATGTCGGGGGCGACGCCCCGGTTCTTCTCGTGCGCCTCCAGGAACCGCCTTTCGGCGTCGGAGGCGATCTCGATGGCCTTGCGGTACAGCTTCTCGTTTCTCATGTCGGTTCCCTTCCCTTCCTCTGCCAGGCCTTATGTTTTTTCGGAGTCAGTGACAATTCGATGGGTGTTTCGCGATTGCGGTAGTCGCCAGGTCGCCCTGGGTCTATTTCGCGTTTTCCCAGGTGCGACACCTTTGGTCGAATTGCGGCGTGAACCGGAACGGCCGACATATCGCGCTTCTTCGCTACTCGCGCAGCAACCCGCGCTACCTCGACGTTGCCAAGCGACGCCGTCGCGCTTCTCGGGCTTTGCGCGTCGTGATCGAGGTGGCGACGTGGCTACTTACCACGGGGATTCCGGCGGCGCTCTTCTGGGTCGAGCTTCTTGGCGATGTCGCGCAGCTGTAGCTGGATGTAGAGCAGCGAGCCGATCACGGCAGCCATGAAGGCGACGAGCAGCCCATCCACGGCTACCACTGGGGTCTCCCGGCGGCTCGGCGGTGCAGCTTCTCGTTCCTCATGGCTTACGCCTCCTCGCAGAACGCGGCCTCAAGGGTCGCGATGATCTCGAGCGCCGCGTCGAGCGCCTCGTCGCCGGGCTCGCCGTCGAGGCCGCGGTCGTAGGCGTAGGCCTCGCGGCCGTCGGGGTCGAGGACGCGCAGGCGGGACACGTTGCCGCCTTCCTCGAAGCGGGCGGTGGGGATTCCCCACATGCTCGGCTCGGCGAACACCTGGGCCTCGAAGGCGTAGCCGTCGGCGGTCTCCCCGGAGACCCAGTTGCTCCGGCCTGCGTCGTATGCGGTGCGGTTGATCTTCATTGCGACTCCGTCCTTCATTTTTAAGGCGATTCCCCTTAAACAAGTAAGTATCTTAGGGGAATTAGTACAAATGTCAACAAGATTTTGCAAAAAAGATTGCCGATTTTGTACATTTCCCCTAAGATTCTGCGGTATAGGGAGGTCCCGCATGAAAACGCAGCTTCAACGAATCAGAAAAGAACGGGGCTTTAAGAGCGCCAAGGCTTTCGCCGACCACATCGGAATGAACCCCCACACCTATACAGACTACGAGCAAGGGCGTAGGACGTTCACGCTTGAGAGTGCCTGGGAGTTTGCCGACGCCCTTGAGTGCACCCTCGACGATCTTGCGGGGCGCAAGTTCGTGGCCGAGAGGTACCAGGACGAGCGCCAGGCCGTCATGAACGAGGACTACGCCCACCTCTCAGACGCCGGGAAGGACGCGGCCGCCGGGGCAGTGAGGGGCATCCGCGCGTCAGAAGGCGCGCGAGCTGGGGCGGCGGGGCTGGAAGATCGTCAGATCGCAGCGTCCGCGTAAGGGGTAGCCGTGCAGCTGGTTTCTTGCGACAGCCCGAGGCTTGGCGGACGTGCGGCCATCTACGCGCGGTTTTCGTCCGACAGCCAGCGAGACGAGTCCATCGAGATACAGGTGGAGCACTGCACCGCGTTCATCGGCTCGAGGGGCTGGGAGGTCGCGCGGGTATACACCGACTACGGGGTGAGCGGCACGACGGACGCCCGCCCGGGGTTCCAGGCCGCCGTCGCCGACGGCGAGGCCGGCGCCTACGACATCCTGGTGTACCTCAAGAACGACCGCTTCGCCCGCAACATCGAGGTCTCGCGTCGGTACAAGAGGCGCCTCAAGGCCGCGGGCCTGCGCCTGTTCTCCGTCCGCGAGGGGGAGAGCGACGACGCTCCGGCGAGCTTCCTGCACGAGGCGATGGACGAGGCCATAGCCGAGTACTATTCCCGGAACCTGGCGGTGCTCATCCGCGACGGCATCCGGAAGAACGCCGAGCGGTGCATGGCCAACGGCCAGCCCATGTACGGGTGGGACATCGTGGACGGCTTCCACGTGGTCAACGAGCAGGAGCGCGCCGTCCTCGTCCGGGCCAAGGACATGCTGCTCGCCGGCAGCACGCTGGCGGAGATCACCAGGGCCCTCGAGCCCGACTTCCGCGGCAAGAGGGGAGGCTCCCTGAACATCGGCACCCTGACGAGGATGCTCCGGAGGGTGCAGAACTGCGGGACGTACAGCTACGCCGGCCACGTCGTCCGGGATGGCATCCCGGCGCTCTGGACGGAGGGGGAACAGGAGGCCATCTTGGACATCTTGGACACGCACGCCATGCCGAGCAAGAAGGCGAACACCGCGCGGTTCTCGCTCACCGGCAAGCTCCTCCACCTGGAGGGCGACGACCTCGCCCCCATGGTCGGCACGAGCGGCACGTCGTCGAGCGGGAGGCGCCACTACTACTACAAGTGCGACGCGCACGGCTTCAACGTGAGGCGGGACGACATCGAGCAGGCGGTGGCGGATGCCGTCATGGGCAGGCTGGGGTCGAGCGAGGTCAGGTCGGCCATCGCCGACCTCGTTCTCGAGATGGAGGACGGCGACGGCCCGCGGCAGTCGGACATGCTTGCGGAGGAGCTCGGGCGAATCGACCAGACCTTCGAGCGCATCTGGCGCGCCATCGAGGACGGTATCGCCCCTCCTGGCGGCAGGGAGCGGGTCGAGGCCCTCACGGCTCGCAGGGAGGACGTTGAGAGGCGCCTCGCCGACGCCAGGGCCGCCGAGTCCTATCGGCTCGATCGGGATGCGGTCGAGTACTGGCTCGAGAACATGGCCGCTGACCTCGACAGGCAGACCATCTGCGAGACGTTCGTCAAGCGCGTGGTCATCGTTGGCGGCGACTTGCATATCCTTCTTGTTGTGGATGACGACGTGGGGCCGTCGCGTGGCGGCGAGGTGCTTGGGCTGTTCGACCAAGCTAACGTCATCCCGACCAGCGACTTCACGGGAGCCGGCACGCGCCGGCTCTTTTTTGCGCCGGAGACGGCAAGGCCCCCGGCCTCGCGGAGGGAGGCCGTCGGGGAGGGGCTGGCTGCTCCCGTCGGCCGGGCTAGGTTGTGGGGGGCGCTCGACGGCTCGGGCGCCGGCGGGCCCTGTCGACGCTGCGGGTGCGTGTTGCGAGACGGGGGGGGGTTCGCGGCGCGTCGGGCCCCGCCGTCGTTTTGCGTGCAATTTCGACGACTTTGTGACAAAAATCAGGCGAAGGGGAGCTACTTCGGCCTCGCGATGGGGGTATGACGACAACGCGGTCATCGCTTACCTGGGAAAACGCGCGATGCGTGATGCGATCTCCGGGTCCGGTTGTCGCAAAGTCGTCGAAATTGTGCAGTTTTTCTCGCCGGGCGTCGCGCCCGTCGAGCGTCGTGGGCCCCCGTCGCCCCGTCGGACGCCGCCTCCGCCCTCTGCCAGGTGCTGTCCCTCCGCCCTCCGCCAAGCGTCGCGCCCGCCGCCGGTCCCGCCGTTCTGCCGAGCGTCGCGCTCGCCCGTGCCCCTCCGTCTCCGCTGTCCCCGCCGAACCCCGCCGCCCCCGCCGGCCCCCTGGCCCTGCTGAGCGTCGCGCTCGCCCGCTGCTGGGTGCTGCCTCCCGGCCCCCGTCGACCCCGCCACCTCCGCCCCGCAGGCGCGATTCTCCCGTGAGGTGGCTCGGCGGCATGTCGCGGTTCCTGCGGGCGCGTAACGGATCATCGCCCGATGACTCCGCGTCACGTCTCCAGCCGTCTCGGTTGCGTATCATCCGCTCCCAACTGCGAAGAAGGGAGCGATCATGGAGAACACGAGGAGCGGATCTGCGGGCATGGCGCCCGGCGCCGACGCGGCTGCGGCCCCGGCGGGCGTCGAGGACGCCGGGGCCGCAGCCGAGATGTCCGGCGTGCGGGCGGCCGCGGGCGCCCTCGGGGCCGCAGCTGCCATCGGCGTGCCGTCCAGCCTGCCGACGGTGCTGCTCATCTGCGGGTCGTTGCGGGAGCGCTCGCTCAACCGCCAGGCGGGCCAGCGCGCGGCCACCCACCTGGCCGGGCGTGCGCAGACGCGCTGGCTCGACTACGCGAATCTGCCGTTCATGAACCAGGACGCGGAGTTCCCCCCGCCCGCCGAGGTGCGCCGCGTTCGCGCCGAGGTGGCGGCGGCCGATGCGGTGTGGGTGTTCTCGCCCGAGTACAACCACGGCGTCCCCGGCGTGCTGAAGAACCTGCTCGACTGGCTGTCGCGCCCGCTTGAGCCCGGCGGATCTGACACCGTGGCCAAGGGCAAGCCGGTGGCCCTCAGCTGCGCCGGCGGTGGCGCGCGGGCGCGCTACTGTGCGGCCGATCTCGCGGAGACGCTCGCGTTCATGCAGGTGGATCTCGTGCAGACCGTCCACGCCCAGGTGGCGCTTACCCGTCAGGACTACACCACCGACGTGCTCCGCCTGACACCCGGCGAGGACGCCGCCCTGGCCCTCCAGGCCGACCTTCTGATGGGGAAGCTCACGGGGAGGCTCGCGCAGCCCCTTCTCTAGAGGAAGTCGACGACGCCGCAGTGGGTGTGGTAGATGGCGCCGCGCACCATGAGGCGGCCCGCGTGCTCGAGGGCGGCCAGCTCGGGCAGCGCGCGCAGCTCGTCGATGGCCGCCTCGGTGTTGAGGACGCTTGCCCGGTAGGGGTCGCGCTCGCTGCCGAGGGCCGCGGTGATGCGCTCGGTGATGGGCGCGAGCGGCCCGGCCTCGCCGTCGAGCGCCGCCTTGATGGCGCCGCAGTGGGTGTGCCCGAGCACGAGCAGGAGCCGCGTGTGCAGGTGCTCGCAGGCGTAGAGGACGCTTGCTGCCTCCGTCGGCCCCACGACGTTGCCCGCCACGCGGATCACGAAGACCTCGCCGAGCCCGGCCATGAAGATGTGCTCGGGGACGACGCGGGAGTCCGCGCAGGTCACAATGGTGGCGAAGGGGCGCTGGCCGTTTTCGAAGAGGTCGCGCACGCGCTCGGGCGACAGGTCGCGGTGGTGGTCGAGCGCCTCCACGTAGATGCGGTTGCCCTCTGCGAGGCGCGCGAGCGCCTCATCAGGCGGGACATGCGCGTCGCCGTCGAAGTCGTCTGCCGTGTATCCGCAGGTCATCAGGTGCCTCCTTGCCTTGCCCGCGCCTTATTCTACTGCGCCTGCCGCAGGTGCCCGGCTTCGTCCCCCGCGTCTCGCCGATATCGCCGGTTTCCGGTCAGGCGGGCGGGCGAGGATGGCGCTGCTGCCGAGCGGGGGAGGCGGTAAAGACGAAAGCCGTTTGGCGATGCGGTGCTGGACGGAGGCGCGGGAAAAGGGGCGGGGGCGGGGCCGTCGGCTGCGCCATTTCCGCCTTTGTCCGGCGGGCCATCGCTGCGCGCGGCGTGTTCGCGCGCCGGCAGGCAACAGGCTGTTGCTTTACGGGACGCTGTGGACGTGATTAGATGGGCCAACCGACTGAAAGGAGCCCCGCCATGCCCGTCGATTCCGCCGCCATCTCCGGCGCATCCCCCGTCAGCCCCGCCCCCGTTGCGCCGGCCGCGCCCCCGCTGCGCCAGTCCGCCTTCGGCATGCCGGTGGGCGCGCTGCTTCCCCGCCTACGCGAGGAGCGCGGCCTCACCCAGCAGCAGCTGGCCGACCGCCTCTACGTGACGCGCCAGGCCGTCTCGCGCTGGGAGCGCGGCGAGACGCGTCCCGGCATCGACATGATCAAGCTCATCGCCGCCGTGCTCGACGTGCCCGTGACCCTGCTCATGGAGATGCCGCCCGAGGGCGCCTTCTGCCAGAGCTGCGGCATGTACCTCACCCGCGACGAGGATCGCGCCCGCGCTGCCGACGGCACGCCTTCCGACGAGTGGTGCGCCTGGTGCGTGAAGGAGGACGGCAGCTATGCCGCCGACTGCACGATGGAGGAGATGATCGAGTTCTGCGCGCCGATGATGGCCCAGGCCAACGACGTGTCCCCCGACGACGCCGTCTCCCTCATGGGCGTGGTGCTCCCCCAGCTCAAGCGCTGGCGCGCGGAATAGGGCGGGGAAGGGGCGGGGCCGGAGCCGGGGCATCGCAGCGGGGCGCCCCGGCGGTTCCGCGTCCTGAAAAGGGAAAGGAGCCCCGAGAGGCTCCTTCCTGCCCGATCTGCCGGTGCCAGGCCTGCTTGGCCCGGGCGCGGTTGTAGCGCGTGTCGCCGTGCGGGCCGTGGCCGCAGGCGTAGCCGTTGTAGCGCGGCTTGCCCGCCAGCGTGGCCTCCTCGGCCGTCTGGCGCCAGACCACCGTGCCGCTGGGTGCGCTGCGGCGCTTCCGCTTCTTGGACATATCGCCTCACCTCCTTCAGGCTCGCAGGAAACGTTTGTCATAGTACCATAGGGTCGTATGCACGCAGCCGTCTGGCTGCGGTAGGCCGCGAATTGCGGAGGAGGGTGTCGTGGCGGACGCCCCTCGCTCTTCGGAGGGCACGCGATTGGCGGATGTGCGGTTCTTGCGGCTAAAGTGGCCAAAAAAGACGAGCTGACGACGGTGGAGGTGGCATTTCGCGCCTCTTCCGCGCTTCCCAAGGAAGAGTATCCTATAGGTAACTTTTACGACCTGGGGTTTTGCTGCGAAGGGTGTCGAAGAGCGCTTGCCCCTTGTCGTCAACTCGTCTTTTTTGGCCACTTTGCGAGTGATGCTCTCCTCAAGCCGGCTGCTTGTCGGTGCCGGGGGATGCATTTAGGTGGAGCCTCGATTCGCGCTCGATAGCCCTGGAGCTGCGGATGCCTCAGATGCTACGCGTTGCGCGCTGCTTGCCGGCCGTCGGTGCGGCGGCTAGGCGGTGGGGGAGAGGGCGCGCTCGTAGGCGAGGCGTGGGGCGCCGGCCTCCAGCCCCTCGGCGAGGGTGACGGTGCCGCAGCGGGCGAATCCGGCCTTGGCCAGAGCGCGCTGCATGGGGACGTTGTCGGCGTGGGTGTCGATGCGCACCGAGGCCAGGCCCTCGGCGGCGGCCTTCTCGCAGGCGAAGGCGAGCAGCGTTCCGGCCAGGCCGCGTCCGCGCAGATCGGGGTCGACGGCCAGGCGGTGGATGGCGGCGTAGGGGCCGTCTGTGAGCCAGGCGCCGTCGATGGTCGCGTATGAGGGGTCGGGGCCTGCGCAGTAGCGCATCATGCCCGCCACACGTCCCTCGTCGAGGGCCGCGTAGGCGCCGCCCGCGGCGATGTCGGCCTCCCATACAGCGCGGTTGGGATAGCCGTTCTGCCACTGGTCGAGTCCGAGCGCGGCCATGGCGGCTTGCGCGCGCTCGGTGAGAGCAACGATGGCGTCCAGCTGCTCCGGATGCGCGATGACGATCTCCACGGCGGCTCCCTTCCTCGGCGGTGTCGTCCGCGCATCATAGCGGACGACACCGCGGGTGGCAACGGCGCGCGGCGCACGGCCGAGGACGGGGCGCCGCCGGTGAGCGCGGGCCGTCGGGCGCCGGTGGCGGCGGGCTGTACGGTGAAGGCGGGAGTTCCTGGCCAAAAACACCGCGGTTTACGCAGATTCTGCCGACGCTGGTGGCGCATGCCGGATCCGCGCTGCGATAGGCCCTCGTCAGGATGATTCTCGTCCGGGGATAGTCAGCCGGGAGCGTCGCGCGGCGCCTTCCAGCAGCGGAAAGCGTGGCGTTTTTGGCCAGAAACTTCCCGGGGAGGGCGAGGCGGCGGATCGGGTGCGAACGGCGGCGGCCCTGGGGCCAGGGGTTTGCCGGACGGAGCGTCGTCGCGGGGAGGGGCCTCATCGGCGCGGAGCGCGACAGAACGTCCGGGTGATCCGTGCCGTGGTCGGTGACGGCCCAAGCGAATGTCAGCCGGCTGCGTCTGCGCGAGTTGAGTCGCCGCGGTCATCGCCCCGGCGTCTCGGTGACTTGTGTGGCGCACGGCGGCGGGCGGTGCCTTGGCAGCGAAGACGGGAGTTTCTGGCCAAAAACACCGCGGTTTACGCGGGCTTCGTCGGGTTTGGTCGCTCTCGTCGAATCAGCACTGCAATACCCCCTCGTCAGGATGATTTTCAATTGAAGATAATCAGCTGAGAGGGTAGCGAAACGTCCTCCAATGGCGGAAACCATGCTGATTTTGGCCCGAAACTTCTCCGAAGGGGCAAGGCGGCGAGTCGGGGCATCGCTCGCGGCAGTCGCGACTCGAGCGCTGGTGGGAAGAGGCGCTCGCGGGGCGCACAGGGGGGGCGGGCGCTGTTCATCCGGCGGCTCGCCCGCCGGCCCGCACGCCCGCGCACGCCGCCCCGCCCGACGGCTCGCCTGCCGGTCCGCCCG
>NZ_QWKK01000161.1 GCF_009911695.1 Enterorhabdus sp. P55 | reverse complement strand
CGCTGGCCATGACGGCCGCCGACGCCCGCGCGCTGGCCGACGAGCAGGCCCGCGCCGCCGCTGACCCGGCGGGCGCGGGGCTTGTGGACGGAGGCGCCTGCGCGCGCCGCCTGGGGCTTCTGCGCCAGGCTTGCGCCGGTGCCGACATGGCCGCCTTCCTGGTGCGCGGCACCTCCGACATCGTCTGGCTCACCGCCTTCGACCGCGTCTTCGACGAGGAGGCCGCCCACGCCCTCTACGTCGAC
This sequence comes from Enterorhabdus sp. P55, assembly GCF_009911695.1. GTDB lineage: Bacteria > Actinomycetota > Coriobacteriia > Coriobacteriales > Eggerthellaceae > Enterorhabdus. The sequence continues at coordinate 3,451 of NZ_QWKK01000161.1, read as the reverse complement.
CGCGAGCGCGCGGTGCTCCACACCGACTCGCGCTACGCCACGGCCTGCCGCGCAGCCGCCGCGGGTCAGCCGCTTGAGGTGGACGACGCCCGCGAGACCCACGCGGCCTTCGCTCGGCGGCTCCACGGCAACGAGATCGCCCGTGACCTGGGCATCGAGGACGCCATCTCGCTGGCGGAGTTCCGCCGGCTCGAGGACGCGTTCTCGCCGTCGGCTCCCTTCCGCGAGACCTCTGGCGTGGTGGTGGGCCTGCGCGCGGTGAAGGACGCCTCGGAGGTGGCCCGCATGCGTGCCGCCCAGGCCATCACTGACGCCGCTTTCGCCCATATCGTGGGCTTCATGGCGCCGGGCATGACCGAGCGCGAGGTGCAGCTGGAGCTGGAGGGCTTCATGGAGCGCCAGGGCGCCTGGGGCCTGGCGTTCTCCTCTATCGTAGCCGCGGGCGCCAACGGCGCGAGCCCCCATGCCATCCCCGGCGCCACGGTGCTCGAGGCCGGCCAGTGCGTGGTGCTCGACTTCGGGGCGCGGGCCTGGGGCTACTGCTCCGACATGACGCGCACGGTGTTCCTGGGGGAGCCCGACCCCGAGATGCGCGCCGCCTACGAGGCCATCCGCCGTGCCAACGAGGAGGTGGAGGCACTGCTGCGCCCGGGCGTGACGGGCCGCGCCGCCCACGAGCACGCCGAGGCGGTGCTCGCCGAGGCCGGCTTCGGGGGCGCGATGGGCCACGGTCTGGGTCACGGCGTGGGCATCGACATCCACGAGGAGCCGGTGCTCTCGCCCCGCAACGACCGCGAGCTCGTGGCCGGCAACGTGGTGACGGTGGAGCCCGGCATCTACCTACCCGGCCGCTTCGGCATGCGCCTGGAGGACTTCGGCGTCGTCACCGACGACGGCTTCGACGTCTTCACCCGCTCGACCCACGAGATGGTGATCCTCTAGCGCGGTCGCGCCTGCGCCCGCATCTTGCGAACAGTCTGCAAAAAAGGAGGCCCCGTACATGGGGCCTCCTTCTCGTCTCGGCTAGCCCTGCTTGGGGACGCCCGGTGCCGCGGGAGCGCCGGGCGCCCCGCTTGACGCGCGGCATCTGCCCGCCGGATCCGGCGGGCTCCCGCCTTCCGCCCGGCCGCCGCCTCTCGTTGTTCCGCTTCCATCTTCTTCGTCGTGCTGGTGGGGCCGGCTGCTGCCCGTCGTTCCTCGAAAGAATCGCCTTGTCGTGCAAATTCGCGCGGTTTTGCACTCCCCGACAGGGCGTCGGAGAAATTATTCTCGCATGAGGCATAACCTGACCAGGGAGAACGAAAACTGCTTCACGGAGACAGTCGCCGCCTCTTTGCGAATGGCGCTCCATCGCGCTTCAGGCCAGTGCAAAACCGTTCGAATTTGCAGAAAATCCGCTCCTTGCAGAGGATTTGCCCGCCCGAGGCGGCTTCCTGGCTTAGCGGGTTCGGTCCCGGCCGCCGGCTCTGCTCTCCATTCCCGTCTTTTCGCAGGTTTTCTGGCGCGTTTGGCAGGTCGCGCGTATAATAGACCAGTTTGAAACCCCGGGCCCGCCTGCATCGTGCGCGGGCGAGCTGTGTGAAAGGACACTCCAGTGGCTAGCATCTCTACGGCAGACTTCAAGAACGGCATGTGCATCATCAACAACGGCAAGATGTGCACCATCGTCGAGTTCCAGCACGTCAAGCCCGGTAAGGGCGGCGCGTTCGTGCGCACCAAGCTCAAGGACATCAAGACCGGCCGCGTCGTGGACTACACCTTCAACTCCGGCACGAAGTTCGACTCCGTGCGCCTGGAGACCAAGAAGATGCAGTACCTCTACAACGACGGCTCCGACTACTACTTCATGGACAACGACACCTACGAGCAGATGTCCATCCCCACCGACACCGTGGGCGACGCGGCCAAGTGGCTCAAGGAGAACGACGAGGCCACGCTGCTCTACGCCGGCGACGAGCTCATCTCCATCGAGCCGCAGATGTTCGTCGAGCTGGAGGTGACCCACACCGAGCCCGGCTTCAAGGGCGACACCGCCACCAACACCACCAAGCCCGCCACGCTCGAGACCGGCGTCGAGCTGCAGGTGCCCACGTTCATCGAGATCGGCGACGTGCTGCAGATCGACACCCGCGACGGCCGCTTCATCAAGCGCGTCTAGCCGGCGAGCGACAGCCTGAAAACGACAAGCGGCCCGCGAGCAATCGCGGGCCGCTTGTCGTTTCGGCAGGGGAGCGTGCCCTAGGCGTGGAAGAACGCCACGGCGATGGCGCCCGGCCCCACGTGGGTGCCGATGACGCTGCCGACATGGGTCGTGGGCGGCTCGGCCACTGCGGTGTCGAAGAGCTCGCGGCTGTCGGCGACGTACTTGCGCAGGAGCGCATCGTCCAGGCCCGTGTAGCCCAGCCAGATGGGGCGCGAGAAATCCACGCCCCCGCTCTCGGCGATCTTCTGGCGCAGCAGGTTGTTGCCTTGCTTCGAGCCGCGCGCCTTGCCGAGCATGGCCACCTCGCCGTCCACCACGCCGATGACCGGCTTGATGGACAGCAGCCCGCCCGCGATGGCCGTCGCCGCCGAGATGCGGCCGCCCTTCTTGAGGAACTCGAGGGTGTCGAGCACCGCCACCAGGCACACCTCGCCGCGCTCGACCTCCAGCCGCTCGGCGATAGCGGCGGCAGAAAGCCCCTCGTCGCGCAGGGAGAGGGCGCGCTCGGCCACCACGCGCTCGCCGACGGTGGCGTTGAGGCTGTCCACCACGAACACGCGCCCGGGGTGCGCGGCGGCGGCCAGGCAGGCGCTGTCGTAGGTGCCCGACAGCTTGCTTGAGAGGCAGACGCACACCACGTCGTCTCCGGCGGCGACGGCCTCGTCGAAGAGCCGCTGGAACTCGACGGGCGGCACCTGGCTCGTGGAGGGGATCTCGTCGCTTTCCACCAGGCGTGCGTAGAACTCGTCGCGCGACAAGTCGACGTCCTGGGCGTACTCGCCGTCGGAGAATGCCACCTTCAGCGGAACGACCGTCACGTCATGCTCCGCGGCGTAGGCAGCCTCCATGTCGCTGCCGGAATCAACGATAATGCGAACGCCCATCGGCGCCTCCTGTCTCGAAAAACGTAAACCCGCAGCGTAGGCTAGCAAAGCCGGGAGGCGTAGGCCACTATTACTTTGATAATCAAATAATTTCCCCATAGGAAGGGGAGATAGGGGGGCGGTGGGAAGAGTGCGCGGAAGGCACCTGCTCAGGTGGTCGAAGGGTGGAGGCGAAAGCGTGGCCAATTTCTCTATGGTTTACGCTCGATCGGCGCTCTGCGACGCCCGTTTTGGTCAAAAAGCGTACGGTTTACGCGGTTTTGGTCGTATCGGGTGCGTAAACCAGGGTGTTTTTGGCCAGAAAATCGGAATCGGGGCCAAGGCGGCGAAGCGGAGGGGCGGGTGCAGGGAGAGGGCGGGGGCT
>NZ_QWKK01000160.1 GCF_009911695.1 Enterorhabdus sp. P55 | reverse complement strand
GAGCGCGGAACCGGCGCGGCGCAGCGCCGCGAGCGCCGGGGCGTGCCGCGGCCTGGGGTCGCGCACGGCCAAGGAGGGCCGCGTCATGCGCGGCGCCGAGGCCGTGGTGGCCTCGCTGGAGGCCGAGGGGGTCGACGTGGTGTTCGGCTACCCCGGCGGCCAGGCCATCAAGCTCTACGACGCGCTCTACGACTCCGAGCAGATCACCCACGTGCTTGCCCGCCACGAGCAGGGCGCCGTGCACATGGCCGACGGCTACGCGCGCTCCACGGGGCGCCCCGGCGTGGTCATCGTGACCAGCGGGCCGGGCGCCACCAACACCGTCACGGGCATCGCCACCGCCTACATGGACTCGGTGCCCCTCGTCGTCATCACCGGCCAGGTGGGGCGCGGCGTCATCGGCACCGACTCGTTCCAGGAGTCCGACATCGTGGGCATCACCATGCCCGTGGTGAAGCACTCCTTTTTGCTCCAGAGCACTGACGAGCTCACCCGCACCGTGCGCGAGGCCTTCCACATCGCCGTGACGGGCCGCCCCGGGCCGGTGCTCATCGACGTGCCGAGCGACCTGGCGGGGGAGGAGATGACCTTCTCCTATCCCGACGAGGTGAGCCTGCCCTCCTACAAGCCCACCTACCGCGGCAACGCGCGCCAGGTGCGGGCTGCCGCGCGCCTGCTCGAGGAGGCCGAGCGCCCGCTGCTCTACGTGGGCGGCGGCGCCGTCATCTCCGAGGCGTCCGAGGAGGTGGTCGCCCTCATGAACCGCATGGACGTGCCGGCGGTCACCACCCTCATGGGTAAGGGGTCGGTGCCCTCCTCCCATCCGCTCAACCTGGGGCCGGTGGGCATGCACGGGGCCAAGTACTCCAACATGGCCATGACTGAGGCTGACGTGCTCATCGCCTGCGGCGCCCGCTTCTCCGACCGCGTGACCGGGCGCCTGTCGCGCTTCGCCCCCAACGCGCGCATCGTCCACATCGACATCGACCCGGCCGAGATCGGCAAGGTGGTGCAGGTGGACGTGCCCATCGTGGGCGACCTGAAGGGGGTGCTGGCGGCGCTGATCAGCCAGCTGGACAAGGACGGCGCCGAGCCGCGGGACGCCGAGTGGGTGGCCGACCTGGCGCTCTGGCGCGAGCGCTATCCCTTCTACCATCCCAACGTGCGCGACGCCGCCGACGAGGTGATACCGGAGCTGGTCATGGCCGAGCTCGGCCGCCAGCTCGACCCGGAGCGCTCCATCATCACCACCGAGGTGGGGCAGCACCAGATGTGGGCCCACCAGTTCCTGCCCCGCGAGCACCCGCGTACCTTCCTCTCGTCGGGCGGGCTGGGCACCATGGGCTTCGGGTTCCCGGCGGCCCTCGGCGCGGCCGTGGCCCGTCCCGAGGCCCAGGTGGTGTGCGTGGCCGGCGACGGCTCCTTCCAGATGAACCTCCAGGAGATGGCCACCGCCACGGCCAACGGCGTGCCCGTGAAGGTGATGATCATGGACAACCGGTGCCTGGGCATGGTGCACCAGTGGCAGAAGCTGTTCTACGACGGGCGCTACGCCGAGACGCTGCTCGACCCGGTGCCCGACTTCGTCAAGCTGGCCGACGCCTACGGCTGGGCCGCCGAGCGGGTGGAACGTCCCGCCGACGTGGCCGGCGCCATCGAACGCATGCTCGCCGCGCCGGGCCCCTACCTGCTGGACGTGGCCATCTCACCCGAGCAGAACGTCTACCCCATGGTGGCGCCGGGGGCCGGCCTCGACGACATCATGGGCGCCATCGACGTGGCCGTAGGGGCTGTGCGCACGGCCATGCCCGGCGTGGCCGACGCCCCGGCCTCGTCGCCCTGCGCCCAGATAGACGCGCAGTTCGGCGGCCGCTGGGAGTCGGGCCCGGAGGATACCGGCGCGCGGCTGGGCCAGGACGGCTCGCCTGCGGCGGGGGATTGGCGGTCCCACGTGCGAGCTCAGGCCGGCGGGAAGGGAGGCGCCTCATGAGACACGTGCTCTCGGCGCTCGTCGAGAACAAGCCCGGCGTGCTCTCGCGCGTGACCGGGCTCATCTCGCGGCGCGGCTTCAACATCGAGTCGCTCTCGGTCGGCCCCACCGAGGACCCCACCATGTCGCGGGTGACCGCCATCGTGCGGGCCGACGAGGTGGCCTACGAGCAGATCACCAAGCAGCTGCACAAGCTCATCGACGTCCACAAGATCACCGACCTCACCGACGAGGGCGCCATCGAGCGCGAGCTGGCCCTGTTCAAGGTGGCCGCCACGCCCGAGCGGCGCAGCGAGATCATCGAGATTGCCAACATCTTCCGCGCGAAGATCGTGGACGTGGGCCGCGCCTCGCTCACTATCGAGGCCACCGGCGACGAGGCCAAGCTGGCGGGCCTGGAGGACCTGTTCCGCGCCTACGGCATCAAGGAGATCGTCCGCACCGGCAAGATCGCCATGAGCCGCAACGCCAAGGACTAGGCTCCCCGGCGCCGGCGGACGGCTTCGCGCAGGAGCGCCCCGGCCCCCGGGCCCTGCGAAAACCCCGGGCCCCGTGCCCGACCATCATAGACAACGGCATTCGACGAAAGGAAAAGAGGAACCGACATGGCCGTCACCATCTACTACGAGCAGGACTGCGACCCCTCCGTCATCCGCGGCAAGAAGATCGCCGTCATCGGCTACGGATCCCAGGGTCACGCCCACGCCCTCAACCTGCGCGACTCCGGCTGCGACGTGCGCGTGGGCCTGCGCGAGGGCTCGTCGTCCTGGGCCGCGGCCGAGGAGGCCGGGCTTGCGGTCAAGACCGTCGAGGAGGCGGCCGAGGAGGCCGACCTCGTCATGATCCTCGTGCCCGACGAGCTTCAGCCCCAGGTCTACGAGGAGCAGATCGCCCCGCACCTGCACGCTGGCGACACCCTGGCCTTCGCCCACGGCTTCAACGTGCACTACGGCTACATCACCCCGCCCGAGGACGTGGACGTCATCATGTGCGCCCCGAAGGGCCCCGGCCACATCGTGCGCCGCCAGTTCACCGAGGGCTCGGGCGTGCCCGATTTGGCCTGCGTGGCCCAGGACGCCAGCGGGAGGGCCTGGGACACGGCGCTGTCCTACTGCTGGGGCGTGGGCGGCGCCCGCTCGGGCATCATCAAGGCCACCTTCGCCCAGGAGACCGAGGAGGACCTCTTCGGCGAGCAGGCTGTGCTCTGCGGCGGCCTCGTGGAGCTGGTGAAGGCCGGCTTCGAGACGCTGGTGGAGGCGGGCTATCCGCCGGAGCTGGCCTACTTCGAGTGCTACCACGAGATGAAGATGATCGTCGACCTCATGTACGAGAGCGGCATCCACTTCATGAACTACTCCATCTCCAACACCGCCGAGTACGGCGAGTACTACGCCGGCCCCAAGGTCATCAACGAGCAGAGCCGCGAGGCCATGCGCGAGATCCTCGCCCGCATCCAGGACGGCTCGTTCGCCCGCGCGTTCATGGCCGACTGCGCCGACGGCCATAAGTGGCTCCTCGAGCAGCGCGAGGCCATCAACACCCACGAGATCGAGCAGACCGGCGAGCGCATCCGCCAGATGTTCTCCTGGACGAGGTAGGGCCCGCGAACCCGTCGGGGCGGGGGCTTCGCCTGAGGGCCCCGGCGGGCCGCAGTCCCCGCCTGCGTCGGCCTGCCCGCCGGGCTCGGGTGAAGGCGGGGGGGCGCCCGCGGCGAGGGGGGGCGCCTGCGTCCCCGCCTGCCGGCCTCGCCCGAGG
>NZ_QWKK01000159.1 GCF_009911695.1 Enterorhabdus sp. P55 | reverse complement strand
GGCCGCGCCCGCTTCGTCGGCGTCGCCGGCATCCGGCGCGTCGGCCGCATCTGGCGTGCCGTCGGCGGCCGGGGCCGCCTCGGCGTCGGACGCCTCGCCAGCCGCGGGCTCCCCCGCAGTCTCGGCCCCGTCATCCTCGGGCGCGGCGACGTCAGCCGGCTCCGAAACCGCCGGCGCCCCCTCGATCACGTCGCGGCGCCGCTCCCCCGCCGTGACGGCCGCCTCCTTGGCGTTCTCGCCGCGCAGGGAGTCCTCGTCCTCGTCGAAGCGCTCGTCGAAGGCGCCCACCAGGGCGGCGGCGAACTCGTGGGCGTCGAAGTCACGCAGATCGTCGATGCCCTCCCCCACGCCGATCTTGATGATGGGCAGCTCCAGCTCGTGGCTCACGGCCAGGGCGATGCCGCCCTTGGCGGTGCCGTCGAGCTTGGTGACGATGAGCGCGTCCACATCGAGCGCGCGGTTGAACTCGCGAGCCTGCTGCAAGCCGTTCTGTCCGGTGGTCGCGTCGATGACGAGCACGGTGTAGACGGGCAGCTTCGCGCGCTTGCGCACCACGCTCACCACCTTCTCCAGCTCGCGCATGAGGTCGGCGGAGGTGTGCAGGCGCCCGGCGGTGTCCACGAGCACGAGATCGGCCCCGACCGCCTCGGCGCGCTCGATGGTGTCGTAGCACACGCTCGCCGGATCGGCCCCGCGCTCGCGGGTGACCATCTCCACCCCGGCCCGGCGCGCCCACACCTCGAGCTGCTCGATGGCAGCGGCGCGGAAGGTGTCGGCCGAGCCTAAGATGACCGCGCGCCCGGCGTCGGTCTGCTCCTTGGCGATCTTGCCCACCGTGGTGGTCTTGCCCGTGCCGTTGATGCCCACGAACAGCACGAGGGCCGGCTCGCCGCCCAGGATGTCCGCGCCGCCCTCGGTGAAGGAGGCGGCTATCTCGTCGTTGAGCAGGTCGAGCACGGCGTAGGCATCCGGCAACGCCTTGCGCGTGGCGGCATCGCGCAGCCGCTCGACGATCGAGTCAGCCGCGCTGCCGCCCACGTCCGCCAGGATGAGCGTCTCCTCCAGCCCCTCCCAGAATTCCTCGTCGAGGTCGGGCCCGCGATCGAGCAGGACGTTCATCGACTCCTTGAAGCGGTCGCGGGAGCGGGTGAGCCCCTCGCTGATGCGGTCTAAGAATCCCATGGCTCTCTCCTTCGCTTCGGTCGGGCGGCGGCGCTACTCCGCGTACTGGAGAGCGCGGTCGAGCTTCTGGCTGATGACCTTGGTCACGCCATCGGCCTGCATGGACACGCCGAACAGCACGTCAGCCGTCTCCATGGTGCGTCGCTGGTGGGTGATCATGATGAGCTGGGTCGAGTCGCGCAGCTGCTCGATGTAGGCCACGAGCCGACGCAGGTTGGTGTCGTCGAGGGCGGCCTCCACCTCGTCGAGGATGTAGAACGGCGTGGAGCGCGTGCGGTACACGGCGAACAGGAGCGCGAGCGCGGTGAGGGACTTCTCGCCGCCAGACATGAGCATCATCTTGGTGATGCGCTTGCCGCGGGGCTGGGCCGTCACCTCCACGCCGGTGTTCTCCAAGTCGTCCGGATCCACGAGCGACAGGCTGGCCGATCCGCCGGGGAACAGCACGGCGAAGATCTCCTGGAAGTTGGCGTTGACCTCCTCGTAGGTGCGCACGAAGTCGTCCTTCATGCGCGCGTCGATGACGCGGTTGATCTTGGCGAGTGACTTGCGCGCCGAGTCGAGGTCGGACAGCTGGCCGGCCAGGTAGTCGAAGCGCGCCTTGAGCTCGTCATACTCCTCGGCCGCGTCCGGGTTGATGGTGCCGAGGTTGGCGATACGCCGCTGGAGGCGAAACGCGGTCTCCTCCGCGAGCGGGCGGTCCTCGAGCGGGGGCAGGACGAGCGCCGTCTCGAGCGGCGTCTTGCAGTCGGCCACGATGACGTTCACCGCCGCCTCCACCTTGAGCTCGAGGCGGCCCTTCTCCACGCGCGCGGCGGAGAGCTGCTCGTTGACGACGTCGAAGGCGTCATGGGCGCGATGGGCCGCGGCTCGGGCCTCGGTGATGGAGGCGTGCAGGCCGGTGGAGGAGTCCTGGGCGGCGCTCGCGCGCTCCTCCAGGTCGCGCGTCCAGCGGCGGGCCGACAGCGTCAGCTCCTCGAACACGGCGAGCAGGGGCTCCAGGCGGCGGGCCGACACGGTCTTGACGGCCAGAAGCTCGCGGGCCTCGGCCACCGTCTCGCGCAGGGCCTCCAGGTCGCCCAGGCGGGCGTCGCGCACGCGGGCGGCGTAGGTGTCGCGCTCGGCGAGCTTGGCGGCCTCGAGCTTGGCCTCGGCCAGCTCCTCGGACACGCGATGAGCCTCCGAGCGCAGAGGGGCCAGCTCCGCCTGGATCTCCTCCTGCTTGGCCTTGGCATCGGCCAGGCCCTGCTGGCACTCGGCGATCTGGCGCTCATAGGTCTCCACGTCGGGACGGGCGCTCGAGATGATGGCCTCGGCCTCCTCGCGCTGGCGCGTCACCGACTCGAGCTCGCGACGGACGGCGGTCAGCTTCTCCTCGGCCCGGTCGGCCTGGGACCGCGACGCCTCGGCGCCGCCGCGCAGGGCGGCGAGCCGCTGGCTCAGGTCCAGGCTCGCGGCCTGGGCCTTGCGCAGGGACTCCTCCGCCTCGCTGGCCTCACGCTGAGCCGTGGCCGTGGCCTCCTGGGCATCGGCGAGCGCGCCGCGCAGGTCCTCCACGCGGCGGACGCGGGCGAGCACGCCCTCGGCGCCCTCGTCCACGGCGGTGCCCACGCTCACCTTGCCGCTCGGCCACACCACCGAGCCGTCGGCGGCGGCGAAGCGCAGCCCCAAGGCGTCGGCGCCGTGGGCCTCCAGGGCGTCGTCGAGCGTGGCGCACAGCACCACGTCTCCCAGCACGGCGCGCACCGCGCGGGCCGCCGAGGGCGGGAAGGCGAGACGCTCGATGAGCGGGGTGCCCGGAGCGTCGGCCGGGTAGGCGGCGGCGCGGGCCTCGGGCAGGCTGTCGGGCGAGGCGTCCTCGCGCAGGAGCAGCGACACCTCGCCCTCCAGCTCGGCGGCGGCGAGCACCGAGGCCACCGAGGCTGCGCACACCGCGTCGTCGACGAGCAGCGTGGCCACGTCCGGGCCGAGCAGCGCCTCCACGAGGGCCTCGCAGCCCTCGGAGGCGCGCACCACGTGGGCAAGCGGCTCAAGCGCGCCGGCCAGCTCGTCCTCGTGCTCCATGAGCCAGGCCCGCGCCGGGCCCGACGCGGCCACCGAGGCGCGCTCGACCTCCTCGAGGGCCTGGATCTGCGCCGCCAGGGCGCGCTCGGCGTCGCGCGCCTCGTCGAGGGCGGTGCGGGTGGCCTCGCGGGCCTGGGTGCACGTGCCCACGAGCTTGCGAGCGGCCGACTCCTGCTCGTCGAGCGTCGCGAGCGCCTCGGCGGCGGCAGCGGCCTCGGCGGCGAGCGACTCGGCGTCGGCCTGGGCGCGGGCGAGCGAGAGCTCGAGCTCGGCGCTGTGGCCCTCGATCACCTTCACGTGGGCGAGCCCGTTGGTGAGCGCCTCCTGGGTCTCGGCGTGGCGGCGGCGCGCCACGTCCATCTTGGCCTCCAGGTCGCGCGCGTCCTTACCCAAGGCCGACGACTCGCGCTCAAGGCTGCCGCGGCGCACGCCGAGGTCGCGGTAGGACTGGTCGAGGGCGGCCACGCGCTCGTCGGCGGCGGCGCGGCTCGCGGCCACCTCCGCCAGCGTCGAGGCGGCCCCGCGCAGCTCGGCCTCGGCCGCGGCG
>NZ_QWKK01000158.1 GCF_009911695.1 Enterorhabdus sp. P55 | reverse complement strand
GCTCGGGGCCGCGTCGTGCGCGGCGGGGGCCGCCGGCGCGCCGCGTGCCGTCGGCGCCGAGGAGGGGGGCGCATCCGATGCGCAGCGCGCGGGGCGTGGCGTCTCCTGGCCCGTGGCGGCCAACGGGGTGCAGGCGTTCTTCGCCGACCACGGGCTCTGCTGGCGCGAGGAGTCGGAGGGCCGGCTCTACCCGCTGCCTAACAAGGCGACGGCGGTGCTCGACGTGCTGCGCGCCGCCGCGACGGCCGCCGGGGTCGAGGAGCGCTGCGGCACTGCGGTGGAGGCCGTCGAGCCGGCACGGCGCGCGGGTGGCCCGCTCACGCTGCGCCTGGCCGACGGGCGCCTCGAGCGCGCGGATGCGGTGATCGTGGCCGCGGGCGGCTCGGTGGCTCGTACGCTCATGCCCGAGGGGGTGCCCTTCCGCGACCCCGAGCCGACGCTCGGGCCGCTTGCCACCGACACGCGTCTCGTGCGCCAGCTCGATAACATCCGGGTGCGCGGGGCACTCGAGCTTTGGCGCGGTGGCGCGCGGGCGGCTCGCGAGGAGGGCGAGGTGATGTTCCGCAAGTACGGCGTGTCGGGCATCGCCGCGTTCAACCTGTCGCGCCTCGCGCGTCCGGGCGATGAGCTGGCCGTCGACTTTCTGCCGGCGGTGGGCGCGCGGGATGCCGCCGCGTTCCTGACGGCGCGGGCGCGGCGCCTGGCCGTGGCGTTTGGCGGGCCTGTCACCTGCGAGGACGCCTTGCGCGGGCTCGTGCTCGCGCCGGTGGGGCACGTGCTGTGCCAGGCGGCGAGGCTGCGCGGCGAAGGGGCGCTGGACGAGGCAGCGGCCGAAGTGCTCGCCCCGGTGCTCAAGGGGCTGCGCCTGACGGTGCGCGGCCTCGGCGACGTGCGCCAGTGCCAGGTGCGCCGCGGCGGCGTGGCCGTGGAGGCGGTGGATCCCCGCACCGGCGCGTGCCGCGCGGTGCCGGGGCTCTACGTGGCGGGGGAGGCCCTCGACGTGGACGCGCCCTGCGGCGGCTACAACCTGCACTGGGCCTGGGCGAGCGGGCTTCTGGCCGGCTGGAGCGCGGCCGGCGCGGTGCTGGTGGGCCAGGAGGGCGGCGCGCGCGGTAATGCCCCGCGCGCTTCCGCCGCCGGCGTCGCTGCGGCGCCGGGAGCCGAGCGCCGCCCCGCATCGCCTGCGGGCGGCGGGCGGGACGATGAGAGGGGGCGGCGATGATCCTGCGCGCCTCCAACGTCCCCGTATCGCTCGACGCGCTCCTGCCCGAGGGCGGCGCCCTGCTCCGCCGCGAGACTGCTCGCGCGCTGGGGCTGCGCGCCGCCGACGTGCGCGAGGTGCGCGTGCTGCGCCGCAGCGTGGACGCCCGCAAGAAGGCGAGCGTCCACTTCGTGTGCGCGCTTGCCGTCGACGCGTCCGACGATGCCGTCGCACGCCCGGCCAAGGGCGTCGCCGTCGGCCCCTACCGCGCCCCCGCCCCGCTCGTGGTGCCCGACGCCGCCGCGGCGCTCGCGGCTTCCGGCGAGCCGCGGCCCGTGGTGGTGGGCACCGGCCCGGCCGGCCTGTTCTGCGCGCTGTACCTGGCGCGCGCCGGCCTCGCCCCGCTCGTGGTGGAGCGCGGGCCGGCGGTGGATGAGCGCGCGGCCGCGGTGGCTGCCTTCGACGCCGGCGGGCCCCTCGATCCCGAGGCCAACATCCAGTTCGGCGAGGGCGGCGCCGGCACGTTCTCCGACGGCAAGCTCAACACCGGCACCAAGAGCCCGCATATCCGGCAGGTGCTGGAGACCTTCGTCGAGGCCGGCGCACCTGCGGACATCCTCGTGGACGCGAAGCCTCACATCGGCACCGACCTGCTGGTGGACGTGGTGCGCCGCCTGCGCGCGCAGATCATCGCGGCGGGGGGCGAGGTGCGCTTCCGCACGCGGCTCGACGGGATCGAGTGGGAGGGCGGCCGCATCGCCGCCGTCATCCTGCGTGACGGGGAGACGGGCGCCGAGGAGCGCGTGGCGGCCTGCCGCGTGGTGCTCGCCTGCGGTCACTCGGCGCGCGACACCTTCGCGATGGTGCGCGATGCGGGACTGCCCCTCGAGCGCAAGCCCTTCGCCGTGGGCGTGCGCATCGAGCATCCCCAGGCCCTCGTCGACGCCGTGCAGCTGGGGCCGGCTGCGGGGCATCCGGCGCTTGGCGCGGCGGACTACAAGCTGGCCGTGCACACCAAGGACGGCCGCGGCGTCTATACCTTCTGCATGTGCCCCGGCGGCACGGTGGTGGCCGCCGCCAGCGAGAAGGGCGGCGTCTGCGTGAACGGCATGAGCCGCCATGCGCGCGACGGTGCCAACGCCAACAGCGCGCTTCTGGTGGGCGTTGACCCGGCCGACCTGCCCGGCGATGACCCCCTGGCCGGCGTCGCCTTCCAGCGCGACCTCGAGCGCGCGGCCTTCGACCTGGCTTGCGGGGCGGGGGACTACGCCGCCCCCGCCCAGACCGTCGGCGCCTTCCTCGCCGGATCGGGAGATGCAGGGGAGGGTCGGAGGCGTGGGCCCGAGAGGGCGGTGCCCGGGTGCAGGCATGCCGGCGACTCCACCGGCGCTGGCGCGCGCGATGCCCGGCGGGTCGGGGGCGGGGAGGCGTCTGAGGCGGCCTGCGTCCCCGGGCGTGGCGGCAGTGCCTCCGTCGCCGCCGGCGCCGAACCCCTCGTCACGTCTACCTACCCGCGGGGCATAGCCTGGGCCGATCTGCGCGCCTGCCTGCCGCCGCTCGTGACCGACGCCCTGGCCGAGGCCCTGCCGCTGCTCGACCGCAAGCTGCCCGGCTTCGCGCATCCCGGCGCGGTGATGACGGCGGTGGAGGCGCGCAGCTCGAGTCCCGTGCGCATCGTGCGCGATCCAGCCGACTTCCAGGCGCGTCGCGCGCAGACGCCCGCCGTGCCGAGTGGGCTGTACCCCTGCGGCGAGGGCGCGGGCTACGCCGGCGGCATCACGAGCGCCGCCGTGGACGGCCTCCGCGTGGCCGAGGCCCTGGTGGCCTCCCTCTTGTCCCGCTAGGGCACAGGGCGGGCTGCGGGGTCGCCCCGCGCCCTGCGCCGCCAGCGATGCCTCGGCGCCTTCCCCGAGGGCGGTTCGCCAGCCGCCGCCCATGAGGCGGATGTGCCCGTCGGGGGAGCGCGTCGGGTTCCGCGAGCCTTAGGCGTTCGCCGAAGTCGGGACGGCGGTGCCGGCGAAGGGGCCTGAGCGGCGACGCCGCGCCATAGCGAAGTCGAGCGCGGCGCGCTCTGCTGGCGTGTCGCGTATTAGAGGCTGTGCCGACCGGGAGCCGCCTCGCTTGGCGGGGTGGGGCGGGACGAAACTCTGGAAAAACTGGCCAAAAATGACGACCTGACGACGAAATCGTGGCCCGTTGGACCGCGCCTGCGCCCTCGCTGCTTCGTTTTCCCAGGTCGCGCTCAGCGGCCCGTGCGCTCGCGGGGGAAAGCCAGCCGCTATCGGCCCCCCTTCTGTCGTCAGGTCGTCATTTTTGGCCAGTTTGGCGTGTCGTTCTGCACGGCGGGGTGGCGCATGCGGCGGGATAGCGCGGGCGGCGGGCCTGCTGGACGCCTCGCACCCACGCGGCGGATCTGCTGGAGCGCCCCCCTGCGGCGGGCCCCGCTTGGCGTCGGCCGCCTGGGCGCCGCGCGTGCCCGCTTGGACGCCTTCGCTCAGCGCCGCGCTCTCGCCCTCGCGCTGGCGTCGCGCTTCCGCCCCCGCGCACCCGCCCGGCTCCCGTTCTCGCCTCGGCGCCTCGTCCGCGCGCGTCCACGCGT
>NZ_QWKK01000157.1 GCF_009911695.1 Enterorhabdus sp. P55 | reverse complement strand
GCAGCGGCGCCGGCGCCAGGCTGCTGGGCGCCAGGAGCGGGAGCCGCGCCGACGGCGTAGGGCGCCGCCGCGCCGGGGGTCGCGTCGCCGGGCTGCTGGGCGCCTGCGGGGACTGCGGGCGGCACGGTGCCGGACTTCGTGCCGGACACGTTGTTGGTCATCTTGCTATCAACCGCGGGGGCCGCATCAGCGGGCGTCACGGCCTGGGCGGCCACGGGCTCCGCCGGCGTCACCGCCTCGGAGGCCACCGGCTCCGCGGGCTCAACGGGCGAGCCGCCGGAGGCGATGGCCTCCGGATTGCTCTGGGGGTCTTTGGTCTGGTCTTCCATGGGCTTGCCTTTCCCTTTCTCTGTTGAATCCGGTCAGCATTATACGCCCACCGGCGTCTGACGAGGACGGGCCGGCCGCGGAGCACCCGCAGCCGGCCCGCCAGCCTCGCGACCCGAAGGCCGCCTTCTTGCGCAGAGCCGCCTAGTGAGCCAGGTCCTCCGGCGTCACGCGACCGCGGAACGTGCGGTAGATCACCACGTGGTAGACCAGCACGAGCGGCAGGCCCACGCACACGATGACGGTCATCCAGAACAGGGAGAGCTCGGACGACGCGGCGTTCAAGATGGTGATGGTGGGCCCGATGCTGTCGGGCGAGGCCACCACCAGGCAGGGGAACATCGAGCACGCGAGCAGCCCCACCAGCGAGAACGCGCCGGCGCTCTGGCCGAGGAAGGCCACCAGGTCGCTCTTGGGGCAGTCCTTCCGGCTGCCGACGCGACCCGCCACCATCGAGCCGATCACCGTCACCAGGAACAGCGCGGCGAACAGCCAGCGCAGGATGCCCAGCTCAGGCGCCATGTCAGGCGCGTAGAAGAAGTGACCGAGCACCGATACCACCGCGAAGAGCAGCACGGCCACAACCTGGAGCGGCACGCGCAGGGCCTGGGCGCGACGATGGAGGTCGCTTCCCAGCGGGGCCTTGAGCGCCGTCCACGTGGCGCCGGCCGAGAGGAACATGGCCAGGCCCAGCAGGCCCGTGAGCAGCGTGAACGGGGTGATGAGCCCCAGCAGCGGCACGCCCATGTAGTCGCCGTTGGCGTCCATCGGGATGCCCGCGTAGATGTTGCCCACCGCCACGCCGAACAGCAGCGCCGGCAGCAGCGACCCCACGAAGAAGCACGCGTCCCACACCTTCGCCCAGCCAGGGTCGCCGGCGCGGAACTCGAAGGACACGGCACGCACGATCAGGCCGAAGAGCACGAGCATCACAGCCAGGTAGAACCCGGAGAACGTGGTGGCATACGCGTCGGGGAACGCCGCGAACAGCGCGCCGCCCGCCGTGAGGAGCCACACCTCGTTGCCGTCCCACACCGGCCCGATGGACCGGCGCATGAGAGCCTTCTCCTCCTCGTTCTTCGCCAGGAACGGAGCGAGCACGCCCACGCCCAGGTCGAAGCCGTCAAGGATGAAGTAGCCGGCTATCAGCACGAAGATCAAGAAGAACCACAGGACGCCCAGGATGGTCATGGTCATGGCTACTCACCGTCCTTCCCAGAGGCAGCAGAGCGCGGGGCGGCCGACTCCTCCGCCACGGCCTCTTCGAGCGCCTCCACCACCGCGTCGCCCGCGGCGCCGGCTTCGCCAGCCTCGCCAGCCCCGGCGGCGGCCAGCTGCTCGGCCGGGCCCTCCTTGATGAAGCGGCCGATCACGCGGGCCCAGCCCACGAACAGCAGCAGGTACACGAGCGCGAACAGCGCGAGCGTCGTCAGCAGCTCAGGCGCGCTCACCGACATCGAGATGGCGTTGTCAGTGAGCAGCTCGACGCCCTCGGGGCCCGAAACCGACGGGTAGACCACCCACGGCTGGCGGCCGACCTCAGCCGTGATCCAGCCGGTGTTGATGGCGATAAGCGGGAACAGCGGCGAGATGAGCAGCAGCTTCTGCAGCCAGCGCATCTTCTTCACGCGCCCGCCCTTGAAGGTGAACACGATGGCCAAGATGGCCGTCAGCATGATGAGGCCGTACATGGCCACCATGATATGGTAGCTCTGGAACACGAAGTTCACCGGCAGGTCGGCCGGGTCCATGGCGCCGTACTTCTCCGTCTCAGCCAGGTCGTTGAGACCCGGGTACTCGGTGTCCCACGTGCCCGTGGCCAGGAAGCTCGTGCCGCCGGGGATGGAGAACGGGGCAATGACCTCGCCCGATTCCTCATCGACCCATCCGAAGGCGTACAGCGGCGGTGCCTCCGTGTCGTACTGGCCCTCCATCATCGCCAGCTTGGTGGGCTGCTCTTCCCACACCACCACGGCCGACGCATGGGCGAACACGATCATGAGGCAGCTGGTGACGATGCCCACCACCGCGCCGATGCGCATGATCTTCATGGCGAAGTCGGCATGGCGGCCCTTGAGCAGGTACCACGCCGCCACGGCCATGGCCACGAAGGCGCCCATGATGAGCAGCGCGTCCACCGTGTGGGTGTAGCGCGCGAAGATGGAGGGATTGAAGGCGGCGGCGAAGAAGTCCGTGATGATGGCCTCGTCGCCCGCAGCGTTGAGCGCGGCGCCGGCCGGCGTCTGCATCCATGAGTTGGCGATGAGGATCCACAGCGCGCTCAGGCACGAGCCGAACCACACGAGCCAGGCGGACACCATATAGGCCCGCGGGCTCACGCGCTTGCGGCCGAACAGCAACACGCCCAGGAACACCGACTCCAGGAAGAACGCGAACAAGGCCTCAGCCGCCAGCGGCGCGCCGAAGATGTCGCCCACGAAGCGGGAGTAGTTGGCCCAGTTGGTGCCGAACGAGAACTCCATGGTGATGCCCGTGGCCACGCCGATGGCGAACGTGGCGGTGAAGATCTTGACCCAGAAATGGGTGGCCGCCGCGTCGCGCTCATCGCGGCTGCGGTAGTAGCGCGTCTCGCAGATGGCCAGGATGAGGCCCAGGCCAATCGAAAGCGGGACGAACAGGAAATGGTACGCCACCGTCAGCGCGAACTGGATGCGCGACAGCAAGGCGACGTCGGTGAGGATTTCCATCTCACGCCTCCTCTTGCTTACGTACTTGACCTGGGAAAAACGATGACGCCTGCCACGCTTGCCATCGCGAGCCGCATTCGCCTTTCCCAGATCAAGCCCCAACGAAACAGAAAGATGATACCCAACTTGTGGCATATCGGTGAAGATCGCCGACCGGGTTCTGTTCGCCGTTGCCAAATCGATACCCGTCCCAGCGCGCAACCGCGCACGGCCCCCGCCGCCCCCGAGCACGCACGGGCGATTGGCGTTTCTGGCCAAAAATACTGCGGTTTACGCTGATCTGCGTCTTGTCAGCGAGGCGAGGAGCGCGTTTCCCCAGGTCGCGATTGCCTGGAAGCCGCTATTCGCCCGCCAGGGGGCGTAAAGCGTAGTGTTTTTGGCCACTTTTGCGGAAGCCTGCAGTGAATACGGGGGCGGGCGAGGCGAGAGGAATGGGGGGGGCGGGAACACGCGGCGGGGCCGCAGGCGGGACGGGGGGGCGGAGAAGCTCCGGCCTGGGGGCTGGCGGCCAGCCGGGGAACGGGGGCGTGTTTCACGTGAAACATACGTATGCGCGCCAGCGCGAGGGGCCTCCCGACTGGCGGGGGCCCTCGCGCAGCAAGGCGGCCCGACCGCGGGCGGGGCGGCGGGGCGGCCGATGTTTCACGTGAAACACGCTGGCCGGCCCTAGCATGCGGGGCCCGCCGGTCGAGGAGCGCCGGAGGGGCGCTTCGCGCGGCGGGGCCGCAGGCGGGGCGGGGGCGGCTGGACGCGGGAGGGTCGGAGCGGTAGCGGGCGGGCGCGGGGAGGGGCGGGGGCAGAGTGCTGACGA
>NZ_QWKK01000156.1 GCF_009911695.1 Enterorhabdus sp. P55 | reverse complement strand
GGGCGCTGCCCGGGCGCCGTGTCGGGCGCCCCGACGTGCCCGGCGCGCCCCGCCCGCGAGGCGCGCCTCCCGCGGCGCGCACGTCTCCCCGCACTGCGTCGCACCGCCTGTGGCGCGGGTCTTCGGAAAGGAACTGCTGTGAACATTCTGGTTTTGGGCTCCGGCGGCCGTGAGCACGCCATCGCCTGGGCGCTGGCGAAGTCGCCGCGCACCGACGTGCTGTACGTGGCGCCGGGCAACGGCGGCACGGCCGATATCGCGGAGAACGTCGCCGACCTGGACGTGATGGACGCCGACGCCGTGCTGCGCTTCGTCGAGGAGCGCAAGATCGGCCTGGTGGTCATCGGCCCGGAGGCTCCGCTCGTCGCCGGCGTGGCCGACGGCCTGCGCGCGGCCGGCGTGGCCGTGTTCGGCCCCAACGCCGAGGGTGCCCAGCTGGAGGGCTCGAAAGCCTACTCCAAGGCGTTCATGGAGGCCAACGGCATCCCCACCGCCGCCTACGCGCGCTTCGACGCGTGCGAGCCGGCGCTTGCCTACGTGCGCGAGCAGGGCGCGCCTATCGTCATCAAGGCCGATGGTCTGGCGGCGGGCAAGGGCGTCGTAGTGGCCGAGACGCTCGAGGACGCGGAAGAGGCCGTGCGCGACTGCTTCGAGGGCGCCTTCGGCGACGCGGGCAAGACGGTGGTCATCGAGGAGTGCATGACCGGCCCTGAGTGTTCGCTCCTGGCCTTCGTCAGCGGCGGCCGCATGTTCCCCATGGCCCCGGCCCAGGACCACAAGCGCGCCTACGACGGCGACATGGGCCCCAACACCGGCGGCATGGGCGTCTACTCGCCCGTGCCCATCGTCACCGATGACGAGATGGCCGCCATGGTGGCCATCATGGAGAAAGCAGCCGCAGCCACTGCGTGCGAGCCCTTTGCGGCCGACTACCGCGGCACGCTCTACGGCGGCTTCATGCTTACCCCCGAGGGCCCGAAGATCGTGGAGTTCAACGTGCGCTTCGGCGACCCGGAGACCCAGGTGGTGCTGCCGCGCCTCAAGACCGACCTGGTGGACGTCATGGTCGCCGTGGCCGAGGGGCGCCCCCAGGACGTGAGCTTGGAGTGGTCGGACACCTGGGCCGTGTGCGTGGTGCTGGCCAGCGAGGGCTACCCCGGCTCCTACGAGAAGGGCAAGGTCATCCTGGGAATCGAGGAGGCCGAGGACATCCCCGGCGTCACCGTGTTCCATGCCGGCACCCGCGTGAACGCCGATGGTGAGCTGGTGACCGCCGGCGGGCGCGTGCTCAACGTGGTGGCCCTGGGCGACAGCTTCGAGGAGGCCCGCGAGCGCGCCTACGAGGCTTGCGATCTCATCAACTTCGAGGGCAAGCAGCTGCGCAACGACATCGGCAAGAAGGCCCTGCAGGGCCGTAGCGCTTGGGAGTAGCCCATGCTTTCCGAACGGATGCTTTCCACGGTGGTGCGGGAGTGCACCAGGAGCTACCTCAAGCTCAAGCCCGCCGAAGAGCGCGTGATGCCGGCGCCCGTTCCGGGGCAGCGCTACATGCTCTACCTGCACGTGCCGTTCTGCGAGCGGCTGTGCCCGTACTGCTCGTTCAACCGCTTTCCCTTCGCGGAAGACCGGGCGCGGCCCTACTTCGCCAACATGCGCAAGGAGATGCTCATGCTGCGCGATCTGGGCTACGACTTCGACAGCATCTACATCGGCGGCGGCACGCCCACCATCATGCTCGACGAGCTGTGCGAGACCATCGACCTGGCGCGTGACACGTTCTCCATCAAGGAGGTCTCCAGCGAGACCAATCCCAACCACCTGATACCGAGCTACCTCGAGAAGCTCCAGGGCCGCGTGCAGCGGCTGTCCGTGGGCGTTCAGTCCTTCGACGACGGGCTGCTGCGCCAGATGGACCGCTACGACAAGTACGGCAGCGGCCAGGAGATCCTCGAGCGCATCCAGGAGGCGAGCCCCTACTTCACCTCGCTCAACGCCGATATGATCTTCAACTTCCCGGCGCAGACCGAGGACATCCTCGTGCGTGACATCGAGCGCGTCATCGAGTCTGGCGCCAGCCAGACCACCTTCTACCCGCTCATGGCGTCGCCGTCGGTGGAGAAGTCGCTCGCGCGCACGGTGGGAAAGGTGGACTACGACCGCGAGCAGCGCTTCTACGAGATCATCTGCGCGCTTCTGACCGACGTGCTGCCCGGCGTGGACACCGGCGCGCCCGGCCCCCACGGCGAGCGCGGCCTGTTCGACTTCGGCAGCGCGTGGACGTTCAACCGCCGCGGCATGGTCGGCGATGATGCCATGATCGACGAGTACGTGGTGGACTACGAGGAGTACCCGGCCATCGGCTCGGGCGGCATCACCTACCTGGGCGCCAACCTCTACGTGAACACGTTCTCGGTGGTGGACTACAACCGCGCTATCGAGGAGGGCCGCATGTCCATGATGGGCAAGACCACCTTCTCCAAGCACGATCGCATGCGCTACCGCTTCATGATGCAGCTGTTCGGCCTGCGTCTGGACAAGCGGAAGTTCAAGGAGGACTTCGGCGTGTCGGTGGAGGTGGGCCTGCCGGTGGAGATGGCGTTCATGACGGCTGCCGGCGCGTTCGCTACCAACAACGCCGACGAGCTGACGCTCACCCCGAAGGGCCGCTACCTGACCGTGGTGATGATGCGCCAGTTCTTCATCGGCGTGAACAACCTGCGCGACCAGGCCCGCGCAGCCCTCACCGGCGAGGAGCGTGAGCTGATCTTCGGCTAGGTCTGCGATTGCGCGCCTGCCCACGCCCCTGGAGGAGGCGGGCGCGCCGCGTATCGGGCGCGCTTATATCCCCAGCGACCCTTCCGCCTTCTTCTCGCTTAGGTAGTCACGGAAGAACGGGAGGTCGAACCCGATGACGCCGCGACATCTCTCGCCGATCACGCCGGCGTCGAGCAGGCGCTTGCGGTACTGCGCGGCCTTCCGTCGCGCTCGAATCTCGATGTCCTCGAGCATTCCCGGCAATGCGGTGGTCGACACGGCCACCCACCCGCGCCGCTCCGCCTCCTCTGCGTTGAGGGCGAGCAGGGCCGTCTTTCCCGTTCCGCGCGCCCCGGAGAATATGATGGTGAGATCGGGGCGCCGGCGCTCGGACTCAAGGGCCCTCGTCACGTCATAGAGTATCTGGTCGCGGCCGGCGAGGCGCGCGGGTATCTCGCCGAAGCTCGGGGTGAAGGGGTTCTCTCTTCTCATCGGCAGCCTCTAAGTTCCTCTAAGTTTGGGTGAGAAATCAAGGGAGGATGTGGATCGGGTGCGTCCTGCGTCAGGGCGCGCGGGCTTGCGTATCATGGGATGATGCCCTTGAGGGGGAGAGGAGGCCTCCATGATAGTCACGCTGCTGGCCTATGGGTCGTTCATGCTGCTGCTGGTGGTGGCGGCAGGGGATGACCTGCGTGAGCTGCGGATTCCCAACGGCATCGTGGCGGCTCTGGCGGCTGTGTGGATCATCTGGCGCATCGCGTTGGCGGCAACGCATCCCGAGGGTGCTCTCGTTCCTGCTCTGTCGGTTGCCGACGGTCTGCTGGGGGCGTTGGTGCTCGGAGGAGGACTGCTGGCGGTCGCGCTCGCCTTCGAGGCGCTGACAGGACGTCGCGCCATGGGAGGCGGGGACGTGAAGCTGATGGCCGCCGTGGGGCTCTTCCTCGGCGTCGAGGGCGGCCTGGTCTGCCTGCTGACGGCCTGCCTCATCTCCCTGCTGCTCGCGCTCCTCCTCCCGCGTCTCGGCTGGGCCCCACGTCCCGCCCCCGCGGCCCCCGCGCCCGCGGCGACCCCCGCGGCGACCGCCCCAGCGACGGTCCCCACGCCCGCGGCGACCGCGCC
>NZ_QWKK01000155.1 GCF_009911695.1 Enterorhabdus sp. P55 | reverse complement strand
GGGTAGTCCTCCCACTCGCCGGTCTGCTGGTTCTTGCGGCGGTCGTTGACCGCCACGCCGAAGCCGAGCACCGGCATGCCCGAGGCCGTAGAGCGCAGCTCGGGATCGCGGGTGAGGTTGCCGCTGATGATGACGCGGTTGATGCTCATTGTCGATCACTCCTCTTTCTCGTGTGGTTTCTTCTCTCTCCTTCACGCCGGCTTGCGCCTGCCCCTGCGGAGCCGCCAGCAGATGCTCTCCAGCGCCTCCCGGAGGACGAGCCCCGCCAGGGCCACCCCGCGCGCGAGAGCCACCACGAGGCGCCAGGCAAGCGCCATCAGCGCCATGGAGACCAGGATCGCCGCCTTGACGCCGGCCAGTATCACGGTGATCATCGCCGTACCTCCTCTCGATCTCATCTCCGGCTTGCCCTCGCCAAGCAGGCCCCGCCTTGCTTGGCATGACCGACGCAGAACCCCTCGTCGTCCTCCCGTGGGGGCGGTTCACGAAGCCTCGCGGTTTCTCCGCAAGGAGCCTGCTCCTTGTGCGAGAAATCGTGTGCCGCCCCCGCCGGAGGAGGGGAGGGGTTACGCCGCAGGCGCCGGGTCTTCCCTCCTCCCGGCCGGGGCGCCCAGGCGGCCCCGGCCGGCCGCCGGGTGCAGGGCGAGGCCCTGCCGCAAGGGGACCGGGGAGCGCGCAGCTCCCCGGCGAGCCCCCCGCTAGCCGAAGTCGTAGAAGCCGTCCTCCTCGTCGTCGGGCACGTCCTCTCCCATGCCCGGCACCTCGTCGGCGGCCATGCTGCGGATCCTCCTCACCATGGCCGCGCTCGTCCCGAGCTCGGCCGAGACTGCCTCGGCGACGGCGTCGTCCCCGACCTCCTGCCCCTCCCGGGCCGCCAGGTCTTCGGCCGCCCTGGCCCAGACGGCGGGCACGGCGAGGTAGAGCGCCGAGACGATCCCGAGCTCCTGGAGGGCGGAGTCGTCGCCCCTGGCCTCGCAGAGCGCCGCGCGCACCCGCTCGACGCAGACGAGCTCGCCGAAGACCCTCGAGAGCAGCCTGCGGCCCCCGGCCTCGAGGGAGATGACGCCGCCGACCTCGTCGGCCTCGGCGAGGCAGAGGTGGCAGTCGTCGACCAGCATGTAGGGCCGCCCGCTGAAGCGCCCCGCGGGATCCTCCTGGGGATCCGCGTCGGATGGCGGCTCATGGTGGCCGACCTCGACGTAGAGCCCCTCCGCCAGGCGGTCGAGCCGGACGGTGAGCTCGCTCAGGACGTTGGCGCCGAAGGGCTCGCCGGAAGTGTAGAGCGCCGGGTCGACGACCTTCACCCGCCCGTCCGCGTAGGAGACGACGATCTCGGCGCTCATGCCACGCCGCCCGGGCGAGCGCGCAGCTCGGCGCCTGCGCGGGGCAGGTGCGTGAGGACGAGCGCGCGCGAGCTCGCCGCCTTGCCCTGGACGGCCGGCTCGAACTCGTAGGTCTTGCCCTCCTCGATGTCCAGGGCGTCGAGCAGCGCGTCGACCGCGACCTCCGCGCCTCCGCCGGCCGCCTCCTTGATGTCGTAGTCGCCGTAGCGCGAGCGCATGACGGCGATGGCGCGGGCCTTGGCGTTGACGCCCACGTCGGCCTTCGCGCTGCGGGGCCACCCGGCCATCGCGAGCGCCTCCGGCGACAAGGTGACCACGACGCCCTCTCCCTTGCGCTTCATGGTGCAGATGCCCTTCTTGCGTACCACGTTGAATCCCTTAAGCATGTCTTTGTCTTTCCTTTCGCTCCTATTCGTTCGGTCTTCGCTTTCCTCCTCGGCGGGCCTGCCAGCCGCCCTGCCCTCGTGTCACATGGCTCATCGCCTCCTCTCGCGCGATCCGCCCACGGCCCCGGGCGCCTGGGGACGCCGGCGGGCGGCATCGCCTCCACGGCTGCCCCGCGCGCTCCTGGCCGCCTGGCGCCGCGCCCTCTCGGCGCTGCGGCGCCGCACGGCGCCGGGGTTGGGCGAGGAGGGCACCACGGAGCCGGCGAAGAACTCCCCGCGCGCCGCCACGGCGCCGGCGAGCTCGAGCTCCCTCACCCTGCTCTCGAGCCTGGCCCGCGCCTCGGGGGCCGTCGCGGGCGAGCCGATCTCTTCTTTCGCGCGGGCGATGAGGGTCTCATAGTCGCGCTCCGACTCGACCCCGTACTTGTCGTTGATCCGCAGCGCCGCGGCTGCCTGGGCGACGGTCACGTCTGCCGCGACGTAGGCGGCGATGGCGACGCCCAGCTCCTCCCCCAGGCTGCCGTCCATGTGGCGCAGGGCCCCGGAGAGGGCCTCCACGACGCGCTCTCCCCGCCGACTCATGTTCTCCGCCCGCTCCGGATCCCCCCTGAGCGCCGCGTCGGTCTCGGCGAGGCGCGCGGCGACGGCGGAGCGCCTGTAGTTCGCCCCGAGTCGGTAGCCCGTGGCAGCCCATCGCTCCGGGTTCGCCGCGTGGGCGTACGTCCAGTCGCCCTCCCGCGTTGCAGACGGGCAGACCCTCACGCCGAGCTCCTCGAGGCGGCGGGAGAACGACTCCTCGTCCCGCGTCGTGCGCATCGCTATCTGCACCTTGTCGCGCATGTCCTGCTTCCAGGAGAAGCGCCCCTCGCGTGCGAAGGCGCGCTCAACCTTCGTCAGGTAGGCGCCGAATCGGGGCAGGCGGCGCGAGTTGTCGAAGAAGCTCAGCCCGAGCTCCGCCGCCAGCGACTGGAGCGTGTCGGGGAGAACTTCTTTATTCAGACGGTTGCTGATCCTCAGCCTGTTTCCGTCGACGATGTTCGTGTTGTTCACGATGAGGTGCGCATGCGGGATGCCGTTGCTGTTGTCGTCGTGGTAGCAGATGGCGACCTCAGCTATCCCGCAGCGCCCCTCGCGCCCGCCCTCCTCGTCCCCGAAGATCTCCTTCGCCCAATCGCACGCGAGCGCGCGCAGGGTGTCCAGGTCGACATGGTCGCGGGGGTCGGGGGAGATGATGAAGTGATGGTAGTAGACGGTCTTCTTGCCGGCTATCGAGCGGTCGTTGCCGAAGAGGCGGCAGGTCTCCTCCATAGCCGCCTCCCATCCCTCCTCACTCCGCTGGAACGGCATGTTTATGAAGTCCCACGCGAGCGTCCGGTCGTCGCAGCGGCCGTTCTTCGTGCGCAGGTACTCGGCGATGCGAACACCCACCCGCTCGTGGCCCCTGAGGGACTTGAGCATCGCCATCAGGCCGACGCCTCTGCCGTGTCGGAGAGCACGGACCAGTCGTCGACGCTGACGACCGTCTTGCTCGCTATCTCGTCCCTGATGTCACGCGCAGCAAAGTAGACGTCGCCGATCTGCGAGTCGATGGCGTTCAGGTGCATGAGGGCGCGCTGCATGTACCCCTCCGCCAGGTCGGCCCTCATGAACCTCTTCGAGGCTATCGTGTTGAGGGCCCTGACCGCTTGGTTATAGTGGTGGCCGTAGTGGCGCACCTGGCGCGTGAGCGCGTCGACGTGCTGGGCGTCTATGACCGCGATCGGGTAGCGCAGCCCGACGTAGCTCGTCGCCATCGCCGACCCCTCGCCGAGCGCGATCGGCGTGCGGATGAGGGCCCTGATGAGCTCCGAGTAGCTCGCGCCGAGTCGCCTCGCGTTGGCGTCGAGCAGCGCGAACTCCTCCTCGCTGAGCCTCACGTCGATCTTCCTCGATTTTCTGCCCTTCGTCTCCATTTTCGCATCCTCCTGTCAGCGCACGAGCTCCGCGCGCCATCTACTCAGCCGAGGCGCCAGCGGGGCTTGAGCCCCTCCGCTGTCACCCTTGGCTAACTGCGTTCCAGATGACACGTGGCGCATGAGTTGCGCGACCGCTCTCGCTGCGGATGAGTTCCGCAGTTCGCCACAGCTAACTACGATTCCGCCACCCTGAGTGGAAGGGCGGGGGAG
>NZ_QWKK01000154.1 GCF_009911695.1 Enterorhabdus sp. P55 | reverse complement strand
CCCGACTGCCGCGGGCCGCCCCCCCCACACTGGGCCGCCGAAGCCGCGAGCCGGCCCCGGCGACCCCCACAACCGCTAGCGAGCGCCGCCGCCCCCGCCGAACCCGCCGCCCCCGCCGCCGGAGAAGCCTCCGCCGAACCCGCCACCGCTGCTCGAGCCGCCGCTCGCAGCCGACACAGCGGCCTGCGCCGTCGACACCGTGTTCGCCACTGACGTCCTCATCAGGTCAGACACGCTCGGCATGGGCGCGCCTCCCACGCCGCGGCCCGGCGCGTACCACACATACCACGGCACGTAATGGGGGGCAGAAGCGCCGGCGTCCACCTCGAGCACCTCCGGCACCGTCTCGCGCAGCTCCCTCATGACGCGCTCGGCCACGCCAAACAGGTAGGCGTACACCATGAACTCACCCCACACCTTCACGTCCGTCGGCGGGCGCTCGTCCAGGTTGGAGAAGTCGCGCAGCCAGTTGCGCAGGGCCTTGCAGCGTGCCGTCAGGTCGTTGCCGACGCGAGTACGACGCGGCATGTAGTTAGCGATGACCAGCAGCGCGATGCCCGTAGGGATCAGCAAGATCGGGGGGATGAAGTTCTCCATGGTCACCCCTAGGAACAGCCCGGCTCCCAGGGAGAGAAACGCGACGACACCCATGGCAGCGCCGATGCGTCGACCCGGCTTCTCGAAGAAGTGGCGGGCGTACACCTCGGTCTCGAGCGTGGCCTGCCACGACTTCATGGCGGCAAGGAACTCCTCCGGATGCTTGCGGCCGTACTCGCGGATGGAGCCCAGCCACACCGAGGGACGGCCTTCGGCGATGCGGCGGAACAGCAGCGCCAACGTGGCCTTCTCCACCGGATCGGTTCGGGCGTCGGCTATGGCGTAGTCGATGGTCAGGTAGTAGTCATCCACCATCCGCCCCTTGGGGTCGGCATAGCTCCCCTTGTCGATGCGCACCGCGCCCACGTGGGCCAGGTGCATGAGGGTGGCCGTGAAGTCGTCGTGGCTCTCGCGGTTCCAGCGCCACAGGCGGCCGATCACGGCCGGCTGCATGCCGCGCTTGGGCACGTCGCGCCAGTACTCGTCGGTGAAGTCGGGCTTGTACTCGCGGCCGAATCGCAGGAACAGCAGCATCGCCACCGCCAGCATCGCCACGCAAACCAGCGCGATCCCCGCGATGAACAGCAGCGACCACGCGCGCTGGGCGTTGGCCTGGTCGGCCCACGACTGCTCCTGGGAGAGCACGGTCTCCAGGCGGAAGGTGCCCTGATGGGCCCTGCGCGCCTCCGGGCTGAGGT
This sequence comes from Enterorhabdus sp. P55, assembly GCF_009911695.1. GTDB lineage: Bacteria > Actinomycetota > Coriobacteriia > Coriobacteriales > Eggerthellaceae > Enterorhabdus. The sequence goes on along the minus strand of NZ_QWKK01000154.1, from coordinate 2,621 downwards.
TGGTGAGCCACTCGACGGGAAACACCACGCGCGCCTCGGCGTACTGGCCCGCGCGTACGAGCGGCACCTCGTAGGTCACCGTGCCGTCGGCCCTCACCGTTACCGTGCCGTCGAGCGGCCCGTGGCCCCACGCGCGCACCTCACCAGCGCCGGCGCGAGGACTCTCGCCCTCGGCCCAGCTCCCGGAATCGTTAGCCGGAGCGCTCACCGCCGCATCGGCCGGCAGCGGCAGCTCGACGGTCATGTTTACGTTGCGGGAGTCCACCGCCCAGCCCTCGGGAACATACTTCCAGTACACCTCGGCCACGTCCTCGTAGGCCTGCACGCCGTTGACCACGGTGTAGTCCAGCTCGAAGATCATCGTGGCATCTTCCACGTTGAAGAACGCGTACACGGTGTCTTGCGGCTCGTCGAAGGACCACGCGTCCACGCCAGGGCCGCCGGCCTCGCGCCACGCCAGCTGGAAGGTGACCCGCTGAAGCGGCACCCAGTCGCCCACCACATTGCCCGCATCATCCACCGGAGCCATGCGCATACCGTTGACCTGCACCTGCGCGTTGCTCGGCAAGTCCTCGAAGGTCCACCACACCGCAGTGAACGACCCGTCGAAGGCGAAGGTGCGCTGCTCCACCACGTGCAGCGAGCCGTCGGTCTGCACCTGCGCCGTGGTGTCCACGCGCGGACACTCGTAGGACTTGGCCAGGGCCTGCGTGGCCCCCAGCGGCGAAAGCGAAGCGGGCAGGATGCTGAGCAGCACTGCGACGACCAGCAGCGGGGCGGCTGCGAACAGCGCGAGCGGGCGACGGGCGCATGGGCGGGCCAAGGAACGTGAGGGCACGGAAGCCTCCTTCGCGTAGGGCCGAACAGCGCGCGACGCGGCGACGCGCGGGCAGCGGACGACCCCGGTCTGGCAGGGATTCCTCTCATTATACTGTACGCCCGGAAAGCCCGCGGAAGTGCGGAAAACGCCGTTGCGCGGGGCGTCCAAGTCGGGTATGATTCATTCTTGCTATTGGAGAAGTGACCGAGAGGCCGAAGGTGCTCGCCTGCTAAGTGAGTAAGCCCCACAAGGGCTTCCGGGGTTCGAATCCCCGCTTCTCCGCCAGCCTAGAACAGCCCTCCTGACCGGAGGGCTTTTTGCTACCAGAAGGCGATCAAGCGCAGCGGGGATTCGAACCGATGAGGTGGAAACGCGTGAGGAAAACGCGCCGGTGGCGCGTTTTTAGCGTTTCGCCCGACCGAGCTTGCGAGGGAGGGGCTGAGCGCTTGCCGAAGGCGGGCGCGGGAATCCCCGCTTCTCCGCCAGCTATGACAGACCCTCGGAAACGGGGGTCTTTTCGTTGCCGGAAGCCGCCTGAGCCCCACGGGGATTCGAGCCTTCCCTATCGCTGCCAGGGCCAGCGGCGCTTGACGGCGGCCTTCACGGGCTTCTTCTTGTAGCTGGGGTGGTGCTTGAGGAAGAGGTGGTTGCACCAGCGGGTGATGACCAAGCCGACGAGGGCGACCACCAGGAAGCTGGCGCCTAAGTCGAGCACGCCGGCGTTAGCCTCGGCCAGCGCGTAGAGGGTCACCAGCCCGAAGAACACGGAGAGCACGCCGGTGATCCACGTGAACACGCGGATGAGCACCTCCTTGGCGCGCGCCGGCGAATGGCGGTAGGTGACCACCAGGTAGATGACCGCGGCAATGGCCGCAAGCGCAATGACGAGCGGAATCACCCGCGAGAGCCGCGCTACCAAACCCATGGTTCCACCTCGCCTTCTTGCTGTCGCGCCGCCCCGCCAGGCGAGCCCGCGCCCTCACAGGGAGGGCATGCCGCCTCAGGGCGCGCCTTCCGCCTTCTCGTCTCTGGCGCTAGAACTGCACCTTCGGCGCCACCTCGACACCAGCGTCCGCGTCAAAGCTCGGCCGCGCCGTGAAGCCCAGCGCACCGGCCAGCAGCACGGCGGGGAAGGTCTGGATGGCGGTGTTGTAGTTCATCACCGTGTCGTTGTAGCTCTGGCGCATGTAGCTGATCTTGTCCTCGGTCTCGGCAAGCTGCGCCTGAAGCTGCTGGAAGTTGGCGTTCGCCTTAAGCTCGGGGTAGGCCTCGGCCACGGCGAACAGGCCGCGCAGCGCGCTCGTCAGCGCGCCTTCCGCCTGCATCTTGTCCTGCGGGGTAGTGGCGCGCGACACCGCAGCCCGGGCCTCGGTGACCGCCTGGAGGGTGCCGCTCTCGTGGCCGGCATAGCCCTTCACCGTCTCCACCAGGTTGGGGATGAGATCCTGGCGACGTTGCAGCTGCACGTCAATCTGCGCCCAGGCGTTGTCCACGCGGTTGCGCAGCTTGACCAGGTTGTTGTAGAGCCCGATCACCACCACCAGAATGACGATGATGACGACGGCGACGATGATTCCCACTACCATGGCTTCTCCTCCATCTCGACTTCCGCCAGTCTACCGCTGATGGGCGGATCGGACGGCCGTAGTTCTCAAAATGTTGACGATCGCACGATGCGCACCGGACTTCGGGCGGAACGAGCGGTCGAGCCGCCCGCGCGAGGGGACGAACGGCGGGACCGTGCGGCACGGGTCGGGCGGCGGGGCGGCGGGGCGGGGCGCCAGGCGCCGCGCCGGGGGGG
>NZ_QWKK01000153.1 GCF_009911695.1 Enterorhabdus sp. P55 | reverse complement strand
CCGCAGCCCCCGACGCCGACGACGCACCCGCCACCGCACCCAGCCCCGACGCCCCCGCCGCACCCACCGGCCCCGACGCCCGCAAGGCCACCCCCAGCAACGGCGCGCCCTCCATCCCCCAGACCGGCGACAGCACGCCAGCGCTGGCCACCCTCCTCCTCGCGGCCGTCGCCGCCAGCGCCTTCGCCCTCCGCAGGGCCCGCCGCCACCTCGGCGACCCTCGCTAGCCCCTCCCCTACGCAAGAAGGCGGGGCGCCCACCTGGCGCGCCCCGCCTTCCCTTCTCCGCCCTCGCCCCCCGCCGGGGCCCGCACGTCTAGATCTCGATCAGCTCGTAGTCCTTGGTGCCGTAGCCCAGGCGCGCCGCGTCGTCGATGATCTTCGTGCCGTTCTTGGAGCGGATGCGCTCGAGCAGGTGGTCGCGGCCCGGATCGTCCGAGGCCCGCACGGCGTCGATGCACGCCTGGTCGACGGCCACCGGGTCGAGGCTCGCAAAGATGCCCAGGTCACCCATGCACGGATCCTCGGCCACCGCGCAGCAGTCGCAGTCCACCGAGAGGTTGCACGCGATGTTGACGAAGGCCAGGTTCTCGCCGAAGTAGTCGACGATGGTGCCGGCCGTCTCGGCCATGGCCTCCAGGAAGTCGTCCTGCGCGGCGTGCTTGTCCCAGAAGTCCCCCTGGTCGAGCGACGCGCCGCCGGTGTGGATGGCCACCTTTCCCTGATTAGAGGCGCAGCCGATGGAGAGCTGCTTGAGCGCGCCGCCGAAGCCGCCCATCGGATGCCCCTTGAAGTGCGAGAGCACGAGCATGCTCGCGTAGTCCGCCAGGTGCCGGCCCACCAGGTTCTCCGTGAGCACGCGCCCGCCTTTCACGGGGAGCACCAGGTCAGGGCCTTCCGCATCCATGATGTCCACAGCGAAGAAGTCCGTCCAGCCGTGCGCGGCCATCAGCTGCTCGTGCTTCTCGGTGGTGTCGCGCGCGCCGTCGTAGGCGGTGTTGCACTCCACGACGGTGCCGCCGACCCGCTCCACCATGGGACGCATGAACTCCGGATGCAGGTAGTTCTGGTTGCCCTCCTCGCCGGAGTGCACCTTCACCGCCACCTTCCCCGGCAGCTCCACCCCCAGCGCCTCGTACAGCCGAACCACGTTCTCCGGCGTGATCTCGCGGGTAAAGTACACGTTGGCCTTAGCCATGGCAGGCTCCTCTCGCCCGACGTCAAAAACCTTCGCCCACTCTATATCTTCGAGTTAACTCTAAGTCAATCCCTCGCGATCAGAACGATCGCAGCGTAGGGTCGCTCTTCGGCGTCGTGGCCAGGAACCGCACGTAGTAGATGGCGTCGCACACAGCGGGTATGCACAGCAAGAGCATGGTGAGCGCCGCCTCGATGCCCAGGTAGCTCATGTCGTAGGCGATCGTGAACAGCAGATTGGCCAGCAGCCCGTCGCGGTCAGGCGGGTAGAACAGGTTGGCCGCCAGCACGTAGCACGCGCCCAGGCACACCAGGCCGACGAGGTAGCCCACGCGCAGCCCGAAGCTGTCGCGCACCACCCCATCCAGCTCGCAGAAGGCTCCCCGCCGGTCGAGCGCCAGCCCGCCCAGGGCAAGGGCCCCGAAGGCGACGGGGTACTCGAGCACGAGCGCACCGGGCGCGTAGTTGATGTGCTCGCCGGTGACGTAGGTCACGGCCAGCCTCAAGATGCCGAACACCGCCCCGGCCGCGAGCCCGTAGCGCGGGCCGTAGAAGAACGTGACCAGCCACAGAAACAGCAGGCTGAAGTACGTCACCGCCCCGCCGTCGGGCAACACGACCGGCTTGATGGCCGAGAGCAGCGTGGCTATCGCCAGCAGCACGGCCGTCCAGAACAGGCGGTTGCCCCGCAGCCCGTCGGCGCGCGTAGTGCAGAACAGCGGCCGCTCGCTTCTCTTCCCCATGACCCCTCCCTACATCTTCCGCTGCTGCAGGTGCCGGCGACGACGCTGGTTGATCAGCACGACGAGCACGAGCAGCAGGATCCCGCCGAGCATCCCGTAGTTGATGGTCGTGTGCGCATAGGCCACCTCAACTCCCAGCTCCTCGTAAAAGCCCTGGAGCAGCTCGATGAGCAGGGGCTGGATCTGGGCGATGGCCAGGATGATGGCCACGACGTTGATGACCATGCCGTTGCGGCTCTCAGTGACGGCCGCCTTCGCCGCCACGACGTGCTCCAGGTACTCCTGGTGCTCGGTGTAGGCGTCGCGCAGCTCCCGGTTGAGGAAGGCCTCGCGCAGCTGAGCCGCCTCAAGCTGGGACGAGAGGTACTTGAAGTTCTGCATCTCCCAGAAGCGCACCGTCCGGCCGTACTCCTGGTCGATGAGGATCTTGGTCTGCGGCGTGATGTCGACGTCCTGCTCGAGGATGCCCGTCACGCGCCGACTCGCCTTCGCGAGCGCCGTGTTCTGGAACAGGACGAGGGTGACGATGAACAGGTAGTCGGCAAAGTCCGCGATGCGCCGCTCGATGCTCGGGGCGAACTGCCGACCCACGTAGACGACCGCGCGGCTCGAGAGGTAGACCTCGTAGTGCTCGAACTGCGAGCGGTTCGCCTGGCTCGCCTTCCGGATCTCCTCGCTGCGAATGCGGTAGGAGCGCTCGTAGTTCTCGTAGGCCTCCGCCGCCAGCATGTCCTGGAGCTCGCACTCGTCGGAGGGCTTGTCGGAGAGCAGCAGCACGCTCGTCTCGCCGCCGCAGCCATGCAGGCCGAACCGCTTGAGCAGGTAATCGTAGAAGGGGCGGTACCCCGTAGGCGCCTCGACGTCGCGGATCTTCAGGTACCCGTAGGACACCTGGTCTTCCATCTGCGTCATCGAGTAGGGAAACGCGGGCATCATCACGCACAGGACGTGCATGTGCGTCTTGCGATGCGCCACCAGCACCGCATGCCCGCGCACGTTCCCGATGACCGTCTCCGGCTGCGTGCCGTCAAGCCCCGCGTACTCGTCAGTGGTCTGGAGGAAGTCGAAGCTGCCCAGGTACGCCAGGTCGAGCTCGCTCACCACCTCGTTGGTGCACTCGTAGGCGATGCAGCCCCGCAGCTCGTCGATGAGGAGCGTGGCGAGGGCGCGCTCGGCCGCCTCGCCGGGCACGTCGGCGCAGCCCGCAGCGCAATCGTCCAGGAAGTTGCCCAGACGCAGGTTGTCAACGTGGTCGGCCAGCGGCAGCATGAGGAACACATCGCCCCGGTACGAGCGCAGCGGGAGCCGGTGCGCCAGCAGCCGTTCGAGCAGCTTGCCGTCGCAGACGTAGACGGTGTTGCCGTCGTCCAGGGTGCGCACCTCGCGGAACAAGTAGTTGGCCAGGGCCTTCTTCCCATCGGACGACACGGCCGTCCCCATGATGTCAGTAATGGGGAAGCCCTTGTCCTGCAGGCGGTTCAGGTAGTCGATGAGGCCGTCAGACAGCAGTCGGATCACCTCGGTGCCCTGATAGCGCGGGTGCACCGCGAGCGAGATGATGAACAGATGGTTGGCGTCCGCCCGATACGGCGCCACCTCCTCGGGGAGGATGTCGTCGTCTCGAATCACCGGGCTGCGAAAGAGGTTGTCCTCGTAGAGGCCCTGCTCGCAGGGGAAGAAGTTGACGTAGCCGGCCACGTCCCCGCTTGCCTGGTCGACGACGAACACGAACGAGCGGCGGTTCTTCCGGAAGCGGTCGACCGTCCGCTGCGGGTCGCCCCAGTACTCCTCCTCGTAACAGGCCTGATCGACCGGCACGAGCTTGGCGAGAAACGCCTCGTCAACCTGCTCGCCGCAGAGAACCTCGTAAGCCATGGGCCTCCCCCAAGAATCGCACGAACACTGTCGAGCATTCTACTGGCATCGGGCTGCCCGCGCCAGCGCCCCCCGGCCAGGCGCAAGGCCGGACGGCAGAGGAGCGGACGAATACGATCGGGGGCTGGGGGGCTGGGGGGCTG
>NZ_QWKK01000152.1 GCF_009911695.1 Enterorhabdus sp. P55 | reverse complement strand
CGGCGGGCGTGCCGGGCGGCGCGCCATCACCGAGGCCCGCGGCGAGGCGGCCCGCGAGCGCCTGGCCGAGCGTCGCGCCCGCCGCGCCCGAGAACGCGGTGAGGCCGAGTAGGCCCGTCGCGCCTGAGGGGGCGGTGAGGCCGAGTAGGCCCGCTGCATTTGCGGACTCGTCCCCTGGCTGGCTTTGGCCTTGCGCAGCCCCTTCTTCCGCGTGTCTCTGCGAGTCCTCGCCCTTGCCCGCAGGCGGCCGGCGCGCTAGTCGACGCCGAGTCGGTCGGATGCTCGGCGCATTCTCCTTGCCGCGGGCTTGCATTCGGGCGTGACCGGGCTCTTGCCGCGGCGGTATGCGGTTGCCGGGCCCCTGGGTGCGTGCGGAGGGGACGGGAGACGCGCTGCAAAGTCGCGATCGCCTGCCAAGGCCCTCTGGCGCTTTCCGTCTTTTCGCATTCCGCCGCCTGCGCGCCTTCGCCTCTCGGCCTTGCCCCCTCGGAGTCTTCGGCTGACGTTTTCCGTCTCTGGCGGAGGGCGTCGTGGGATAATCGGGCATCGTCGCGGGCGCAGCTTCGCGACGCCGGCGCCAACGATGCGCGTGGGGTTCAGGCGAGCGAGGTCGCGTGCCTGCGGGAGCGAGGGCGAGCGCCTTGTCGGGGGCCCTGGCGGGCGCCCGGGAGACGAGCCGCCGGGTGCGGCGGGGAAGGGGGGAGACGTGGCTGAGCGGAAGGCCGAGCGGGCGCGCGGGCTCGTGTGCGCGCTTGCGGGGGCGTCGCTCTGGGGCGTCTCGGGCGCGTGCGCCCAGTTCCTCCTGGACGACTACGGCGCCACGCCGGCCTTCGTCACCGTCGTGCGCGCCCTGACGGCCGCGGCGCTGTTCGTCGTGCTGCTGGCCGCGCGCTATCGCGCGGCCGTGGCGGCCATCCTGCGCGACGGCGCGGCACGGCGCGGCACGGCCCTCTTCGGCGTGGCGCTCTTCCTCAGCCAGTTCACGTTTGCAGCGTCGGTGGGGGCCACCAACGCCGGCACGGCGACGGTGCTCCAGAGCCTGGCCGTCGTCCTCATCATGCTCATCACCTGCGTGCGCGGCCGAGCGCTGCCGCGCCTGGGCGATGCCGCGGGGCTCGCGTGCGCGCTGGCGGCTACGTGGCTCATCGCCACCCAGGGCAACCCAGGCGCGCTGCAGCTGCCTCCGGACGGCCTGGCCTGGGGCTTGGTGAACGCGTTATCAGTGACCTTCTACATCATGTATCCGCGACGCCTCTACGCGCGGTTCGGGAGCCTGCCCGTCGTGGGCTGCGGCATGATGGCGAGCGCCGCCGTGAGCGTGGGCGTGTGGGGGCTGGGGGGCCTGTGGGGCGCGCCACCGTCGCTGCCTGCGCTCGACGCGACGGGTGCTTTGGTGCTCGTGGCGGGGGTGGGCGTGCTGGGCACCTTCGTCGCCTTCGGGCTCTATCTGACGGGCGTGGCGACGGTGGGGCCGGTGGCGGGTGGCCTGCTCGGCGCCGTGGAACCGGCGAGCGCCACGGCGTTGGCGGCGCTCTGGCTCGGCACCGTCGTGAGCGCCGCCGACGGGGCGGGTCTGGCGCTCATGGTGGCGATGATCGTGCTGGTGAGCAGGGCTCCGGCTCCGGGGGGAGCCTCGGGGTCGAGGCCCTGAGGCCGCCGCGCTTTGCGGTTGGGGCGCTGCCCTGGCCGCCGCGCCGGCCGGCCCGCCCGAGGCCTCGTGGCGCGTCTAGCGCCCCAGCATGCGCACGCACTGGCGCGCGGTGATGAGGTAGTAGGCCCCCATGAGCGCCAGGGTGCCGCCAACGGTGCCGCCGATGATGGCGGTGAGCTGGGTGGCGCCGAGCGCGAGGGAGAGGAACAGCACGAGCAGCATCCCGAAGGCGTCGTGGACGAGCGCGAAGGCGATCGGCGCGACGAAGTAGACGCCCACCTGGGCGCGCACGGCGGCGACGCGCATCGCGCGCGGGGCGCCCAGGTCGTCGAGGAGCCGGTAGCGCGAAAGGCTGTCGGCCGCCTCGGAGAGCTGCTGGAGCGCGAGCACGGCCGCGGCGGTCACGAGGAACGTCGCGCCGTAGAAGATGCCCGCGTAGGCGACGGGGGCGAGCGTCTCGCCGCTGCCGAGCGGGCTCTCGCGCAGGCCGACGCTGAAGGCGAGCCCCGTCGTGATCATGCACACGGCCACGGCGACGAGCGCGCATACGCAGGCCATGGCGTTGGAGCTCGCGCACACCCGGGCCTCCACCTGGCGCAGCGTGAAGCTGTGCAGGCTCGTCCAGTACCAGTTGGGGCAGCGTCGGCGCAGGAAGTCGGGTAGGCGCGTGGCCGTGTAGCGGAAGATCAGGCCCGTGCCGAGCACCGCGACCACGCCATAGGGGAGCATGAGCCCGACGAAGAGGGCCGGCTGCAGCAGGCAGGTGCCCCAGACGAACGCGAGCAGCGCGATCCCCACGATGAGCTGCGCGCGGCCGGTCAGGCGGCCGAGCCCGCGCGGTTGGTCGGGGCGCCGGGCGGCGCCCATGAGCTCGCCGAGGGACTTCCGGCGCATCGTCCTCATGCCGAGCAGCGTGGCCAGCGCCATGACGGCGGCGAAGGAGCCCGCCGTCCAGAGCGCCGCGTCCGGCGACCAGGTCAGCACCGGCTTCCACGGCACGCCGAACACGAAGGCCGCCGCGGCGCCGAAGAGGGGAGAGGCCGCGCAGCCCAGCGCGAGGCCCGCGGCGAGGGCCCCCGCGCCCACCAGGGTTCCCTCGAGCGCCAGGATGACCGCCATCTCCCCGCCGCCCATCCCGAGCAGCGCGTAGGTTCCGAACTCGTGCGAGCGGCGCCGCAGGATGAAGCGATTGGCGTAGGTGATGAGGAAGGCGAACACGAGCACGGTGAACGTCGAGAACGCCTGCATCGCGCCGCCGGCTTTTTCGTAGATGGCGCGTTGGTCGGGTGTGAGGTCGAGGGCGAGCAGGTAGTCGGTCGACGACGTGAAGGCGTAGAGGAGGCATGCCGCGAAGGTGAGCGTGGCGAAGTAGACGGAGTAGTCGGCGACGGAGCGGCGCACGTTGCGCAGCGCGAGCTTGAGGTGCATCGGAGGTCCTTCCCTTTGGTCTGCCCCCATGGTAGGCGTCCGCCTGCCGTCGGGCCATCGAAGTTGCTTGCATGGCGGTGACACTTTCGTAAGGGGAGCGGCGTTGTGCTAGACTGCGCGATGCAGAACGCGGTTACCGGCACTCGCGCCCAGTAATATCTACGCTGCCCGCGGCCGCCCCGCCTCGCGCTGGGCCGTCGCGTCCCCCTCGAAGGCGATACGGAAAGGATGGCGGCTCATGGCGGGCAGCTCCCTCGCGCCGCTGCTGGCGGTGCTCTACGGCAGCGGGTTTCTGGCTGGATTCAACGAGAACCTGGTGAACATGGCGCTCGTCCCCATCATGGGGGAGTACGGCGTCGGGTCGGTGACGGCCCAGTGGCTGGTCACCGGCTACATGATCGCGGTCACCGTGGTGGTGACCTGCATGGCGTTCCTCTACCGGCGCTTCGCCGTGCGACGGCTGTTCCTGGCTGCGGCGGGCTTAAGCTTCGCCGGGTCGCTCGGCGGCCTGGTGGCGCCGGGGTTCGCGGCGCTCGTGGCCGCACGGCTCGTGCAGGCTGTGGGCACCGGCATCTTCATCCCCCTCATGATGAACGTGATCGTCTCGCGCCTGCCGCGGGCGTCGATGGGCACCTACCTGGCCATCGGCAGCTCGATGATCACGCTCGGGCCGGCGCTCGCGCCGGTGGTGACGGGGTTTATGGTGAGCGGGCTGGGGTGGCGCAGCGTCTTTCTCGTGCCGCTCGCGGGCGCCGCGCTTCTGGCTGCAGCTGGCTGGACGGTGGTGCGCGGCGGGGAGTCGTCGCCTGAGGTGCGGCTCGACGCGCCGTCGGCGGCGCTGGCCGCGGCGGGCCTGGTGGCGCTCTCCTTCGGGCTGTCCGAGGTGGCGCTCGCACCGGCGCGCGGCGGGGCGGCGCTCGTGGCGGC
>NZ_QWKK01000015.1 GCF_009911695.1 Enterorhabdus sp. P55 | reverse complement strand
TGGCGCGGCTCGCAGCAGAGGCCTGCGCGCGACGCGGGGGTAGCTCCGCTGCGGCGACCGACGGGCTCCCGCCCGTCCAGCCCGGCGCTCGCGGCCTTGGCCCGCCCGGCCTGCGACCCCAAGGGCTGCCGGCACGCCCCCCTCGCTGCCGCCCCGGCGGCTGTCCCGCCGACGCGTCGTCCTCCCCGGATCCGCGCTCACCACCGAGCAGCTCCCTACGGGCGAGAGCGTACGGCTGCGCGCCGTCGCCCACGGCAGATACCGGGCCACCCGCAGAGACGGGGCGCCGCGCGCCCCTCCCGCCGCCCGGCCTGCAAGAAGCCAGCCCCGGGTCGCGCCTGCTCGGCGAGGTCGTCCGCATCCGGCGACGCGTCAGCCAAGCGTCACGAGGCGCTCCTGGTAGGCGACCCTCACCGCTGCCGGATGCCCGATGCGCGCGAGCGCGCCGCCGAGCTCCTCGACCGGCAGGCGGTACGTGTTGTTCTCCTGCGACACGTGCATGGCCGCCACCGCCTCGAGCCGCTCGCCACCGGGCCCCTCGGCCAGCGCCGCCAACTCGGCGGCGGCCTGGTCGTTGGACAGGTGTCCGCCATCGGATGCGATGCGGCGCTTCACCGACCAGGGATAGGGCCCTCGCTCGAGCATGTCCGCGTCATGGTTGGACTCCAGCGCCAGCAGACGCACGCCGGCAAGCGCCTCATGAGCCTCCGGCGTCACCACGCCGGTGTCGGTCATGAACCCCACCGCATCCGCCACGCCGGGCCCTGCCGCGTCCTCGAAGCGAAACCCGAACGACTCCGCGGCGTCGTGCGAGGTGCGAAACACGTGCGCCACCAGCCCCGCCGCCGACACCGCGTCCCCCGCCCGCAGACCGCGAAACGCCACGCCCTCCGTGGCGAGCGCATCCTCGATCGGCGCAGATGCCGCGCGCACCGCCGGACTCGCCAGCACGTCAGGCGTCACACCCAGCCGGGCCAGACCGCGCAGCACAACGCCCAGGCCACGCACGTGATCGCCATGATCATGGGTGATGAGCACGGCGCGCAGCCGCGTCGGGTCGAAGCCGGCCTCGGCGCAGCGGGCCAAAACGTCGCGCTTGCAGATGCCGCAGTCGATAAGCACGCCCTCACCGGTGCGCGTGTTCTCCACCACCGCCGCGTTGCCGCGGCTGCCGCTAGCCAGCACATGCAGCCTCATCATCCAAGCACCCTCCCCGCGCAGGAGCGCCCCGCCGCATGTGGGGCGCTCACTCTGTCCGTTGGGGGAAGGATACCCCAACGAGGCCTCGGCGCGGGGGCGCGGCGGCGAAACATCATCGGCCTCGTCGCCCGCGACGACGGCTGCCGCCATCCGCCGCGACGCTCCGCTTCAGGAGGGCTCGCCCATCAACTCGTCCCCCAGAGGAACCCGCCGCCCCACGACCCCGGCGGATTCAAGCCCAGCCCGGCCGGCGCCGAGGCGGTGGCGCCGCCCGGGCCCGGGCGCCTAGGCCGCCTCGGCGTCAGCAGGCGCAGGCTCCTGAGCCGCGGCCCGCGCCGCCCTGCGCACCGGGCTCACGGCGATGGCCAGCAGGAACAGCAGGCAGGCGGCCACACCCGAGGCTGCCAGGACGCCGAAGCCCGCGGCGAATCCGACGTTCTGCATGATGGCGGCCGCGATGAGGAACACCGCCGCCCCGCCCAGGTAGAACGCCCCCATGCCCACGGCGTTGATGGCCGTGTAGTCGCGCATGCCGAACAGCTGGGGGATGAAGAGAGCCGGCAGAATCTGCACAGGGCCGATGAGGGCGCAGAGCACCAGGCCGCCGTAGAGGGCCGGCGTCCCCGTGCCCGACAGCCACGCCACCAGAAGCGCGATGCCGGCGGCGAAGCCCGCGAACACCACCACCGACGACGCCCCCGCGCCCAACTTCTTGGTCACCGCGCCCGACACCAGGCTGATGACGGCCACCATGAGGGTGAACGCCGAGAGCAGCGTCACGGCGAAGGCCGGGTCGAGGCCGCCGGCGGCCAGGAAGTTGGACGAGTAGGCCGAGAAGCCGTTGAGCGGGAACGACGCGAACACCATGGCGGCGAAGAACAGGTAGAGCGCCGGGGTGCGCAGGGCTTCCTGCAGCGTGATGCCCGCGACCTGCGGCGGGGCCGGGGCCGCCTCGGGCGCGGCGTCGGCCACGAGCGGGTCGCCCTCGGCCAGCGGATCTGCGGCCTTGGTCGCCTTAGCCGCCTGGGAAGGCAGCCGGCCGATGAGCACGAGGTTGGCGAACACGCCCAGCACCAGCACGAGCACGGCATAGCCGTAGATGAAGGTGCGGTAGTCGATCACCTGCAGCAGCAGCGACTCCACGAACACCAGGCCCGCGATGATGAAGCTCATGACGCCCACCACCACGCCGAACACCGTGGGCGTGCGCTCGCCGTAGAACTCAGAGAGCACGCCAGCGGCGGAGGCGTGGGCGCCGATGGCCAGCACGATACCGTTGATGACGTTGCCGACGTACCACATGGCCGGCCCGGTGGCGGTGGCGAACAGCACGAGGGCCGCCGCCGTGCACACGCTGCCGATGAGCAGGCACCAGCGCGGCGTGATGACGCCGATGAGCTTGGTGCCCACCAGGCTGCCGAGGAATGCGAAGACCGTGGCCAGCATGGGCCCGAAGGCGTAGGTGACCAGGTCGATGCCCATGCCCTCCACCAGCAGCACGGCGATGACGTTGAGCAGCGAGGTCGAGCCCAGCCCGACGGTGAGAATGATGGCGCAGCCGACGGCGGCCATCACGGGACGTTTTCCTTGGACTTCCATCGAAGCCTCCCTTGGTCGAGGGCGCGACAGCCCGAACCCTCCTCGGGAGGGCCATCGCGCGATCTGTTATGGCTGAGGAAGCAGCCGGGCCCGCCGCCCGCCCGCGCCCCTCATGGGCACGGGCGACGGGCCCGGCAGGATGCTAGGCCGTGAAGAGGGCGCAGTGGCGGCCGACGGCCTGGGGGACGATCTCCTCCAGCGGCCCTATCTTGAGCGCCTGGGCCGCGCAGCCGGTCACGCACAGCGGGTTGGGATCGGCCTCGTAGCACACGCGGCACTTGTCGAGCACGGGAGCCACCAGGTGGTACTGGCGTAGCTCGCCGTCCACCAGGAAGGGCTCGCGGCGCACCACCTTCATCCAGTCCTCGTGGTACGGGTAGCGGTAGGTCTCGCGGCAGGCGGCCTCGCAGCCGAAGCAGCCGATGCAGTCGTCCAGGTCAAGCAGCAGGGCGATGCCGCCCCCATCGATCCGACTCATTACAGATCACCCCTTCCGGGCTCGATTTTGCAGAGGAACGAGCGCATGGCGGTCGCGCCGTAGCCAGGCTCGGCCGGCTCGGAGGGCACGAGCACGTTGCCGTTGGCCCGATCCCACCCATAGCCGGACAGCCCGAGGGCCTTGCACTCGTCACGCCAGGCGGGGCGGGGTATGAACACGCAGCCCGCCTTGGCCTCACGGGAGACGAGGGCCTTGGAGATGATCTTGCCGCGTGGCGAGGATATGGTCATCCACTCGCCGTCGGTCACGCCAAAGCGCGCGGCGTCGTCGGGATGCACCACCGCGAAGGGCTCGGGGTAGAAAGCGCGCTGTGCGGGCACGTTGGTCCAGGCGGAGTGGAAGAAGCTGTAGACGCGATGCCCCGTAGAGCCGATGAGCGGGTACTCCTTGGCCAGCTCCGGCTGGCTTACCGGGCTCTCGGCCGGCTCGGTGTAGTCGGGGACCGGATCGTAGCCGAAGGCGGCCATGGCCGGAGACGAGAACTCGATCTTACCGGTGACCGTGGGGAACCCGGGCTGGCCGTCGGGCCGCAGCAGGCCCTTCTCGTACTTCTTGTGCACCGGCTCGGCGCCCGGCTCCGTCGCGCCGACGATGCGCACGGGCACCGCCTGGAACTCCTCCCAGGTCAGGTCGAAGCCGTAGAACTCCTTAAGGCGCCAGAGCACCATCTCCTTCTCGTCTGCCCAGGGCCACTGCTCGGGATTCATGCGCTTGCCCCACTCCAGGAAGAAGCGCCAGTCATCCCAGCACTCCCCCGGCGCGGGCACGGCCTGGTCGAAGGCGAGGATGAACGGGCCGTCGAGCTCCTCGTCGTAGGTGCAGCGCTCCGACCAGTCCGCCGTAGGCAGCACGATGTCGGCCAGCTGGGCCGTGGGCGACAGGTAGAAGTCCTTCACCACGATGAGGTCGAGGTTGGGGCTCGTCATAGCCTCGTAGGTGAGGTTTGAGTCCTCGTAGCACAGAAGCGGGTCGTCGGCGATGGCCACGAACATCTTCACAGGGCGCGGCTCGCCGGTGATCATGGCCTTGAAGACCGTGTTGGGGTCATTCGAGCGACCGAAGGACTTGTAGAGCGGGTGCTTGTCGCCGCCGAAGGTGAACAGCTCCGGGCGGCCGGGGTCAAGCGCGCTGTCCCACAGGGTGATCTTATCGTCAAGCATGACCGAGAAGGCCACGGGCACGTTGACGCCGCCGGGCACGTCGATCCAGCCGAGCAGGCCCTGGAGGCACGCGATGGCGCGACCGTTCTGGATGGCGTTGGTGTGCATGCAGCCGGGCCCGAGGCCCACCATCATGCCGACAGGACCCGCGGTGCCCATCATGCGAGCGGCCTCGCGCACCTGCTCGGGCCCGATCCAGCAGATCTCGGCCACGCGCTCGGGGGTGAACTCCTCCACGCGGGCGCGCAGGTCCTCGAAGCCGTAGGTCCAGTTGTCGATCCACTCCTGATCGTACCAGCCGTTGGCGATGACCTCGCGGATGATGCCCAGGGCCAGGGCGCCGTCAGTGCCGGGGCGCGGCTGGATGGCCAGGTCGGCGTGCTTTGACATGTCCTGGAAGCGCGAGTCGATGACGATGAGGTTGCCGCCGGCCTTCTGGCGGTCGAGGATGAGGCGCATGATGCCGCGCTCCATGGCGGGGTTCTGGCCCCAGAGCACCATGGTGCCGGAGTTGGGCAGGTCGCCGTCGGCGGGGCTGAAGATGCCGAGCGATATGGCGTTGGGCAGGATGTGGGGCATGAGGCACACGTGGGTGGGCACGAGCGACCAGCCCTCCAGGCCGAGCGTGGAGTTGAGGCGGCAGTGCCAGTGGTTGGTGGTGCGCCCGGTGCCCTGGCCGGTGATGATGGCCTCGGGCCCGTATTCCTCGATGATGCGCCGGCTCTCGCTGGCGATGGTATCGAGCGCCTCATCCCAGGTGATGCGCTCCCATTCGCCGCTGCCGCGCTCGCCGACGCGACGCATCGGATAGAGCAGGCGCCCCTCGGTGTCGTTGTGGATCTCGCGCTGGGACATGCCCGCGCCGCAGATGGTGCCGTAGGACTTCGGGTTGTCCGGATCGCCTTCGATCTTGACGATCTCATCCCCGTCGGAGTAGACGAATACTCCGCAGCGGGCATGGCAGGTGGTGCAGACGGTCCTTGTCTTCTTGATGGGCATAGAGTCACTCCTCTCAAAGTGAAGCCATCATGGCCGGCGAGGCCGGCCCCGTCAGAGGCCGAGCGGCGAGAAGAGCGCTGCCGATCGGCAGGCATGAGGAACGCCTCGGCCCCGAAACCCCCTTGCGGCCGATGCGTCCATCCCCTGCCGCCAGTATGGGACGCCGGCCGCCCGATTGCCAACAGGAAAAGGGCGTAGAATCTACAACCTGAGGTTGTGGCCTACGGAATGGACGGAAATGCGCCGCACAGGCGTTGCCGGGCACCGGCGGCTTTGCTACGCTTTCCTGAGGATTTCCGGGCAACTCGGGGGGAGCCTATGAGGTTCGAGGCGTTGGAGTACTTCGTCGCGGTAGCCGAGAACGGCTCGCTCACCGCGGCGTCGCGGGGCCTGTTCGTGTCGCAGCAGGGCCTCAGCAAGGCCATGGCAGCGCTTGAGCGCGACCTGGGCTGCCGTCTGTTCGAGCGCGAGGGCGCGCGCCTGCGACTCACCGGCGCCGGGCACGCGCTGCTGCCCCACGCGCGGCGGTGCCTGGCCGAGCGCGATGAGCTCCTCGGGGCGCTCACCCCCTTCACGCGAGCCTCTGCGCCCGGACGCGTCGCGGCAGAGCGAGCCGGCTGCCCCACCCTGCACGCTTGCGCCTTCGTCACCGACTCGCTGTTCTCGCTGCTCGACCGCGATCTCGCGGCTGCGGGACTCGACGACGTGACCATCATCGAGCACTCGTACGCCGAGATAAAGGACGCCCTCGAGCGGGGCGGCGAGGGGGCGGTCTACGCCCTGTGCCTGCCCATCGCCGAGGCAGAGGAGCTCAGGCGCCTGCCGGGCCTGACTTTTCGCCCGCTGTTCGTCACCGAGATGATGCTGGCGGCCTCATCGCAGTTCATCCGCCCGGGGAAGGGGGCCTTCCCCCTCGCCCGCGTGGCGGAGCTGCCGGTGGCCTACTACAACGACGCCGTGCTCAACGACATCATCCGCGACATGTTCCGCGAGCACCCCCTGCGCAACGTCGTCACCCACGCGTCCAACCCCACGCGTATCGCCAACTCCGTGAGCGCAGGCAAGGCGGTCACCTTCAGCGACTCGCTCAGCGTGTTTCTGGCCGAGCCCAACAGGGCCATCGCCCACGCGCCCATCGAGGGGGCGGCGCGGTTCTGCATGGGGTTCGTCTACGCGAACGACGCGAGCCCTGACGCCACGGCGCTGGACTACGTGACGCGCTTCGAGGAGTGCTTCCGCGCCCGCTGCGCGGCTTACCTGGCCGATCCGGCGCATCGGCCGATCTCATAGGGCGGGGCGCAGCAGAGGGCAGGCGACGCGCGCGCGACAAGGCGCTTGGATCCCCTTTTGGGTGGCGCGTCCGCTGCCGCGCAGCCACGTGGGGAGCTTCTGGCCGAAAGTTTCTGGCCAAAAACAGCGCGCTTTCCGCATCCCGAGCGCGCGCAGATGCGTAAACCGCACCGAAAATGGCCAAATTCCGCCTGGTTCGGGTGTATGACCGCGTAAACCATAGCCAAAATGACCAGAAATCCGGAAATTGTCGCTAAGGCGACCTGGCCGGCTGGGCGCCTTCGCACAGCAGCGGCTCCGCCGGCCCGGCGCCTTGCCCGCACCCCGACTCGCAAGCGCGCGGGGCGCGGTCTACATCCGCTCGATGACGCCGGTGATGAGCCGGCAGAAGTCCTCGCCGCGGGTGGCGGCCACCTCGAGCACCTCCACGTCATTGGGGCTCGCGCCCTCCACGCCGCAAGCCATGTTCGTCACAAGCGAGACGCCCAGCACGCGCATCCCCACGTGACGGGCAGCGATGACCTCCTCCACGACCGACATGGCCACCGTGTCGGCACCCCAGCCGCGAAAGGCGCGGATCTCCGCCGGCGTCTCGAAGCTCGGGCCCAGAAGTCCCAGGTAGACGCCCTCCTGCACGCGAATGCCAGCCTCCTCGGCCACGGCATGCGCAAGCGAGCGGAGCGCGGGGTCGTAGGCGTCGAGCATGCTGAAGAAGCGAAACGCGATGCCATCGGGCTCGGTTCCCGCGACGGGGTTGCGCCCGGTGAAGTTGAGGTGATCGGCCATGACGCAGAAGTCGCCCACCTGGTAGGACTCGTTGATGGCGCCGGCGGCGTTGGTGGTGATGAGCGCGCCCACGCCCAGCTCGTGCATGAGCCACACGGGATAGGCCACCTCCTGGGCGGAATTCCCCTCGTAGCCGTGGAGCCGGCCCTGCATGGCGATCACCATGCGCCCGCCGAGCCGCCCGCAGACGAACCGTCCCACGTGGCTCGTGGCGGTGGACGTCTTCATGTGGGGCACCTCGCCGAAGGGCACGAAGGCCGCGTCCTCGATGCGCTCGGCCAGAGGCCCCAGGCCCGACCCCAGGATGATGCCCACCTCAGGCGCCCGGTCGCCGAGACGCTCCCGCAGCACTGCCGCCGACTCCGCCAGATGCTCCTTGAGCACGTTGCGCTTCCCTGCCATGGCTCGCTCCCTTCCGCAGCGCGCCGCGAAAGAGGCGACGCACGACGCACGATATAGTAGACATGATCCTATAGCGAGCCATTGTACCAGAGCACTGAGGGCGAGGGTTCAGACGAGCAGGCTCCACCGGCGCGACGAACCCCGGGCGTCGCGCCCCCGTACAGAGCGACGCCGCAAAGTGGCCAAAAATGACGACCTGACGACAAAGGAAGACAGGCGCCGGAAAAGCGCCTCGGCAAAACCCCAGGTCGCTGCTGTTTGACAAGCGAGGAAGCGGGCGAAAGGCCGCGAAAGGAGGCGAAGGACCTCCGGAAACCGTCGTCAGGTCGTCATTTTTGGCCACTTTGAGGAGACGGGGCTGCAGGGCACCACGACGGGGACGCAGAAGAGGGGCCCGACGGAGCGGGGCGCGCGAGCCGCAACGGATGGTATGGGGGGGGTGCGAGCCGCCGCGGACGGGGTGGAGCGCGAAACCCCGTCGGCCGGCGAATCACGTCGGGCGCCGCGCCTCGGGCGCGCAGGAGGCGGGACGAGCGAGAGCTGGGGTTCGTGCCGGAAGGCTGCGGGCGACTCCGCGGCTGCCCGCGCACCGCGGGGGGCTATCGCGGCTTGCGGGCCACGAGGACGCGGGGGCGGCCGGCGAGGTCGGCGACGACGCGCGTGTGCTCGAGGCCGGCGGCACGGGCAAGGGCGGCAGCCTCATCGAGGTGACCCTCGTGCAGCTCGCAGGCGAAGGCGCCGCCGGGGCGCAGGGCGCGTGCGGCCCAGGCGACGAGCGGGCGGAACAGATCGAGCCCATCGGCGCCGCCGTCGAGGGCGAGCGTCGGCTCATAGTCCGAGACCTCGCGCGGGATGCCTGCAAGCACGTCGGTCGGCACGTAGGGCGGGTTCGACACCACCAGGTCGAATCGACCCAGATAGCGCTCGGGCACCGGGTCGCCCAGATTGCCCTGGAGCACGCGCACCGTCTCGGCCACGCCCGCGGCCCGCACGTTCTCGCGCGCGAGCGCCACGGCCTCCGGCGCTATGTCCACTGCGATCACGCGCGTGTCGGGCCGCTCAGACGCGATGGCGCACGCAACGCACCCGCTCCCCGTGCAAACGTCCGCCACCAGGAAGTAACCACGCGAGTCCGATTCCTCCGCCTCGCCGGCGGCATCCCCCCGCGATGCCCCGGACCTGTCGTCCGCTGAGGCGCCGCCGCGAAAAACGTCGGAAACCCCATCTGGGGCATAATTCCTCTTTGGGGAATATTCTAAAGCGGATGTTTCACGTGAAACATCCGTCGTTTGCACAGCAGAGCCGGCAGCCACGGCGACGGCAGCATCGACGTCGATGTTGGCGTCAGCTGTTATCTCGGACGTGACATGCACCCCGCACGCCGAATCCTCACGAAGGAGTGTTTCACGTGAAACATCCGTCGCCTTCGCAGCAGAGTCGGCGGCCACGGCGACGCGATCGACGCCCTCGGTAGGCGCGCCATCAGAATCAAAGGCGCCCCCCACACGCGCGGAGCCTCCGCCGCCCGTTCGCCCAGCGTCGCCAGCGCCCGCGTGTCCAGGGCCAGCGCTCACACGCCCAGGGCCAACCGCATCCGCGCACCGCGCAGCCGCGCCCCCCGCGCACCTGGGGTCGCCGACGCCCACACGTCCGTGGTCGCCCGCGCTCGCCCGCCCGCCGTCCGCGCCTCCCCCACGCTCGGAACCGCCCGCGGCCACGTACCCGGGGTCGTCCGCACCCGCATTTCCCGCGTACCCCGCGTCCGCGTCCGCGCCATCCACGCTTCCCGCGTGCCCCGCGTCCGCGCCATCCGCGTCTCCGGTCCGGGCCGCGCCCCCCTGGACGGCCGCCAGCTCGGCCAGCTGCTCTTTGAGGGCGGCCACGGCGGCGGCCTCCTGCTCGGCGGCCTCAGCGTTCCAGGCGGCGGCCCGCGGGGCGGCGGGCGGCAGGCACGCGAGCGCCTCGCTCACGAGCACCTCGGTCTCCGGCCGCGGGATAAGCACGCCGGGGCGCACCTTGAGCGTCAGGTAGCGAAACGGCGCCTCGCCGGCGATGTACTGGAGCGGCTCGCCCTGGCCACGGCGCGTCACGTAGCCGCGCAGCACCTCGCGCTCCTCCGCCGAGAGCGGGCGATCGTAGTCCATGTAGAGCTGGACGCGCGTGAGGCCGCACGCCTCAGAGAGCAGCCACTCGGCCGCGAGCCGCGGGTTCTCGTCGCCACGGCGCTCCAGGTACCCGCTTGTCCACTCGAGCGCCCTTCGCGCCGTCCACGTCTCTTCCGTCATCGTCTCCCCATCCATCGGAAAGGGCGCCCCGCGGCGCCCTTCACTCCGTTTTCCGCTCTCGTTTTCGCCGACACCGCCGACACGGCGGCAACGCGGCGCCTAGACCGCCGCCTCCAGCTTCTGGGCGCGATCGGCGGCCTGCAGCGCGGTAATGACGTCACCCAGGCTGTCGCCGAGCAGCACGCCGTTGTAGGTGCCGTTGTAGCCGATGCGGTGATCGGTCACGCGGTCCTGCGGGCCATTGTAGGTGCGGATCTTCTCCGAGCGGTCGCCCGAGCCAATCTGCGCCAGGCGCTCGGCGCCTTCGGCGGCCTGCTGCTCGGCGAGCATCTTCTCGTAGAGGCGGGCGCGCAGCACGGCCATGGCCGCGATCTTGTTCTGCAGCTGGGACTTCTGGTCCTGGGACTGCACCACCAGCCCGCTCGGCAGGTGCGTGATGCGCACGGCCGAGTCGGTGGTGTTCACGCACTGGCCACCCGGGCCGCCAGCGCGGTACACGTCGATGCGCAGGTCGTTCTCGTTGATCTCCACCTCCACCTCGTCGGCCTCGGGCAGCACCGCCACCGTGGCCGTGGAGGTGTGGATGCGGCCCTGGGACTCGGTCTTAGGCACGCGCTGGACGCGGTGCACGCCGGACTCGAACTTCATGACCGAGTACACCTTGTCGCCCTTCACCTTGAACTGGATCTCCTTGTAGCCGCCGGCCTCGGAGGGCGACACGTCCATCGTCTCGGTCTTCCAACCCTGGGATCCGGCGAAGCGCTCGTACATCTTGTAGAGGTCGCCGGCGAAGATGGCAGCCTCGTCACCACCGGCTGCCGCGCGGATCTCCACGATGATGTCCTTGTCATCGGCCGGGTCGGCGGGGATGAGCATGAACTTGATGTCCTCCTCGAGCGCCGGCAGGATGCCCTCGATGCGAGCGATCTCCTCCTGGGCGAACTCCTTCATCTCCGCGTCGGAGAGCATCTCCTTGGCCTCGGCCAAATCATCGGCCGCCTGCACGTACTCGGCGGCCTTCTTGGCCAGGGGCCCCTGGTTGGCGTACTCCTTGGCCAGGCGGTTGTACTCCTTCTGATCCGCCAGAACCGCGGGGTCGCCCATCTTGTTCTGGAGCTCCTCGTAGGCCTCGATGATCTTCACGAGCTTCTCGCGCATTCCTGCTTCTTGCATGACGGCTCTTCCTTAGGGTCGCATCGTTTTCGCACAGCCCTTAATGATACCAGACCAGCGCAAGCCCTCGCCAGAGGAGAAGAGAGAAGAAGGGGAAGGCGCGCGCCACGGTCGTTCCGCGCTCCCCCACTGCGCCCGGGGGCTCCCCCGCACTCGAACGCCCCCGGCGGGCGCCACGGGCGAGGGGCACCGGAGCAGGCCAGGCCGCCGGCCGGCTCGCGCCCACGGGTGCGCTGGAACCGCCGCGCCAGGGTGCCGGTTGCGCTCGCGGGAGCCCCGGAGGCGGCGGGCAGTCGTTGCCCGCCGCCAGAGATTAGCGCCAGGAGCCGGCGGCGCGACGACGGCGGGCGGCGAGCACGAGGACGGCGGCACAGCCTATGAGCGCCGCCACGGCCACGAGGGCGAGAGCCGCCGCCTCGTCGCCGGTCTGTGCCAGGTGGCGCAGCGTCTGAGCGCGCTTCGCGTCGAGGTCGCCGTCCGCGCCGCTCGCGCCCCCGTCGCCCGTCGGAGCGGCCACGATGCCGCCGGCAGGCCCCACGTCCTTCGAGGGGTAGGTCGGCTGCGGGTTGGCGATGCCAGGGTGGTCCTCCACGAAGGAGTGCCAGCCGTCAGAGGGCGCGAAGGGGCCGCCCGGCGCGGGCTTCGTGCCACCCGGCGTGAGCGTGGAGGGCAGCGTGCCGTGGGCCGTGGCCGTGTTACCCACGTCGTTGCCCACAGCCTCCTCGGTCACGAGCGCGTCGAAGGTCACCGCCACGCTCTTCCAGCCGGGCTTCACCGGGCCCACGGGCACGCCCGGCTTCTTGGGGCCGTCGGGATCGGAGGGATCCTCCGGCTCAGGGTCGTTCAGGTCGCCGCCGAGG
The DNA here is from genome assembly GCF_009911695.1 of Enterorhabdus sp. P55. Classification (GTDB taxonomy): domain Bacteria; phylum Actinomycetota; class Coriobacteriia; order Coriobacteriales; family Eggerthellaceae; genus Enterorhabdus. Next base: position 24,571 of record NZ_QWKK01000015.1, on the reverse strand, counting down.
ATCTCGGTGGCCGTGTCCGGGTCGGGCACGATGGGCTCGGGCTCCGGCTCGGGCGCCGCGTCCGGGCTCGGCGGCAGCGTCGGGTTGGCCTCGGCGTCTGCCGGGTCAACCGGCAGCCCCTCGGCGGGGATGCGGTCGTCCCACTCGAACTTGTCGGGGTTGACGCCGTAGATGCCCGTCGCCTCCGAATGGCTCAGGAAGTCAGGCTTCTCGCCCGGCGCCTTGCTCACCACGTCCGGGTTGACCGTCACGTCCAGCTTGAAGCGGTAGGCCTGGCCGCCGAAGAGCGTCGGCAGGCTCGCCACCACCACCTTGCCGTCAGCCACGTCGTAGTCAGCAGTCACCTCGTTGCCCTCCAGGTCGACGATGGTGAGCGCCGAGAACGTCGTGTCGGCAGGGATGCCCAGCTCGTAGATGGGGTTGATGCACGCGGTGTCGGCCGCCTCGTTCGTCGCCGTCACGATGTAGCGCAGCGTGTCGCCCGGGCGGATGGTCCCGTCGGCGCGGCTCGTGTCATAGGCCGTCTCGGTCATGGAGAGCTGGAGCTTCTTGGCCAGGTCGGGGAAGATGTACACGTCGAAGCTCTTGGTCACGCTCGCGTAGGCGCCGGTGCCCTTGATGGTGGCGGTGATGGTGGTCTTGCCGGCCGAGAGCACCTTCGCCTTGGCGCCCACGCCGTAGTCGGTCTTGCCCTCCACGAACGCGCGGTCGGTCAGGGTGTCGTTCGGCTCGATGGCGATCACGCCGGGGTTCGAGCTCGTGAAGGTGATGTCGGCGATGGAGTTGGTCTCCACGAACAGCGGGAACCAGTCCTGGTTCGCCTTGACGAGGGTGCCGTCCTCAGCCAAAAGTATACGCCTAGTCAACGGTTTTTCAACAGGCGCGAGACGGGAACGGCCACCGAGCACCCCGGCGGACGCGCAGGCGGCCGGCGTCCCCCGCGAGGCGCCGGCCGAGCGGCTAGCGGGCCTTCCAGTCCAGGTAGTCGGCTGCGGCGGTGGCGGCGTTGGCGCCGTCGGCGACGGCGGTCACCACCTGGCGCAGCTCCTTCACGCGCACGTCCCCGGCGGCGAAAACGTTGGGCATGGCCGTGCGCCCCATCTCGTCGGCGATGACGTAGCCAGACTGGTCAAGCTCCAAATCACCCGCGAGAAAGGCGGTGTTGGGCCGCATGCCCACGGCCACGAAGACGCCTGCCACGTCGAGCACGCGCCTCTCGTCGGTCTTGACGTTGCGCAGGCGCAGGCCGGCCACCTTCCCGTCCTCGACGAGGAGCTCCTCGGCCACGCTGTCCCAGCACAGCTCCACGTTGTCCAGCTCGCGCAGGCGTTCGTGGTAGATGGCCGTGGCGCGCAGCTTGTCGCGCCGGTGGACGAGGTAGACCGTGCGGCAGATGCGCGCCAGGTAGATGACGTCGGCCACTGCGGTGTCACCGCCGCCGATGACCGCCACGTCGCGGCCGCGGTAGAAGTTGCCGTCGCAGGTCGCGCAGTAGGACACGCCGCGTCCGCGCAGCTCATCCTCGTGGGCGAGCCCCAGCTGGGCCGGCACGGCGCCCGTGGCCACGATGACCGTGCGGGCGCGGTAGGAGCCGAAAGGCGTGGTGATGAGGTTGGGCTCGACGGACAGATCGACGCCCGTCACCTCCTCGGAGACCGTGCGCACGCCGAAGGAGGAGGCCTGCTCGTGCATCTTCATGGCCAGGTCGAAGCCGCTCGTGGAGTCAGCGTAGCCCGGGTAGTTCTCCAGATGCTCGGTGGTGGCCACCTGCCCGCCCGGCGAGAGCCGCTCGAACAGGAGGGTGGAGAGCCCCGAGCGCGCGCCGTAGAGGGCTGCGGTCATGCCGGCCGGGCCGGCGCCGATGACCGCCAAATCGACCGTCTCCGTCTCGCGGGCGAGCGCATCGCCCGACGTGTTGAGGTCCATGGGTGCTCCTTACTCTACAAAAGCGCCCGAGCTCACGCCCGGGCGCTTCGACAGGATGCTGGCCGGCTAGGCGTTCAGCAGGGCCAGGAGGTTCTGCTTAGGCTGGGCGCCGACGGTCTGCTTGGCCACCTGGCCGTCCTCGAACACGATGAGGGTGGGCACGGAGGTCACGCCGTAGCGCGCGGCCACGTCAGGGCTCTGGTCGATGTCCACCTTGTACACCTTGACGGCGGGGTTCTCGGCCGCCACCTCGTCGAGGACGGGCGCCAGCATGCGGCACGGGCCGCACCAGGTGGCGAAGAAGTCGACGAGCACCTTGCCCGGCGCCTCAAGCACCTTGGACGAAAAATCAGCGGAAGAGATGACTTCGCTCATGGGACTGCCTCCTTGCAGGTTGATGGACAGTGAGCTGTACGTTCAGAGCCGCTCGGGAGGGCGGCTCGCCTTGGAAACCCATTGTAGGCTCCGCCTCCCAAGCGTTTCGCCGGCGTTCCCGCAATGGCATAAAACTGAACTATAATGGCTACCAAATCGAGAGGACGACCATGGATTCCCTGACGCTTACCCAAGAGATAGAGGCCGACTACCCCCGCGCGGAGGTGAACTTTCCCGTAGCCTGGCGCGGGCACGACCTGACGCACGCCAACCTCGTGCTCGAGGGCGGCGCCATGCGGGGGCTGTTCACCGCCGGCGTGCTCGACTACTTCATGGACCGGGGCCTGTTCTGCGAGCGGGTGATCGGCGTGTCGGCCGGCGCGCTCATGGGCTACAACTACGTGGCGGGCCAGGCCGGACGCGGCTGCTACATCAACCTCAAGTACTGCACCGACTGGCGCTACCTGTCGCTCAAGAGCTTCGTGCGCACGGGCAACGCCTTCGGCCGCGAGATGAGCTTCGACGCCATCCCCAACGTGCTCGACCCCTTCCCCTACGACGCCTTCGACGCCTCCCCCATGGAGCTCGTGACGGTGGCGAGCAACCTGGTCACCGGCGAGGCGGACTACCACCGCTTCACCGATGCCCGCGCCGACGTGCCCTACCTCATCGCGTCGTCGTCCATGCCGCTCGTGAGCGAGATCGTCACCATCGGCGGCAAGCAGCTGCTCGACGGCGGCACGTGCGACTCCATCCCCATCACCTACTCGATGGCCACCGGCGCGCGCAAGCACATCGTCGTCTGCACCCAGGACGCCTCCTACGTGAAGGGGCCGAACAAGCTCATGCCGGTGCTCGACCGGCGCTTCGCCGACTACCCGCGGTTCCTCGACCGGCTGGCCAACCGCCACTTCGAGTACAACCGCGTAAGCCGCGGCGTCGACCGCCTCCACGAGCAGGGACGCGCCTTCGTCATCCGCCCCGATCACCCGGTGGAAGTGGCAAGTATGGAGAAGGATCAGGCCAAGCTGCTCGCCCTCTACGAGGAGGGCGTGGCCGTGGCGGCTCGCGTCTGGGACGACCTTGAGGCCTACCTGGCCGCGCCTGCGGTCGACGGCCCCACGCCCGAGACGCTGCTGTAGCGCGCCGTCTGGCCGCCCCTCCCCTCAGCGCCGGAGCGGCCCGAGACGCCGGGAGCCGGGCGGCCCGAAGCCAGCCGGGCGCGCCCGCGCGTCACCGGCGGAATCACCCCTCCCCCTCCGTCGGCCCGGCGTCATCGCCGTCGGACTCCTCTTCGCCTGCTGCGCCGCCGTCTGTGGGCGCCTTCGCCGCAGGGCGGCTGCCGCGGCGCTCGTCGCGCTCGATCTTGCGCAGGCTCGCGTTCTGGAACTCCGCCACGAACCCGGCCGCGAAGATGCCGCCGGGGATGGCCACGAGCGCCACCGACAGGAGCATGACGAGCGAGCCCACCAGGCGCCCCGGCACCGTCACGGGCACGATGTCGCCGTAGCCGGTGCCCGTCACCGTCTCCACCGCCCAGTACAGCCCCGTGAGCAGGCTGTTGAACGCATCGGGCTGCACCGGGCTCTCTATCTCGTACATGAGGATGCTCGACACCACCACGAGCAGGCCGATGACCAGGAACGACGCCACTATCTCGTGCTTGCGCTTGGAGAGCACGCGCCCGATGGTGCGCAGCCCGCGCATATAGCGCGATATCTTGATGAGCCGCACGAGGCGCAGCACGTTGACCGCGTCATGCAGCTGCGGCGTCACCGGCACGAACCACGCCACCAGGTTGGGCATGAACGAGAGCAGGTCGATGATGCCGAGGGGAGAGCACACGTAGCGCAGCCGCGCGCGCCAGGGCGACACGTCCCCGAAGGCCAGGTCGGCGATCCAGATGCGCGCGAGGTACTCGAGGCCGAAGCAGATGGTGGAGAACGTGTAGAACCGCGCGATGACCCAGGCGGCCACCGGGTCGAGCCCCGGCTCCGCCGAGAAGAACACGATGACGGCATTGGCCACGATGAGGGCGAAGAGGGCAAAGCCCGTCGCCTTCGCCGCCAGGCGCCCGCGCGAGGCGTTCTCCAAAGCGTAGAAGGTCTGGCGCTTGAGCTCGGACGCGCTGGCGAGCTTGAGCCGGCGCGCCAGGCGCGCGGCCTTGCCGGACGGGCCGCCCCTCCGCTGCCTCGACACAAGGCCACCTCCCTTCCCGGAAACGACTCTCCCCGCCGCGTGACGCCCTCGCAACCCTCCTCGCCACCAGGCCTGGGCCTGTGGTAGGGTAAAGCCTGAGCGCAGCGAGGTCGCCCTCGTCCTGAAGTCTAGCACGGGCGATGCGCGCGCGGCGCTCCGTCGCCAAGCGGTAACGTGGCCGCGCGACGCGACCTGAGAGGAGTTTCGTGGCAGACCTGACCTCGCTCGCGTTCATCACGCTGCTGGCCTTCCTGTGCCCGCTCATCGCCCAGTCCATCCCCGGCAAGCCCGTGTCCGAGACGGTGTTCCTGCTCATCGCCGGCATGGTGGCCGGGCCGCACCTGGCGGGCATCGTCTCCACGAGCGACGCCATCGCGCTTCTGTCCGATTTGGGTCTGGGGCTCCTCTTCTTGCTGGCAGGCTACGAGATAGACCCGGCGCACCTTACCGGGCGCCAGGGCCGGCGCGGACTTGCCACCTGGATGGTCACCCTCGGCCTCGCCTTCGGCGCGGTGATGCTCTGGACGCCGTTCTCGGCAAGCCACATCGACGGCATAGCCGTGGCCATCGCGCTCACCACCACGGCCATCGGCACGCTCCTGCCCATCCTCCAGGAACGCGGCGTCATCGAGACGCCCGTCGGACGCGCTGTGCTCGCCTACGGCACCTGGGGCGAGCTCTGCCCCATCCTCGCCATGACGCTTTTGCTCTCCACCCGCGCGGAGTGGCTGACCGTGCTCATCCTCGCCCTCTTCGTGGCCATCGCCGTGGCAGCCGCCGTCATCCCGCGGATGGCGCGCAAGGCCGGCGGCTTCGTCTACCGCTTCATCGAGCGCAACGCCGACACCAACTCGCAGATGGCGGTGCGCGCGGTGATGGTGCTGCTCGTGGGGCTCACGGCCATCTCGGCCGTGTTCGACCTCGACATCGTGCTCGGCGCCTTCGCCGCCGGCTTCGTGCTGCGCTTCGTGCTGCCAGAGGGCTCGGCCAGCCTGGAGCGCAAGGTCAGCTCCATCGGGCACGGGTTTTTCATCCCGCTGTTCTTCATCGTGTCCGGCGCGCGCATCGACATGGCGGCCGTGTTCGATCGGCCGCTTCTGCTGGTGGGCTTCATCGTGCTGCTCCTGCTCGTGCGCGCGGTGCCCATCTTCGTGGCGCTCCGGCATGACCCAGACGCCGTCGGCATGGGCGCGAACAGCCGCCTCACCGTGGCGCTCTACTGCACCACGGCGCTGCCGCTCATCGTGGCGGTCACCACCGTGGCCGTGAGCGCGAACGCCCTGGAGGCCGGCACCGCCTCGGTACTCGTGGCGGCCGGGGGCATCACCGTGCTCATCATGCCGCTGCTCGCGTCGGTGACCATGCGGACCATCGACGCCGAGCCCGTGGCCGCCGCCCGCGAGATCCGCCGCGAGCCGCGGCGCGTCGGGCCCATCCTGCGTGAGCACTACCGCCTCCAGCGTGAGCGCCACCGCCGCGACGCCGCGCGCATAGCGCGCCTCTACGGGCTCGACCCCTCGCACATCGTGAGCGCCTTCTCGGGCGAGGACGGCGGCCCGGAGGGGGCTTCGGGGGACGGCCAGGCCGGCGGCGGCTGTCCCGTCAAGTCCGGCAGGCGCGACTCGCGCTAGAGAGTCGGCCGATTCTGGCCATTTGCTTCGAAATTCCGAGGCGCTTCCAGCTTCCACGCCCATCAGGCCGCGCGTTTCCCCAGGTCGCGCTCGGCCGGACCGCCTCAAATGCAGGAGGAGGGGCCTTCAAGGCCCCTCCTCCCTCGGAATTTCGAACGTTTTGGCCCAATTTCACCTCGGCGCGTGCAAGCGCCGCGCCCCTAGGCCGGCTCCACCGTGACGGCGGTGCCCGAGGCGGTCACCATGAGCATGTTGCCCTGGCCGAGCACCTCATAATCCATGTCCACGCCGACGACCGCATGGGCGCCGAGCGCGCTGGCGCGCTGCTCGAGCTCCTGAAGCGCCTGGGTGCGGGCGACGGTAAGCTCCTCCTCGTAGCCCTGCGAGCGGCCGCCCACGATGTTGCGGATGCCCGCGCCGAAGTCCCGCAGGAAGTTGATGCCGGTGATGACCTCGCCGAAGACGATGCCGTAGTACCCGGTGACCCGGTAGCCCTCGACGGAGTTGGTGGTGGTGACGATCATGGTCTCTCCCCTCTGATCCCGGGCGGCCGACGCCGGCCTGCCCCTTGAAAACGACGGCCGGGCCCGCGCTCCCCCGAGCACGGGCCCGGCCCCGGGCTTGCTCGGGTGGCGCGAGCCGCCCGAGCAAGCGGATGCTACAGCGCGGCCTCGCGGATGACTGCGAGGAACTTCTCGCGATCCCATTTGCCCAGGTCGCCCTCGGAGCGCTCGCGCACGGACACGACGCCCTCCTCCACCTCGGCGTCGCCCATGATGATCATGTAGGGCACCTTCTGGGCCTGGGCCTTGGCGATCTTCACGCGCATGGGCTCGTTCTGGTCGTAGATCTCCACACGCCCGCCGGCGCCCTTGATCTCGCCGGCAAACGCGGCCGCCGCCTCCTTGTGGCGATCGGCGATGGGGAGCACCACCACCTGCACGGGAGCCAGCCACAGGGGCAGGGCACCCGCGTAGTGCTCGATGAGGATGCCAAGGAAGCGCTCGATGGAGCCGAAGATGGCACGGTGGAGCATCCAGGGGGTCTCCTCGGTGTTGTCCTCAGTGCGGTAGGTCAGCCCGAAGCGCAGGGGCATGTTGAAGTCGATCTGCACCGTGGAGCACTGCCAGGTGCGCCCGATGGCGTCCTTCACCTTGATGTCGATCTTCGGGCCGTAGAAGGCGCCGTCGCCCTCGTTGATCTCGTAGGCCAGGTCATGGCGCGCGCAGGCCTCCATGAGCGAGTTGGTGGCATGCTCCCACATCTCGTCGGTGCCGATGGACTTCTCCGGGCGCGTGGAGATCTCGGCCTCGTAGGAGAAGCCGAAGGTGCCCATGATGTGGTCCACCAGGTCGAGGATGGCGACGACCTCCTCCACCACCTGGTCCTTCGTGCAGAACACGTGGGCGTCGTCCTGGGTGAAGCCGCGAGCGCGCAGAAGCCCGTGCACCACGCCGCTCATCTCGTGGCGGTACACCGTGCCGAACTCGAAGTAGCGCAGGGGCAGGTCACGGTAGGAGTGCAGCTCGTTTTTGTAGAGCATCACGTGGCCCGGGCAGTTCATGGGCTTCACGCCGTACTCGGACAGGCGCGGCTCCTCGTCAGAGCCCTCGTTGATCTCGAAGAAGTACATGTTGTCGTGGTAGAAGCCGTAGTGGCCTGAGGTCTTCCACACGTCCGCGTTGTAGATGTGCGGGGTGATGACCTCCTCGTAGCCACGCTCGTAGAGGTCGCGGCGCAGCCACTCCTGCAGGGTGCGGATGACGCGCGCGCCCTTGGGCAGGTACATGGGCAGGCCCACGCCGGCCATGGGATCCATCATGTAGATGCCGAGCTCGCGGCCGAGCTTGCGGTGGTCGCGCTTCTCAGCCTCCTCGAGGTTATGGAGGTGCTCCTCGAGCTCCTTCTTGGAGAAGAAGGCGGTGCCGTAGAGGCGGGTGAGCATCTCGCGGTCCGAGTCGCCCTTCCAGTAGGCGCCAGCGAGCTTGGTCAGCTTGAACGCGGGGATCTTGCCCGTGGAGGGCAGATGCGGCCCACGGCAGAGGTCGGTGAACGAGCCGATGGCATAGGTGGTGATAGTCTCGCCCTCGGGAAGCTCCTCGATGAGCTCGCGCTTGAGCGGCTGGCCGGCGAACAGGGCGAGCGCCTCGTCGCGGGTGACCTCGGTGCGGGCAAAGGGCTCGTCGGCGGCGATGATCTCGGCCATGCGCGCCTCGATGGCGGCGAAGTCATCCGGCGAGAGCGCCTTGCCGTCAGGGAGCTTCACGTCGTAGTAGAAGCCGTTCTCGATGGCAGGGCCGACGCCGAATTCCACGTCGCCGAACAGGTCGGTGAGGGCGGCGGCCATCACGTGGGCCGTGGAGTGGCGCAGAAGCTCGAGGGCCTCGGGGCTCTTGGCGGTGACGATGGCCACGGCGTCGCCGTCGGCCACGGGCGCGGTGAGGTCCACCGGCCGGTCGTTGACGATGCCCCCGAGGGCGGCCTTAGCCAGGCCGGCGCCGATGGCCGCAGCCACGTCGGCGACGGTGGCGCCGGCGGGCAGCTCCTTCTTCGAGCCGTCGGGCAGTACGATTTCCATGGTGCTCCTTTCCTGTGCCGGGCGCGCACAGAGCGCCTGCACGGTTCCGCGCGCCGTGTTGAGTGCGACGCGCTCGGGTGGTCGCCCGGCGCCACGGCCGGGCAGGGGTCGACTAAAACCCGAAGCCGCCCCGAAGGCGGCTCCGAGAATTATGCGGGATGGTACGGGACGGGCGTCCCTTACGCCGCGGCGGGCCGCAGCCGTTGCCGAGGCGTCGCCTGAGGGCCGAGGCCTAGGACTGAGGGCGAGGACGGCTCGCGCCCTGGCGCGGGCGGCGCTGGCGCTGCGGCTGCTGCGCGCCGCTCACCGGCGTGGCGCAGTAGGGGCAGACGGTCCAGGAGGGCTCGAGCGCGTGCTCGCAGCGGCCGCAGAGGTTCTTGAGCTGCGTGTGGCAGCTGGGGCAGAGCACGTAGTCCGCCTCCACGGGGTAGCCGCAGGTGGCGCACTCGCCGTACTTCATGAGCTGACGCTGCTTGAGTGCGATCTCGAGCTCCTGCTCGTCGCGGTCGATCTGCAGCAGCGGCGGGCGCAGCAGGCAGTAGGCGATGACGCCCAGCAGCGGAACCAGCGCCACGATGGCCCAGATGTACCACTGGGTGCCGCGCATGTAGGCATCGCGCACGACCCACACGATGGAGAGCACGTACAGGATGACCAGCAGCACGACGACCACCGTGAAGGCGGTCTGCAGCTCCGGCGTCCAAAGCTGCGAGAGCAACTCGCTCATGGGGAACCCCTTCTGTCCTCAGAAAAACGACACAGCTCAGCATTATAGCAAATCGGCAACCGAACACCTGACCGAACCGCCCGACACCGGCAAACAACCAGACAAGGGCCACGGAAAGGAGTCTTCCCGAGCCGCCCGCCGCCCTACCCGGGAAGGCAGGCGGCCCGCGAAGCCGCCTGCCCGCAGGGCGATCGGGAGGCGCCGCCTAGCCGAGCTCGGCGAGCGATGCCTCCACGCGCGCCAGTTTGTCGGCCAGCTCGTCGCGCTTGGCCTGGTCCTTCGCGACGATCTCCGGCGCGGCCTTGGCCAGAAAGCCCGGGTTCGAGAGCTTCTTCTCAAGCTTCGCCACGTCAGCGGCGAGCTTGGCCTGCTCCTTGGCCAGGCGTGCCCGTTCAGCATCGAAGTCCACGTGGCCGGCCAGGCAGGTGTACACCTCGATGCCGGCCCCCACGGCCGCCGACGAGCCGGCCGGCTTGACCACGTCCGCGCCCACGGCCAGCTCGCCGACGTTGGCGAGCGAGCGGATGAGCGCCGCCTGCTCGCCGAGCAGCGCCGCATCGGCTGCGTCGGCCTTCACCGCCGCGTCGAGCACGGTCTTGGGCGAAAGCCCGTAGCGCGAGCGCGCCGAGCGGATGGCGCCCACGGCCTCGCACACCATCTCGATGGCGCGCTCCGCCTCCTCGTCGCGCCAGGCGGCGAGCGCGCGGGCGTCGGGCCAGGGCGCGATGATGAGCATCGGCGCGGCCTTCTCCGGCATCTCCTGGTAGATCTCCTCGGTGACGAACGGCATCACCGGGTGCAGGAGGCGCAGCGCCTGGTCGAGCACGAACACGAGGTTGCGCTGGCAGGCCAGGCGGTCGGCCGGGTCGGCGTCATCGGCCAGGCGCGCCTTGGAGAACTCGATGTACCAGTCGCACAGCTCATTCCAGAAGAAGCGGTAGAGGGCGCGGGTCATCTCGCCGAACTCATAGCCCTCGTAGGCAGCGTCCACGGCCTCCACGAGCGCGGCCAGGCGCGAGAAGATCCACTTGTCCGCCGGCGTGACGGGCTCGGGCGCGCCGGGCTCGTAGCCGTCCAGGTGCATGAGCACGAAGCGCGCGGCGTTGCGGATCTTGTTGGCGAAGTTGCGCGAGCCCTCGATCTTCTGCTCGTCGAAGCGCATGGCCTGGGCGCCCGTCACCTGCATGAGCAGGCCGAAGCGCATGCCGTCGGCGCTGTAGTCGGCCATGAGCTGCACCGGGTCCACGCCGTTGCCGCGCGACTTGGACATGGGCTTGCCGTCGGCGCCCATCACCGTGGGGTGGATGATGACGTTCTCGAAGGGGATCTGCCCCGTGCAGCTCTCCGACGCCATCACCATGCGGGCCACCCACAGCCCCATGATGTCGCGCGCCGTGGAGAGCACCTGGGTCGGGTAGTACGCGGCCAGCTCCGGCGCATCAACGCCCTGCTCGGCCCAGCCCTGCGTGGCGAAGGGCCACAGCTGGCTGGAGAACCAGGTGTCGAGCACGTCCTCGTCCTGGCGCGTGGGCGCGCCGCAGACCGGGCACGTGTCCACGGGGTCGACCGAGGCGTCCTGCCAGCCGCAGGCATCGCAGTAGTACAGGGGAATCTGGTGGCCCCACCACAGCTGGCGCGAGATGCACCAGTCCTTGAGGTTCTCCATCCAGTCCAGGTACACCTGGGCCCAGCGCGCGGGGTGGAACTTGATGGTGCCGTCGGCCACCACGCGGGCAGCGGCCTCCTTCAGGCCGTCCACCGCCACGAACCACTGCTCGGACAGCCACGGCTCGAGCGTGGTGTGGCAGCGGTAGCAGTGCATGACGGAGTGGTCGTGATCCTCCACCGACTCCAGCAGCCCGAGGGCCTCGAACTCGGCGACGACGGCCTCGCGGGCCTCCTCGCGGCTCATGCCCGAGAAACGGCCGAAGCCCTCCACCACGTGCGCCGTCTCGTCGAAGACGTTGATCTTCTCCAGACCGTTGCGCTCGCCCATGGCGAAGTCGTTGGGGTCGTGGGCCGGCGTCACCTTCACGCAGCCGGTGCCGAACTCGGCATCCACGTAGAAGTCGGAGAAGACGGGAATCTCGCGGTCGACGATGGGCAGGCGCACCGTGGCGCCCACCAGGTCGCGGTAGCGCTCGTCCGAGGGACTCACCGCCACGCCCGTGTCGCCGAGCATGGTCTCGGGGCGGGTGGTGGCCACCACCAGGTACTCGCGGCCGTCCACCGGCTCGACGAGCGGGTAGCGCAGGTGCCAGAGGTGCCCCTTCTCGTCCTCGTACTCGGCCTCGTCGTCGGCGATGGCCGTGGTGCAGTGGGGGCACCAGTTGACGATGCGCTTGCCGCGGTAGATGAGCCCCTCATGGTACCAGTCGGTGAACACGCGGCGCACGGCCCGGGAGAACTCGGGGCTCATGGTGAACTGCTCGTCGGCGTAGTCGCACGAGCAGCCCATGGCCGCTATCTGGGAGACGATGCGCCCGCCGTAGTCGCGACGCCACTCCTGGCAGGCCTCGATGAACGCCTCGCGGCCAATCTCACGGCGGCTGATGCCCTGCTCGGCCAGGTGCTTGTCCACCTTGGTCTGCGTGGCGATGCCGGCGTGGTCGGTGCCGAGGATCCAGCGGGTCTGATAGCCCTGCATGCGCGCACGGCGGATGCAGGCGTCCTGGATGGTGTCGTTGAGGGCATGGCCCAGGTGCAGCACGCCGGTGACGTTCGGCGGCGGGATGACGATGGTGTAGGCGTCATCCGCATGCTCGCCGAAGCCGGGCGTGCGCTGGAAGTAGCCGGCGTCGCGCCATGCCTCGAAGAGCGGCCGCTCGTGGGCGGCGAAGTCGTAGGCGACCTTCTTGTCCCCGCCGGGGGCTGCTTGGTTGTCGGCCATGTCCGGCCTCTCCTTCCCTATCTCTCGCGCGAAGACGCGCCCGCCGGCACGATCTTCGCCTCAGTCTCGCCCGTGATGTCGCTCGCGCGCACCGTCACCGTGGAGGCGCCCTCCTGCTCGGGCAGCTCGTACATCACGTCGGTGAGCACGCGCTCGCAGATGGAGCGCAGGCCGCGGGCGCCGGTGCCGTGCTCCACGGCCTCGTGCGCGATGGCCACGAGGGCCTCCGGCTCGAAGGTGAGCACGGCGTCCTCGAACTCGAACATCTTCACGTACTGCTTGACGAGCGCGTTACGCGGCTCGGTGAGGATGCGCACGAGGTCTTCCTCCGACAGCTCCTGAAGTGACGTGATGACCGGGATGCGGCCCACGAACTCGGGGATCATGCCGTACTTGTTGAGGTCCTCCGGAAGCACCTGGGCCAGAAGCTCCGCCTCGCGCAGCTTCTGGGACTCGGGCAAGTCGACCGCGAACCCCAGGCCGCTCGTGCCCTTGCGCTGGGCGACGATGTCGGCCAGGCCCACGAACGCCCCGCCCAGGATGAACAGGATGTTGGTGGTGTCGATGGGGATGAGCTCCTGCTGGGGGTGCTTGCGCCCGCCCTGGGGCGGCACGGAGGCCTCACAGCCCTCGACGATCTTGAGCAGGGCCTGCTGCACGCCCTCGCCCGACACGTCGCGGGTGATGGAGAGGTTCTCGGCCTTGCGGGCGATCTTGTCGATCTCGTCGATGTAGATGATGCCGATCTCGGCGCGGGGCACGTCGAAGTCAGCCGCGGTGATGAGCTTGAGCAGGATGTTCTCCACGTCCTCGCCCACGTAGCCCGCCTCGGTCAGCGTGGTGGCGTCCGCGATGGCGAAGGGCACCTTGAGGGTGCGCGCGAGCGTCTGGGCCAGAAGCGTCTTGCCCGAGCCGGTGGGGCCGAGCAGCATGATGTTGGACTTGGCGAGCTCCACGTCGCCCTCCTCGGCCTCCTGGCCCATGGAGATGCGCTTGTAGTGGTTGTACACCGCCACGGAGAGCGCCTTCTTCGCCGCCTCCTGGCCCACGACGTGCTCGGAGAGGTTCTCGTAGAGCTCACGCGGGGTGGGCAGGTTGTCGAGCACCTCCTCCGGCGCCGGCTCGCCGTCGTCGCCACCCTCGCGGCGCGACTCCTCCTCGGCGTGACGGCCGCGGCGGTGGCGCGGGAGCTCTTGCTCCTCCTCGATCAGGTCAAGTTCCTGGGACATGGAAAAGCCCAGGTCGCGCATCATGGCATCCGCGCACACCGAGATGCACTCGTCGCAGATGTAGATGCCGTTGGGCCCGGAGATCATGGCGTTGACCTGCTGGGGAACCTTGCCGCAGAAGGCGCAGTAGATGTCCCCGGCTCCGTCGCCGAAGCCGGGGTGGTTACGTTCTTGGGTCATGGGGTACCGCTTCCCTCTCCCCTACGACTCCGACTTGGCGCCGTGGTGGAAGATGATCTCGTCGACGAGGCCGTAGGCCTTGGCCTCCTCGGCTGTCATGTAGTTGTCGCGCTCGGTGTCGAGCTGGATCTTGTCGATGGGCTGGCCGGTGTTGTCCGAGAGGATCTTGTTCAGGCGCTTGCGCGTCTTGAGCATGAAGTCCGCCACGATGGCGATCTCGGTCTGCTGGCCCTGGGCGCCGCCGAGCGGCTGGTGGATGAGCACCATGGAGTTGGGCAGGCAGAAGCGCTTGCCCTTGGCGCCCGACGACAGGAGGACCGCCGCCATGGAGGCGCACTCGCCGATGCAGATGGTGGACACGTCGCACTTGACGAAGTTCATGGTGTCGAGGATGCCCAGACCCGCAGTGACCGAGCCGCCCGGGGAGTTGATGTAGAGCTGGATGTCCTTCTCCGGATCGGCGCTCTCGAGGTGGAGCATCTGGGCCACCACGGAGTTGGCCACGTGGTCGTCGATCTGCTCGCCGAGGAAGATGATGCGGTCGTTGAGCAGACGGCTGTAGATGTCGTAGCTGCGCTCGCCGCGCGGGGACTGCTCGATGACGTAGGGGATGAGCGCGTTGCTCACTCGCTCGATGGTCATAGCTTGGCCTCTCTCTCGCGTCGCGGCCGCTCGCGACCGCTCTCAATGATTCGCTACCATACTGATATAGGTTCGCCGCCCGCGCAAGGCGCATTTGGCGAAAGTCCATGGAAAAAGGCCGCCTGATGTCTTGTTTCGCCACATCAGACGGCCTTTCTGATCAGTCGGGAAGTAAGGGTTCGGGCCTACTCCTCAGGCGCGGGCTCCGCGTCCTTGGCAGCCTTCTTCTTGGCGGCCTTCTTGGGCTTGGCCTTCTCCTCGGGCTCAGCGGCCAGCTCGACCTCGGTGACGACGGCCTTGTCCATCACGTCCTCCATGGCCTTGAAGCGCACGACGCCCTCGCGGATGAGGTGGAGGCGGCCAGACTCGCGCCACTCCTTCTCCGTCGCCGCGGGGTCGGGCAGGCCGGCCTTCACGAACTCGGCGCTGACCTCCTCGGGGGTGGCCACGATGCCGGCGTGGCGCGCCCAGGCCTCAAGCGCGAGCTCCTGCTTGGCGTTGTCGGCGGCCTGCATCTTCACGTCGTCCTTGAACTGGTCGGCGTCGATGCCCGCCTGCATCAGGTAGGTGTCGAAGCTCAGGCCCTGGCGCTGCAGCTGGGTGAAGAAGTCCTGGAGCAGGTTGGCCTCGGCCTCCTCCACCATGGACTCGGGCACCTCACCCACCAGGCGGGAGGCGAGCACGTCGAGGGTGGCGTTCTCCTTCATGCGGGGCAGGATGTCGGCCTTCTGGGCGGTGATGGACTCGGCCACGCGCTCGCGCAGGTCGGCAGCGTCCTCAAAGCCCATGGTGTCCTTGGCCCACTCGTCGGTGACCTCGGGCAGCTCCTTCTTCTTCACCACGTTGCAGGTGACCTCGAAGGCGATCTTCTCGCCCGCGTGCGGGGCGAGCAGCACGGCGGCCTCATCAGCCGGCACGTCGAGGGTGAACTCGCGGACCTGACCCTTCTTGATGCCCATGATCTCCTCGTCGAAGGCCTCGGAGAACATGCCGGAGCCCGGGCCGTACAGGCGGGACTCGCTCGTCAGGCCCTCGATCTGGTTGCCGTCGGCGTCCTTGGCCACCACGGCGATGTCGACGAAGTTCTCCGGCTTGAGCTTAGTGGCGGCGCTAGCGTCCTCGAAGACGCTGTAGTGGGCGCGCAGGGCCTCGATCTGCTCGGCGACCTCCGCGTCGGTCGCGCCCTCGGCGGGCAGCTCGATGGCCACGGGCTCGTAGCTGTCCAGCTCGAGCTCCGGCTTGACGGCCACGGTGAAGGAGAACTCGTAGGGCTTGCCGTTCTCCACCAAGCCGGTGTCCTCGAACTCGGGACGGCCCAGCGGGAAGAGGCCCTCGGCCTCGATAACCTGCGGGTAGGCGTCGTTCACCAGGTCCTCGGACACGGTGGCGAGCACCGCCTCGGCGCCGAGCGCGTTATCGATGACCGGGCGCGGAGCCTTGCCCTTGCGGAAGCCCGGGAAGTTGTAGCGCTGGGCGAACTGCTTGTAGGTCTTCTTGATGCGGGCGTCGACGTCCTTCGCGTCGATGGTCACGACCACCTTGACGCGGCTGTCCTCGAGGGTCTCTACCTTAGTGTTCACGTTGTCTTTCCTCCATCGTTTGCCGTGGGGCGCCGGGCGGCCCGGCGCGCATGCGTCTTGCGCTTCCGCGGCCGACAGCGCCCCGCGCGGGGCTGGCTGCGGGCGCAAGCGCACCAGCACGCGATTATCGCATAACCTAGTCGATCTCGTCCAGTGAGAAGGCGTCCTTGCCCAGGTGGACTTCCTTGCCCTCCTTGAGCGCGGCACGGTACTCCGCCGTGGCGGTGAACACCACGTCAGAGGACGAGTTGAGCGCCGTCTCGCAGGAGTCCTGGATGACGCCGATGATGAAGCCGATGGCCACGACCTGCATGGCGATGTCGTTGCCTATGCCGAACAGCGAGCAGCACAGCGGGATGAGCAGCAGCGACCCGCCGGCCACGCCCGAGGCGCCGCAGGCGGACACGGCGGCCAGCACGCAGAGGATGACGGCAGTGATGGGGTCGACCGACAGGCCGATGGTCTGGGCGGCGGCCATGGTCATGATGGTGATGGTGACGGCCGCGCCGGCCATGTTGATGGTGGCGCCGAGCGGGATGGACACCGAGTAGTTGTCCTTGTCGAGCCCGAGCTTGCGGCACAGCTCCATGTTGACGGGGATGTTCGCCGCCGAGCTGCGGGTGAAGAAGGCGGTGAGGCCCGAGTCCTTCAGGCAGCGCAGCACGAGCGGGTAGGGATTCTTCTTGGTGCAGACGAACACGATGAGCGGATTGGTGACGAGCGCGATGAAGAACATCACCGCCACGAGCACGAGGATGATGCGGCCGTATCCGAAGAAGATCTCCATGCCGGAGGTGGCCACGGAGTTGTACACGAGGCCGAGGATGCCGAACGGCGCGAGCGCGATGACCCAGCGCACCACCATCGACACGGCATCGGACACGGCGGCGAACACGTCCTTGGTGGCCTCCTTCGCTGCGCGCAGCGCGATGCCGAGCACCACGGCCCAGGCCAGGATGCCGATGTAGTTGGCGTTGATGAGCGCGTCCACCGGGTTGCAGGCGATGTTCATCACGAGCGTGGTGAGCACCGCGCCCACGTGCTCGGGCGAGGACTGCTCGACCACCGAGGAGGTGTCGAGCGTGAGCACCGTGGGGAACAGGTAGCTCGCGACCACCGACACAAGCGCGGCGATAAGCGTGCTCACGACGTAGAGGATGACGACGGTCTTCATGGAGCCGGCCGTCTTCGCGCTGCACAGCGCGTTGATGACCAGGAAGAACACGAGCACCGGCGCGACGCCCTTCAGGGCGCTCACAAACAGGTTGCCCAGAAGCACGATGAACTGGCTCAGGCCGGCCAGAGCCTCGTTATCCGACTCCACTGGCACCACGAACGACAGCAGCACGCCGATGACCAGGCCCACGAGGATGCGTTTGATGAGGCTCACCTCGTTGTACTTTCTCACCACGTCTTTAACGGCCATGTAAGCCCTCCTATAAAGGTAAGTGGTGCGGGCGAAAGGACTTGAACCTTCACGGGTCTCCCCACCAGAACCTAAATCTGGCGCGTCTGCCAATTCCGCCACGCCCGCACGTCGCATGACAGCGGCGTCGCCACGCCGCAGCGCCCCATGATAGCAGAAGAGCGGCCGCGACGTGGGATGATCCCGCGGTTGCGGCCGAGGCGGCACGATCACAGGCGGCGCGTGCCATCAGGTGTGACCCTCTGTCACAGGGGCGTGCCATCAGGTGTGACCCTCTGTCACCCCCGTGCCATCAGGTGTGACCCTCTGTCACTCTGCTCTGTCACTCTGTCACCAAAGCAGGGGCCCCGGCGCGATGCCGGGGCCCCTGCAGGAGGAGGGTGGCTAGCGGTAGAGCCGCAGGCTCGGCGGGACCAGCCCGTAGCGAGCCTGCCAGTCGCCGAGGGTCACGCGGGCCAGGCAGGCGAGCGGGCCGTAGAAGGCGTCGTCTGCGCGCTCGGCCAGAAGCTCGAGGAAGCGCGGGGCCCAGGGCAGCATGAGCTCCTCGACGAGGCGCCGCGCGGCCCGCTCGTCCACATCGGCGCGCAGCGACCACGCGAGCATGAGCAGCATGAGGCCCAGGTGGTCCTCCGGCTGGCGCTCGGGCAGGCGCAGCGTCACGCCCGCCTCGCGCATCCACTGGCGCACGTCGAGCGTGAGGTTGCCGAAGATGACGCCCTCCGGATCGGTGTAGACCGACCCCCACGGGGGCGCCGGCAGCTTGGCCGGCCCCACGAACAGGCGGGCGAAGGCGCGATGGCGCTCGGCGGGGTCGCGCTGGGCCAGGTCGGCGGCGAGCGCCTCGAGGGCGCGGGCCGCCTCCTCGCCGCCGAAGGGCCACTCCCCCGCCGCGTCGGCGCCCGCCGCCCAGGCCAGGGCGTCCGCGCAGGACGCCTCGGCCGGGTCGACGTAGAGGAGCGTTCCCAGAAGCTCGGCGGCGTCGGCCAGCGCGCCGGCGTCGGCGGCGAAGGCGCCCATTAGCCCAGGCCCACCGAGAGGAACACGCCGTAGAAGTCGACGCGCGCCAGGGCGAGCCCGCAAAGCACCGCCACGCAGGCCACGGCAGCGGCGGCCGGCTTGGTGCCTGCCCCCTTGAGCACGCCCGCGCCCCACACCGCGAGGCCCACGAGCGAGAGCGCGGCGGCGGCCACAGCCACGCCGGCGTAGGTGCCCAGGGCGTCAGCCAGGGTGGCGCCGGTGGAGCTCATAGCCGCGCCAGCGGCGCTGCCGAGCAGGGCCAGGCCCGCGACGAGCAGCACGAGGCCGGCCGCGGCCATGCCGAGGAGCATCTTGCCAGCCGGGGCCGACAGCGCGCCCTTGGCCGCAGCCAGGCAGCATGCCGCCAGCACGCCGCCGCCGAGCAGGGCCAGGCCGACCTGGCTCACGGCGCCCCACGGGGTGTTCCAGACGGGGATGGTGACGATCATGTAGGCGGTGCCGGTGAACACGGCCGTCAGCACGGCGAGCACCAGGAGCACCGCGCCGCAGGCGCGCTGGGCGCCGGCGCCGGGATGAGCGGCCACGCAGGCCACGCACCACACGACGGCCACGGCGATGGAGGCGCCGGCCACCGCGATCTCGTTGGAGAGCGGCGAGCGGCCCACGCCGGCCATCATGTCCAGCACGTGGGCCGGAGACCCCAGGTGCATGAACGAGGCCGCGAGGCCCACGAGCACGAGCACGCCGGGAACGAGGACCAGCATATCGGCGCGGCGCGCCGCGGCCTCGTCACCCGCCGGCAGGAAGCCGCGGGCACAGGCCATGAGCCCCAGGGCCGCCAGCCCCACGGGGACCAGCAGGGAGAAGACGAGCAGGGGCAGCTCGCCCAAGGCAGCGTCGAAGAACATTACCTGACCTCCTTCGGGTTCATGAGCGCGCCCTCGTAGGTGCCGCCCTTCTTGGTGGCGGGGCTGCCCTTCATGATGGTAGTGGGCTTGGTGTAGGACGGGTCGGGAAGCGGCGCGAGCCACTCGCCCTCGCCGTGCTTCTTGGCCATCTCGTCGGCCGGGCCGAAGTCGAGCGCGTAGAGCGGGCAGGCATCCACGCAGATGGGGTTCTCGCCCTTCGCGACGCGCTCGGTGCAGCCGTCGCACTTGCGCATCTGGCCCAGGTCCGCATCGAAGCTCGGCACGTTGTAGGGGCAGGCCAGCTGGCAGTACTTGCACCCCACGCAACGCTCGTGGTCCACGGAGACGAAGCCCTGCTCGTCGCGGTGCATGGCGCCGGTCGGGCACACCTGCATGCAGGCCGCCTCCTCGCAGTGGTTGCAGTTGACGGAGAGGTAGCTCGTCCACACGTGCGGCGTGACGCAGCCCCGCTCGTCGGTGTCGAAGCCGCCGCCGGCGTACTCGTACACCTTGCGGAACGACACCTTGGTGTCGAGGTTATGGTAGTCCTTGCATGCCAGCTGGCAGGTCTTGCAGCCCGTGCAGCGCGCGGCATCGAAGGAGAAAGCGTAGTCGGTCATTGCTCATTCCTCCCTTAGCTGATCTTCCGGACGCCCGCCACGTTGGAGTGCTGCGGGTTGCCCTTCGCCAGGGGCGAGGGGTGCATGTTGGTCAGGGTGTTGATGCAGCCGCCCTTGTCGATGCGGTCGCCGGACATGTCGGCGTCGCGCCAGGCGCCCTGCGAGATGGCCAGCGAGCCGGGGATGATGCGCGGCGTCACCTTGGCCAGGATGTGCACTTCGCCGTGGTCGTTGAACACGCTCACCATCTCGCCGTTCTCGATGCCCAGCTTCTCCGCGTCGGCGGTGTTGATCCACACCTCCTGCGGGCAGGCCTCCTTGACCAGCTCCACGCCGCCCCACGAGCTGTGGGTGCGCGACTTGTAGTGGAAGCCGATGAGGGTGAAGGGCAGCTCCTCGGTGCAGTCCTCGTAGCTATCGACGCCCGGGGTGTAGATGGGCACGGGGCACAGCACGTCACGCGGGTCGTCGAACTCCCAGGTCTCCACGAGCTTCTGGATCTTCTCGGAGAACACCTCGATCTTGCCCGAGGGGGTCTTGAGGGGGTTGGCCACCGGGTCGGCCACGAAGGTGGCGAGCGCCGGGGTGTAGCCCTTGGGGTTGCGGTAGTGGAACTCGCCGATCTCGTAGCCCTCCTCGTAGCTGGGCATGCGGGGGTCCTTGGCCGCGGCGGTCTCGTAGATCTCGCGCGTCCAGCCCTCCTGGTCCTTGCCGTCGAGGTACTCGTCGCGCACGCCCATGGCCTCGGCGATGTCGGCGCACACGTCGAAGGCGCTGCGACGCTCGAACTTCTCGCCGGTGGTGGCGGGGCTCGCGAAGGTGATGGAGGCCACGTCTCCCGACCAGCCGTCGTTGATGATGCCCTTCTGCTCGGCGCGCATGATGTCGGGCAGCAGGATGTCGGCGTACTTGGCGGCGTCGTTCATGACGGTCTCGAAGACGAGGATGAACTCGCACTTGGACTCGTCGACGAGGATGTCATGGGCCACGTTGGCGTCGCTGTGCTGGTTGGTGAAGCAGTTCCCGCCGTACTCCACGAGGAACTTGATGTCGGTGGAAAGCTTGTCGGCACCCACCACGCCGTCGTGGGTGGCGGTCATCTCATGGCCGTGGTCGATGGCGTCGGCCCAGGTGAAGATGGAGATCTGCGTCTTGCAGGGGTTCGTGCCGCCAATCCAGGGGATGCTGAAGGAGTACGACCCCACGTCAAGGCCGGTGGACGTGCCCGGCTTGCCGATGGCGCCCACCATGACGGGCAGAAGGCTCACGGCCAGCGAGGCGAGCTCGCCGTTGGAGTGACGCTGGATGCCGTAGTACTGGGCGACGAAGGGCGCCTCGGCCTCGGCCAGCTCGTGAGCCAGCTTGACGATGCGCTCCTCGGGGATGAGGGTGATCTCGGCGGCCCAGGCGGGCGTCTTCTCCACCTTGTCGTAGCCCGCTCCCATGACGTAGTCGCGGTAGGACATGTTCTTGCCCTGGTAGGCCTCGGGCAGGGTGTGCTCGTCGAAGCCGACGGTGTAGGTGTCGAGGAACGCCTGGTCGAGCAGGTTCTCCTCGATGAGCACGTGCGCGATGGCCGCCACGAGGGCCGCGTCGGTGCCGGGGCGGATGGGGATCCACTCGTCGCCGGAGTTGGCCAGCGTGTCGTTGTAGCGCGGGTCGATGTGGATGTACTTGGCATCCGGGTTCATGCGGTGCGCCCACTCGAAGCCGTGCTTGGACTCGCCGGTGGAGCCCATCATGGAGTCAGACGGCGACCAGCCCATGCAGATGACGAGGTCGGAGTCTTTGATGGCCGCCGGCGTGGAGGCCGTCTTGGCGCCCCACATGTAGGGAGCGGCCTTGGTGATCTGCGCGGCCGAGTAGGTGCCGTAGTAGCCCAGGTAGCCGCCGGTGCAGGCGAGCAGGCGGCCGATGGGGCGGCCGGTGAGGCTGTAGACGCCCGAGCCGAGCGTCCAGTAGACGGCCTCGGGGCCGTAGTTCTCGTAGGTGCGCTTGAGGTTATCGGCGATGGTCTGAATGGCCTCATCCCAGCTGATGCGCTCGAACTTGCCCTCGCCGCGCTTGCCCACGCGCTTCATGGGGTACTTGAGGCGGTCGGGGTCGTTGATCCAGCGACGCACGGAGCGCCCGCGCAGGCAGGCACGCTGGCGGCTCGTCTCGTCATCGTCCCACGGCTCGGTCTCGGACTGGATCCACTGGATCTCGTCGTCCTTGACGTGCATCCACAGCGGGCAGCGGCTCGCGCAGTTGCAGGAGCAGTGGCTCTGGACCACCTTCTCCTCGGCGCTCTGCTGGTTGGCCTCCGCGGCGAAGGCCGGCTCAGCCTTCTCGAACAGCGCGTCCACGAGGACGCCGCTCGCGGCCATGGTGGCGGTGGCGGCACCGGCTCCCTTGAAGAACGTCCTGCGGGACATCCCTCCGCTCGGCGCGTTTGCTTCCATAAAAGCTCCTTCCCTCTCTACCGGCGCCGACGAACCCTCCCGGCGGCGCCATGTAACGCGTTTGACGATAAAATGTTACCGGCAAAATAACATCACACGTTTTATGTGATGTTGAGAAAACCCAGGTCGCATAGACTTTTGGGTATCGAGTATGTGAGGCGGGCGCGCCAGGGTCGGAGAGGGGCCCATGCGCCCGGGCCGCGTCCGGGCCGTGCCTGGGCGCAGTTCGGATAACGCCTCGGAGGGACATCTGCATGAGACCAGCCACCCACAGCGACGCCGCCGCGCTGGCGGCACCCGCGCACCGCGCCTACGTCGGCCGCCTCGCCGAGGAGCGCGAGCGGCTCGGCGAGGCCATCGCCCGCTTCGGCGTGCCGCTTGACGACGACGCCGGGCGCGCCTCTCGCGTGGCGGCGTTGCGCGAGCGCGTCATCGCGCTCGGGGCACATGAGCGCAACGGCGGGTGCGCGCTCACGGCCGGCGCGCTCTCCCCCGCCTGCGCGCGCTGCGCCACCGGGCACCGCAGCATCTCCACGTTCGCCACGCTCGCCTGCCCGCGCGGCTGCTGGTTCTGCTTCAACCCCAACCAGCACGACTGGGACCGCTACCGCGACAGCGCGAAGGACTGGCGCGGGGAGCTTTCGGCCTACGCCGAGGCGACCGGGGGCATCGACTGCGCGGCGCTCACCGGCGGCGAGCCGCTGCTGCTGGCCGACGAGGCGCTCGCCTTCTGCGCGTGGACGCGCGAGCGCTATCCGCACGCCCATATAAGAATGTACACCTCGGGCCTCGGCGCCACGCCGGGCCTCTGGGCCCAGCTGGCCGCCGCCGGGCTTGACGAGGTGCGCCTGAGCGTGAAGGTTGACGAGGGCGAGACGGCCGTCGCCGAGGCGCTCGGGCACGTGGCCGCCGCCGTGGAGGCGGTGCCGGCCGTCATCGTGGAGATGCCCGTGATCCCCGGCACGGGGCCCGCCATGGAGCGGCTGCTGTCCGAGCTGGAGCGCCTTGGCGCCTTCGGCGTGAACCTGCTGGAGCTGTGCTTTCCGCTCCACAATGCCGCAGCCTTCCGCGAACGCGGGCTGCGCCTGGCGCGTGACCCCTTCCGCGTGCCCTACGACTACGGCTACGCCGGCGCGCTGCCCGTGGCCGGCAGCGAGGAGCTGGCCCTCGAGCTCATGGCCCGCGCACTCGAGGACGGCACGGCGCTCGGGCTGCACTGGTGCTCGCTCGAGAACAAGAACACCGCCCAGATCTGGGCCCAGAACAACGGCGGGGCGCTGGCCGTGCCGCCGTGGCGCTTCTCGAGCCGCACGTTCTTCTACGAGGCGGCGCGCGCCTTCGGCGAGGACGCCGCGCGGCTGGCCGCATGGCTGCGCGAGGACGGCGCCGATGACGAGGCGTGGTCGTGGGACGAGGAGGCCGGCGTGGTGCTGGCCGACCCGGCGGCGGCCGGCGCGGCGCTCATGCGGCGGGGCGGCGCAGGCGCGCTCGGGCGCCTGTTCGTGGCGAGCGCCCTCATCGAGCGCGACGAGGAGAACCGGCGCGTCTTCCGCGAGGTCGGCCTGCATGTGGCCGAGGAGGCCGACCTGACCCGCGCCCCGCTGGCAGGGCCGGCGGCCGAGGAGGGGGCAGACCGATGGTGACCGGCATCGACCAGGGCCTGGCCCAGCTCTCCCTCGTGGCGTTCACCACGCTCATGCCCTCGGGCGCGCTCGCCTTCGTGGCCATCGCGGCGCTGCTGCTCTCACGGCGGCTGGCCCCGGCCGAGGCGGCACGGCTCGCGCGCTTCCTCATCATCCCGCTGGCCGTGGCCATGCTCGGGCTCATCGCGTCCACCAACCACCTGGGCAAGCCGGGCAACACGCTCTACGTGCTCATGGGGGTGGGCCGCTCGCCGCTGTCCAACGAGGTGTTCGCGACCGGGCTCTTCGTCGCGTTCGCGTGGACGGCGTGGCTGCTAAGCTTCAGCGAGCGGCCGTGGGGACGCGTGAGGACGGTGCTCCTGGCCCTCTCGTGCGCATCGGCGCTCGCGGCCATCGCGTTCATCTCGTGCGCCTACTCCATCCGCACGGTGGTGACGTGGGACCTCCCCTTCACCAACGTCAACCTGGTGGCCGTGGCGCCCATGGGCGGCTCGGTGCTGGCCCTGGCCACGCTGCGGGCCGCCGGCGTGCGGCGCGGGCGGCTTGAGCGCGCGCTCCTCGCCCTCGGCGCGGCCGGCGTGCTGCTGGCGCTCGG
>NZ_QWKK01000151.1 GCF_009911695.1 Enterorhabdus sp. P55 | reverse complement strand
GCGGTGCCCGCCATCCCCGCCTCCCGCCCCGCCCCTCTCCTGCCCCACCCGCCTGCCGACCAGCCCCCCCTGTCAGGATGCCTCATGACCCGTCTCACGCACGATCCCTTCGCCACGCCGCCCCTGCGCCCCGCCGCGCCCGCGCCGCTGCGCGATCCGGCACCCCTCGATCCGATGCGCGCCCTCACCTGGGAGCCGGGCGACGAGCCCTGGGAGAACGTCGAGGTCGCGGGGCTCGACGCGAGCGGGCGCCCCTTGGTCGAGCTGGAGGTATCCGGCGCGCGCCTGGCCGACTGCCGCCTAGCCGGCTGCGACCTGACAGGCGCCTCCTTCGCCGATGTGTCCTTCGAGCGCTGCGACCTGTCAAACGCCACGCTCGACCGCGCCAGCTTCGCGCGCTGCTCCTTGCGCGACTGCAAGCTCACCGGCGCCTCGCTCATGGAGGCGAGCCTGGAGAACGTGGCCATGACCGACTGCGCCTGCGGGCTCTGCGGCCTCAACCAGGTGCGGCTGCGGGCCTTCAGCGCGCAGACCTGCGACTTCTCCGGCGCTGACCTGTCCGAGGCCACGCTGCGCCACGTCACCCTTGACGACGTCCGGCTTATCGGCACAAGCTTCTTCCGCACCGCGCTCGCCGGCATCGACCTGACGAGCTGCACGCTCGAGGGCATCGTGCTCTCCGACGCGATGGACGAGGTGGCCGGCGCCAAGCTCGACCTCTACCAGGCCGCCGCCCTCGCCCGCCGCCTCGGCGTCATCATCCAGGAGTAGCGCGGCCGGCGCGCCCGAGCTCTCATGCGGCACGTCCGCTGCTCCCATCCGCGCTCGCGCCTGGCGCGCCGGCGCGCTGTCCCGGCGCATCCCCGTCCTCGCACAAGACGCCCCGACTCGCTTGCCCCTGCGACGCTCCCCCCCCGCGTCCACCCTCTGTGCTAAATGCACGCGCAATCGCGTTTTCTGGCCATTTGCTTCGAAATTCCGAGGAAAACCCCTCCTCTTTTCCTCTACGACTTTTCGTGACCTGGGAAAACGCCCGAAACTCCCTCGTGTACAACCCCCTCTGCCTCGGAATTTCGAAGCAAATGGCCAGAAACGCGGAACAATCTTGCAAACTCTGGCCCGAGGGCTTGGCTAGTAGAGCGTCCTTTGTCGTAGAAGTCGGCGACGCGCCTCGAATCCCTCGCATCGGATGCGAATGCGATACCCGAGCCGCTTCGCGAGCATCAGCGCGAACGAATGGAAGGCGCGCTCATCGTAAAGCTGCGCCCGGGTAAGCGTGATAGCCGTTATGCCCAGGGCGAGAAGGTCTGCCCTACGGCGAGCATCGCGGGCTATGCGCTCAGCGCCGGTGTGGCATAGGTCGCTGTCATACTCCACAGCCACACGCCGGTCAGGCCAGCAGAGGTCGCAGAAGAAGTGCGACTGGGCGACAAGGGCCCGGCGGCTGCCCCGCGGATCGACGCGGTAGTTGAGGACAGGAGCGGGAAAGCCGTACCCGCCATAGCGGTGAGGCATCCCAAGCAACATGGCAACCGCCGTCTCGGCCGGCGAGCGCGACCCGTTCCCCACGAGGGACAGCGCGCCCCGCATGCGCTTGACCCCGTGGGCACCCTGGGACGCCTCGGCATGGCGGCGCAGCTTGCCTATGCTCGTCTGCGGGAGCGTCTCGAAGGCGGCCGAGCCGTCCGCCGCGAAGGAGTACGATCCGCAAAGCTCGTAACCGAGCATCACGAGCTGGGCCACGTCCAGCTCGCACGCCAGCTGGCGCATGCAGCATTCCGGCGAGACGACGAAGACGCCCCTCCCCACGCGGCGCAGAGATCCAGCGGGCAGCTCACGGCAGCCCGCATGGAAGATCACGTCGTCCGTCGAGGCTCGCTTGACCTCAGAGGGAACCAGGAAATGATAAGGAGGCGTCAGGTAGCGAGCCTGGGTAATGGAGTCTCGCACGGCAAAAGCGAAACTCCTGTTTACATTCTCACTCGCCCATGCGCTGCGCAGGCTTCCTCGGAAGGGCTCTGTGGGGCATCCCATCCGGTGGAGCTCAAGCGCAGATCGATGGCTGAGAATGAGGCTCATGGAGAGAGTTTACCATGCGCCCCACAGCAGCCCATACACATACAAACGCGATTTCTGGCCATTTGCTTCGAAATTCCGAGGCAGACGAAGCCATCACCTTGAACCGTCGACGCGTTTGTCCAGGTCGCGACTTTTGCATGATTCTCCAAAGGCCGGGAACGCGCGTTTTTGGAGGGGGCTTCGCTCGGAATTTCGAAGCAAGTGTCCAAAAACGCGCCGACAAGCTGCGCCGCAGTTGTTTTCCCGTGCATGACGGAGACGCCACAGGCTGCCGACGGATGAGGGAGACGCAGGCAGCAGGACGGGACAGGGGCCTATGATCGCGAGCGATCCGAGGATGCGGCGGCCTGCCCGGGCGCGCGACCCCTCGGAGCGCAACGGCAAGCCGTGCCCGACGCATCGCGCGACACGCAAGCGGAAGGAACCGACATGGAAAAAGCAAGCAAGCTCGCCTCCGGGCTCTGCGCTGCGGGGCTCGTCGCCCTGCTGAGTGGCGCCGGCGCCCTCATGCAGGCCCAGCCCGCCCTCGCCGAGTCGCAGGCGCCCCAGACCACGGGGGCGCCCCAAGTGAGCGTCGTGCAGATCGTCGACGAGGAGACGCTGGCCGATGGCCTGCTGGCCCCGCTGGGCCAGGCTGCCCTCACCCTGCACGCCACCGCACCCGACCAGGCCGGTCAGAGCGCCCAGAACCTGGCAGCAGCCGCCACGCCGACGGCCGCCGAGGGCGCCGAGGACGCCACGCGGGTGAACCCCGACACCGAAAGCGCCGACTCGAACGCGCCCATTGAGCGCAACGCCGCCGGGTCGCAGGACGTGACGGCGCAGGATCAGGCGGCGGCGTCGACCCCCACGGCCGCCGAGGGTGTCGAAGAGCCCGTGGAGGCTGCGAAGTAGGAACATGTGAAACGGGAAAGGCCCCGAGCTGCACGGCGGCTCAGGGCCTTTCCATGGGAAGCTGGGCGGCATGCTTCTGGAGGGGCGGGACGCTCCTGGGTCGCATGGGAGGCCGGCCCCCTCGAAGGCCCGGCGGCCGTTGCGCGCAGCGCCTGCCCATGCTGAGGCCCTAGCGCGCGGCGGCCGCCCCCTCGGGACGGCGCCTCGCTCGCCCCGACATCCACTGCCCCCGAGGCGGTGAGCCCAGGTCGCACGATAACGCCAGGCGGCTAGCTGGGAGTCGCGCCGGCGTCGCCCCTCCGGCGCACGACGCCCGCCCATGCTGGGCCGCCCCTCGCTCGGCACCCGCTACGGGGGGGGGCACCCACCCAACGCCCAACACACCCGAGAAGCACCCTCAGCGCCTCGTCCGCCTCGATGCAAGCCGTCCCAGGGGAGACGCCCCCCTGGCCGCAGGATGGTGCCAGACGACGCGCCGGACAGGGCCACGCCGGCGCCATATCCCCCTGACGCGCGGGTTCGCCCATGCTGGGCCGCCCCCCCGACGCGCGCCCAACCGCCAGGCCCGCCCCACCTGGCGGCCCTCCCGACGACGTAGAGGGGCGCTGGGCGGGGCGGCGCCCTCTACGTCGTCGGGAGGGCCGCGGCGGCGTTGCCTCCGGCGGCGGCGCTCTGGACGCGCAGGCGGCCGGCGGCCAGGGCGGCGACGAAGACGACCGCCGCGAACAAGGCCACCAGGCCGATGTCGCCCAGCACGGCACCCAGCGCCTCGGCGGTGGGATCGGTCAGGTAGGCGCAGCGGTCGAGGGCGTCGGTGTACCAGTAGACGGGCGTGAAGCGCGCGAGCGTCGCCACCACCTCGGGCATGAGGCTCAGAGGCACCCACGCCCCGCCCAGAAACGCGAGCACCATGCCGAGGATGTTGCCCACCGCATTGACCACCATCTCGTTCGCGCCTAGCTGTTTAGTGCCAAGACGTTGTTTACATCCGGGTGGTGACAAATAGGGAGGCCTCCGCCAAGCTGTGAGTTGT
>NZ_QWKK01000150.1 GCF_009911695.1 Enterorhabdus sp. P55 | reverse complement strand
TCCTATCGCAAGCCGTCGCGGCGCTCCAGAAAGCCCGCCCCTATCCGCCTCCCCACGTCCTCCGCCTGCGGGAAGCCCGCCGTCCGCAATCCTCTTGCCCCCACCTCTTTTCCATGCTACCATTGCGTCAATGGACTGGTCGAAAGACCCGGGTCCACCAGCGGCGGGGGAAGTCCCCCGCCTTTTATTTTCCCAGGGGGGGGGCTATGTCTGAGCTCAGTATCTTCATAGACGAGTCGGGCGATTACGGGCCCAACTCCGACTTCTACCTCCTGACCCTCGTATTCCACGACCAGCGCAGCAGCATCGATGCCCAGGTCGATGCCTTAGCCGCCCAGCTGCAGAGCATGGGAGAATCCTGCAGGCGGGCCCTCCACACCGGCCCCATGGTCCGCAAGGAGGACGAGTATCGAGACGCGCCACTCGAACGACGCCGCAAGCTGTTTGCGCTGCTGTTCGGGTTCGCGCGAAAATGCGGCATCTCCTACAAGACCTTCGCCATAGATAAGCGGCAGCACCCGGATCCCTTCCAGCTCAAGGCGCGTCTGGCCCGAGAAGTTTCCCTCTTCTTCCAGTCCCATACGGGGTACTTCACCTCCTTCGACCGGGCGATCGCCTATTACGACAACGGGCAGGCCATCGTCACGAACATCGTGAACACTGTTTTCGGCGCGATATTCTTCGATGTCGAGATAAGACGCGTCCGTCCCAGCGACTACCGACTCTTCCAGTGCGCCGACCTCATCTGCACGCTCGAACTGCTGAAGGCGAAGGAGTCGAGGCACCTCCCGCTCAGTCGATCCGAGGAGATCTTCTTCGAGAGCCGCAGGAAGCTGAAGAAGAACCACCTGAAGCAGCTCGAGCGCCTCTCCTTCGAAGCACGGCAATAGACGCAGCGCTTGCGAAGAGCCCCAACCCCGGCCGCAACGCCTAGGGTTGCGGAAAGCGGGGCGAAGGGCTATATTCGGGCCGGCTCTTGTTCACGAGAGAAGAAGGAGAACGGACATGAGAGAGAAGCGACGGGGGTCGCTTCTGCGCTGGGGCCTGGCCGCGCTGCTGGCCGGCGGGATGGTGCCCGCCGCGTTCGCGCTGGCGTCCGGCGACGCGCAGATCACGGAGACCCCCCCCCATCGAGCTTTCTGAGCCGCTAGCCGGCCCATCTGGCACCAGCGAGGCCACCGCGGCTGAGGACGATCCGTCCGACAGCCGGCCGCAGGCCCCCGCTCAAGAACTCGAGGCTTCTCCGCAGCTCCCCCGAGACGCGGCCGCCACCCCGGGTGCCGGCTTCTTCAAGCTGGGCGGGTTCACCATCTGGGGCGTCGACGGCGATGCCGTGACCGCCGCCGACTTCGCCTACGATGCGGCGGCCAAGACCCTCACGGTGAACACCGACAGGCACTTCGCCATCCAGAACACCGACCAGACAAAGGTGACCTCCGGAGACGGGATCGGACGCATAGCCAACCCGACGGACGTGGGCCTGGTAATCCCCTCCGGCCGAAATGCCACGCTGTCCATGGAAGGTCTAAGCATCGAAAGCACTCAGCCCATCGACATCAAACCCGGTGCCGCGCTCACTGTCATCCTAGGCGACGGCACGAAAAACGAACTTGCGGCCACCGACGGCATGAAAGCCGCCCTCCACTGCCCGACCGGCGCATCGCTCACCATCGACGACACCGTGGCCAACCGCACCGCCGAGGGCTCGCCCATCATCCCGGAAGACGGCGCCATCCCCGCCGACTGCATCCTCGCCAACGGGCAACGGGTATCCAAAGGAGACCCCCTCTCCAAGCTCGACAGCTCAAACCCTGGCGAACTATACGCCTGGACGGTATCGGGCTCCAACGCGGCGGCCATTGGAAGCGACTACAACGGTGCCGGATGGAGCATAGCCCACGCCTGCGAGGGTGAGCCGGGAGGCAATATGACCTTCGAAGGAGGCCGAATCATAGCCACGAGCGGATACAACGCTGACACAAGCTGGACGAACGGAGGGGCCGGCATCGGTGCGGGAACCGACGGCAACGGCACGGGGCCCAACGAGTGGATCACCATCAACGGGGGCCGCATAACCGCCACAGGCGGCGGCCACGGAGCCGGCATCGGCGCGGGCCTCTATGCGGCATCAGGCAACATCCGCATTAACGGCGGCTTCGTGGAGGCCTTCGGCGGAGTGCACAGCAGCGGATTCGGAGGAGCCTGCAACCCCCAA
The DNA here is from genome assembly GCF_009911695.1 of Enterorhabdus sp. P55. Taxonomy (GTDB): domain Bacteria; phylum Actinomycetota; class Coriobacteriia; order Coriobacteriales; family Eggerthellaceae; genus Enterorhabdus. The sequence goes on along the minus strand of NZ_QWKK01000150.1, from coordinate 1,882 downwards.
GACAGCTCTGCCTTTAAGATAATCCTCACCGGCGGCACGCTTCTTCCGACTGGCGGAAACGCAGCGTTCTCCTCCGATGCCGGAGCCCCCAACATCAAGGTCATCGTCACCGGAGGCTCGCTCGGCAACCAAAGCGGCGCTGAGGGCTTCAGGTTCATCGGCACCGCTACGAACGGCAAGGGCGACTCCATCACCATGGTAGAAGTGGACTTCACCTCGGACGTGGGCGAGAGCCCCTACCCCATCGTTAAGTGGCAGCTGCTCGTGGACGGCGTGCCCTACGACTACGGCGCGCCGGCCGAGTTCGACAAGGGGCACCTGTATTTATGGCTCCCGGAAGAGGTCAAGAAGAACAGCGAGGTCACCGTCAAGTTCACCTACCTGAATACCGACAAGCTGGACGAGAGCGGCAACCCCACTCCCGTCACGCCGCTGCCCCTGTTCCGCCCCGCCGACAGCCAGCGGCCCCCCGGCGCCCCCGATGACGGGAAGCTGCGCCGCTACGTCGACTTCGAGCTGCCCGGATCCTACACCGACCAGCTGACCAAGTACTACGACGGCAAGCCCTTCCCCTCCCTGCCGCTGCCCTTCGAGGCCCCCGACGGCCGCAACCTGACCGACAGCAACGCCATCACCAATAAGTACCAGAGGCTCGACGCCAACGGCGACCCCATCGGTCCCGAGCTGGAGAGCCACGACCCGAGCGGCGCGAGCCAGATGCCCTCCGACGTGGGCTCCATGAAATTCACCGCCATATCGACCCAGTACTCCGACGACACCGAGGGACACTTCTCGGAGAGCTACTGGGGGCATCGCGCCACGGGCCGCTGCGAGATCCGGCCCATCGGCTCCCAGGTGGCCATCAAGAGCGCCACCTGGGAGAACGGCCAGGCCAGCGTGCAGGAGAACCCCTCGGATCGCAAGCTGTCGCTCACCTGCACGGTGAAGCGGGCCGACACCGACCCCTCCGGCGCCCCCACCAAGGCCACCTGCGCCGCGCCGGCGGGCTACATCCAGCTGTTCGTGGACGGGAAGAAGGTGGGGAGCCCCATCGAGATCCTCTTCGCCGACAAGACGCTGCCCGACGGGACGGTGCTGCCGGCCAACGCCACGGCCAGCGGGGACACGACCACCTTCACCTACACCGCCTCGCCGGCCGAGGTGGACCACCTCGTGCCCGTAGCCACCCCCAACGGCCGCCACGTCATCTCGGTGCAGTACCTGCCCCCGAACGAGGGCGATGCGGCACCGGCGAACTACCTGGCCAGCGCGAACCCGATCGACGACCCCAGCCACGCCCCCGAAGTGGAGGTGGCCATCTCGCCCATCGACCCCAACCCCGCGGTGACGCCCGAGCCCGACCCGGACTGCAAGGACCCCGACGCCCCCGAGCCCGAGGTGTCGACGGGGCCGGGCGAGCCGACCGACCCGGGCGCCGACCCGGGCAAGCCGGGCGACAAGGCGTTCCGCGGCGAGATCGTCACCACCTGGGGCGAGCCGACCGCGGACAACCCGCACCCCGGGCGCGTGCTGCTGAAGGTGACGACGCCCTCGTCGGGGCCGGTCAGCGTGACCGACGCCAGGGGCAACGTGTTCGAGGCCGACTTCCTGCGCGGCGAGGACGGCGAGCCGGTGCGGGGCGAGGACGGCTCCTACACCCTGGTGCTCGACCCGACGGCGGTGGGCCGGGGCGAGCTCACCTTCAGGCAGGAGCCCAACGGGGCCTACACCGGCAGCACCTGGGCCTACGACGTCACGGTGCTCCCCCAGCCCGAGATAGCGCCGGCGCCGGCGCTGGCCAAGAGGGCCGAGAACCTCACGCACCCGGGCGGGCCCACCCAGCCCGGCGACCGCATCCGCTACACCATCACGGCCTCCAACG
>NZ_QWKK01000149.1 GCF_009911695.1 Enterorhabdus sp. P55 | reverse complement strand
CGCCGCCACGACCTGGCACGGCGGGACCGCCGCAGCGGCGCGGGCCGGCAGGGGCCTGGCCGCATCGCTGCGGCTCGTGCCCATGGTGGCCGCCCTCGGGCTGGCAGCGCTGATCCTCGCCGGCGCGATGGGCCTCGCGGCGCTCGTCGGTGGCGGCGAGGCGAGCGACCAGTCGGGCACGCTGCTCGGCCAGTCGGGAGCTGCTCCGACCGGCGACACGACCCCGAGCGCCCCCGACGCGGACACGCCGCCCACGAGCACGCCGCGCAGCCAGTGGGCACGCGGCGCCGTTCCCTTCCTCTACCAGATCGACGAGGAGTGGGCCGACGCGCCCTACGCCGGCGCCACCGTGGCCGAGTCCGGCTGCGGCCCCACCTGCCTGTCCATGGTATATGTGGCCCTCACCGGCAAGACCGACCGCGACCCCGCGGCCATGGCGGCGTTCAGCGAGCAGGGCGGCTACGTCGAGAGCGGCATGACCGCCTGGCGCCTCATGAGCGACGGCGCCCGCACGATAGGCCTGCGCTCGCGCGAGCTCAGCGCCAGCGCTGACGCCATCCGCGCCGAGCTGCGGGCGGGGCGGCCCGTCATCTGCAGCGTGGGGCCGGGCGACTTCACCGCGAAGGGCCACTTCATCGTGCTGTCCGGCGTGAACGAGAACGGTGACGTCATCGTGCACGACCCCAACAGCGAGCAGCGCAGCCTCCAGCCGTGGGACCCCGACCGCATCATCAGCCAGTGCCTCAACCTCTGGTCCTTCGAGCGCGCCTAGCACCCGGCCGCCACCCGACCGCGGCAGCGGGAACCTGAACGCGGAGGGGCCCGGCTCAGACGAGCCGGGCCCCTCCTGCGCATCCTCCGCCTCGCGCGCCGCTACGTGAGCAGCAGCACGATGAGGATGACCAGCAGCACCACGATGAGCGGAACCGTCACCTTGAAGAACAGCGGGATGCCCGCGAGAAAGCCGCCCCCGGCGCCGGCGTAGTCGCCGCGCCCGCTGACGACACCGCCCGAGAACCCGACCCCCGACGGCGCGCGATGCCCCGGCCCGTGGGGCCGCACGCGGGCAGGGATGCCGCCCATCGCGCCGGCGTCCGGCACGGAGTCGAAGCCCTGGCCGGCCCGCGAGTGCCAGCGCGTCTCGGTCATGGACGCGTCGATGGCCGCACGCGGGCGGTCGCGGTCGTCGTGGGACAGCGCCGATATCTGGTGGCTCTCGTTGAAGGTGCGCGAGTCGATGGAGCCGCGCCCGTCGATGACCTCGCGATTCCCGGCGGCGCGGCGAGCCTCGTCCAAGACGTCGCGGCTGGCGCGGGCGCGCTCGTAGGACGCACGCGACCGACGCATGCTGTCGTAGCTCTCCTGCGATGAGAGGGGCTCGGCTATGCGCTGGCGCGGCCGGCGCTGAGGGGTCTTCGGGGCCGAGGGGCGGCCGCGGCCGTCGCGGGGCGCGCGGGAGCGGGAATCACGACCTCGACGTTCGTCGGAAAAGCTTCCCATGGGCGATAACCTCGTGTTCGTTTGTGCGTGGGTTCGTTATCAGCGCCATTATGGCGCAAAACTCCGCGCACGTGGACCACCTTAAGGAAAAGACCAGGTTTCGGGAACGACCGCGCCGGCGCTGCCGGGGTGGGACGGTGGGGCGCCCGGTCGCAGGCCGCCCCACCGCCGCTTTTTCGGCCCGGGGTGGCACTCTTTTGGAGTTTGGTACGGTTCGGCATGGCCCCAAGCGCAGAGCGGCCGGCGTTTCCCCAGGTCAGGTTTTGCGCGTGGGAGGCCGACCGCGCCCACAACGGCCATTTGGGCGAAAAAAGCGTACCAAACTCCGGATAAGTGCCATCCCAGGCCGAAAAAGTGGCATCGGCGTCCGGCGACGACGCAGAAGCCGCCCGCCCTAGGCCAGCGTGGCGGCCTTCTGGGCGATGGCGTCGGTCGAACGCTGGATCTTGGCGTCGATGCGCGCCTTCTCATCACCCTCGGCCGGCGTGGGCTGGTAGTTGTTGCGCGAGCTCGACGACGACACCGAGCAGGCGATGAACTCCACCGCATCGTCGCGCGCCACCTCGTCGCCCGTCACGGTGAACGTCTGCTGGAAGATCATGCAGTCCTTGTCGGCGGGGTTGGAGTTGCCGCCGAAGCAGAAGTTCCCGAGCGAGTACACGATATAGCGCCCCTCGTAGACCTCCCAGCCCTGGATGACGTGGGGATGCGATCCCACCACTAGGTCGGCGCCGGCGTCGATGGCCGCGCGACCCAGCATCATCTGGGTGTCGTTGGGCACGGTCTCGCGCTCGATGCCCCAATGGATGTAGACGAGCACGAGCTGCGCGCCGTTGTCGCGCGCCTCCTGGATGCGCGCCACCATGTCGTCTTTCATCCCCTCGTGCTCGGCCAGCTCATAGGCGCCCACGAGGCCCACCTTCACGCCCTTCACGTCCACGTAGCCGATGCGCTCGTAGCCGAACGACGGCACGCCCTCCGCGTCGAGGGCGGCGATGGTGTCCTGGTAGCTCTGCTCGCCGTAGTCGCGCGAGTGGTTGTTGGCCAGCGAGGCGGCCTCCACGCTCGAGCTGGAGAGGATGGCGGCGAACTCGGCCGGGCCCTTGAAGGCGAAGGTCTTGTCGGCGCGGGCGTTCGAGGTGGTGAGCGTTCCCTCCATGTTGACGATGGTCAGATCGTCGGCGGCGAAGAGGGGCTGGACGTTGCGCAGGAAGTAGCCCGGATCGTCCACCGCCTCGAACATCGCGTTGAGGCTGGTGGCGTAGTCGAAGGCGGAATCGGTGCCGAGCGTGCAGTCGCCCGCGAACGTGACGGTGAGGCTGACCGGCTGGGGCTCGGGCTGGGGCTGGTCAGACGCGTCGAGCGCGGGAGACCCCTGCGCGTCGGGCGCGGGAGCGGGAGCATTGGCGTGATCCGCCAGCTGGAAGCCGATGGCCACCAGCAGCACCGCGATGACGCCGATGGTGGCGACGCGCGCCAGGGAGAGCCCCCGCCCGCGAGGCTGCTCGTAGCCGTATCCCCCTCTTCGCGCCATGGTTCTCTCCCCTTCTGCCCTCCGAGGCCGCTCCTGCTGCCGCTTTTCTCCGCCATTCTGGCACTGATCGACGGTTTGGCATGGCTTACCGCGGCCCAAGGCGCGCTGCGGCCGACGTTTCCCCTGATCGCGTTTGCGAGAGAGGGGCAAGCCGCGCAAAACACGCCCTCTGAGCCGAAAGCGTATACCAAACCGTCGATTAGCGCCATCTCGCAGCCGAGAGGCGGCGGTGGCCGGATCCTGGCGCGCGATACGCGCCGCGTGCGTCACGAGGGCGAGGCAGAGCTGGGGCAGGCCCACGAGGGGGCTCACGCTATCGGAGGGCGGGCGGCGCCCCGATTGCCAGGCAACGACGGGCGCTGGGTCGCCCCGGCTGCCGACACCCCAGCGCCCGGCCGTCGCAGAGAGCCCTCCGCCGCCACGGCCAAGCCCGCGCGCCGGAAGGCGCCACGGACGGCGGGCGATGCACGAGCCTCCGGGCTCCTCTGGGGAAGCACCCGGCATGCGGGAGCCGCTAGGAGGCAGGAGCCTCGAGCGCCACAGGGCACCGCCGCGAGAGCAGCCTCCCAAGGCGCTGCCGGGGCATCGGACCTCATCCAAGGCGCCGCCAGGGCGCCCCGCGCGCCGGCGCCCCCCCCACCGCGACTCCGCCGCTGCCGCGACTCGCCCGCCCGCCGCCTTACGGCTCGCGCAGCGGTAACGGGGCGCTGACGTTGGCAACGGGCGCGTGAGGAGGGGGTGACGCGCACGCCACGACCGAGCGCAGGCGCGGAGGGTGCCCGCGGGCATCCGTAGAATGAGGGGCGACCGTTGGGAGAGGTCGGGTTCCGCGAGAGCGCAGCCGCCGGCAAAGCGGCGCCGTCGCGGAAAGGTTGGACGCCATGAGACTGGGTGTCGCTGCGAGGAAAGCCGCGGGAACGGATCGTTTCCGCCGATCAGACGTCAGGCAGGCGCCGCGCCGCCTCGCCGATGCGCGCGGAGCCGCGATCGCCTGCGCGCGGGCAGAGGCCCCCACGCAAGCAGCCGTCGCGCCGGATGCGGGCGCGCAGGGCCGGCGGGCTGCCGG
>NZ_QWKK01000148.1 GCF_009911695.1 Enterorhabdus sp. P55 | reverse complement strand
CCGGGCGAGCCCTTGGCCGCAGGCTGGGGCCGCGGGGCGCCTCTGCGGGCGCGCCGGGGCTGTCGGCCGCGCGCCAGGCGAGGGCGCCAGCCGCGGATGCGGCAGGTGTCGGGTCTGGGGCCGCGGGGGTCCTGCGGGGAATGGCGCGATGCCATCCGTATTCTAGCGCGTGCGGGATTATAATTCGTCACCATGGAGACTCGAACGGGAAAACTCATCATCGTGCCCACGCCCCTGGGCAACCTGGGCGACATGACCGACCGTGCCCGCGCCGCCTTGGCCGAAGCCGACGTCGTCTGCGCCGAGGACACGCGTGTGACCGGTCGGCTGCTGGCTGCCTTCGGCATCGAGAAGCGGCTCGAGCGGCTCGACGAGGCGCTCGTGGGCGTGCGGGCGACGGCGATCGCCGAGCGCGTTCTCGCCGGTCAGGTGGTGGCCTACTGCTCCGATGCCGGCATGCCCGGCGTGTCCGACCCCGGCTTGCGCCTGGTGGCCGCCGCCCGGGAGGCCGACGCGCCGGTGGAAGTGCTGCCTGGCCCTACGGCGGCGGCTACCGCCTACGTGGCGAGCGGCACGGTGAACCCGCGCTTCTACTTCGGCGGCTTCTTCCCGCGCAAGGCGGCGGAGCAGCGCGCCTGCCTGGAGGCGTTGCGGGGCCTCGATGCGGCGCTCGTCTTCTACGAGAGCCCAAACCGCCTGGTCAGCGCATTGGAGACGGTGGCGGGGATACTGCCGCTGCGTACGGTGGCGGTCTGCCGTGAGCTGACGAAGCTGCACGAAGAGGTGCTGCGCGGCCCAGCGGCCGAAGTGCGCGACGCGTTCGCGGCCCGTGCGGCCGAGCCTGGCGGCATCCGCGGGGAAATCGTGCTCGTCATCGACGGGCCCAGCGAGCCCGAGATCGCTGCGGGCGCCGAGGCTGCCGCCGCGACGGCAGCTGATCGTGCGGCCGATCTGGCTTCCGAGGGCCTGCGCACGAAGGACATCGCCAAACGCCTGTGTGCCGAGTGCGGCGTTTCCCGCAACGAGGCCTACGACCTGGCGATGGCCGCCGCCAAGGCCCGCCCATGACGCGTGCGCCCGGCAGGATGCCGGAGGGGTGCACGCGGGCTGATGGGGAGCCGGCGCGCGCGGCCGCGTTGGCCGCCTCGCGCAGCAGGGCGCGGACGGCGACCGAGGCGCAGCTACTCGTGGTGGATGGCCTGGAGGTGTGGGTCACCCGCAAGCGCGTGAAGAACGTGAACCTGCGCGTGCGCGCTGCCGACGGCCGCGTCGCCGTGTCGGCGCCGCCGCGTACGTCGGACGCGTTCATCTGCGCCTTCGTGCGCGAGAAGCGCGGCTGGATAGAGCGCCAGCGCCAGGCGGTCGCCGCCTCGCCACGCGCCCAGGCCGCCGCGGCCAGCCCGGCGGAGGTCGCCCAGTGGCGCGCCGTCGTCGAGGCCTGCGTGCCGGCGCTCATCGAGGCATGGGAGCCCATCATGGGCGTGCGCGCTGGCAAGGTGGTCTACCGCAACATGACGAGCCGCTGGGGGAGCTGCCAGCCGTCCACCGGGCGCATCTGCATCAACGTGCGGCTGGCGCTCTACCCGCCTGAGTGCCTGGAGTACGTGGTGGTCCATGAGCTCTGTCACCTCATCGAGCGCGGACACGGCCCTCGCTTCCAAGCCGCCATGGATCGCCTCATGCCCGACTGGCGCGCCCGCCGCGCCAAGCTCCGCTAGCCGCCGGCCGCCTGTCAGACACCGTGAGACGCAGGCCGCGTCGGCTCTGTCATCTGCCTGCCAGGCTCCGCGAGACGCGGATGGTGCCGGCCCCGCCACCGCGCCCGCCGCGAGACGCAGGCCGCGCGGGTTCCGCCGCGCATGGTGACGCCCCTGCCACCCGCCTGCTGGACACTGCGAGACGCGGAGTAGGCGGCCTCATCAATCGCCCGCCGCGAGACGCAGGCCGCGCCGGCTGGATGCCGTAAGACGCGGATCGTGCCGGCCCCGCCACCGAGCCGGTCGCGAGACGCGGATGGTTCCGGCCCCGCCACCGAGCCGGTCGCGAGAAGCGGGCCGCGCGGGTTCCGCCAGCCGTCCGCCGGACACCGCGAGACGCAGGCCGTGCCGGCTGGATGCTGCGAGGCGCGGATCGCGTCGGCTGTCGCCGCGCACTGTGCCGGCTCCGCCAGCTGCCCGTCGCGATACGCGATACGCGCGGGTTCTGCCAGCCGTCCGTCGGGCGCGAGTGTTTCACGTGAAACACTCGTTCTTGTCGGTCTCCTCGGGTATCGCTCAAAATGTTTCACGTGAAACATCGGTTCGTTGGCGAAAACGCGTTATTCCGACGCAGCGCTGTGTTTCCCTTGTGATGGCGTCGATTATTCCTCATTTCGTTGGTAAACTGGGGAATAAGTAATCACTTTGAGTGTCAAACTATTTCCGCGAGGGCGCGAGGGCGCGAGGGCGCGAGGGCGCGAGGGCGCGAGGGCGCGAGGGCGCGAGGGCGCGAGGGCGCGAGGGCGCGAGGGCGTCGATGCGACGAGTGAGGGATGCGTGGGCGGCGCGCCAGCGGATGGCGGTCGCAGCGCGGCGAGGCTGCCGGGCGGCAAGGCGCCCGGCGCAGCAAGGGAGGGGGCGCCATGGCGCGCTATGCTATCGTGACGGAGACGGGTGGGGACATTCCCGCAGAGCATGTGGAGCGCTATGGCCTGGAGCTGGCGCCCATGCACGTGACGTTCGGCGAGAAGAGCTTCGACGACGGCGCGTTCCCCGTGAGCGACATCTTCGACCACTACCGCGCCACCGGCGATCTGCCGCGTACGAGCGGCTGCACCCCGCAGGACTTCGCGGACACCTTCGCCCGCGTGGACGCGCGCGACCCCGAGGCCACCATCCTCTACCTGGCATATTCCGCGTGCACGACGTGCTCCTTCGAGTCGGCGCGCATGGCCGCCGAGGGCCGCGACAACGTGGTGGCCATCGACACCAAGTCCGTGACGGCCGGCTTGTTCCTGGTGGTCACCAACACGGCGCGTTTCCTCGAGGAGCATCCGGATGCCGAGGTGGACGAGGTGAGGGCGTTCGTCGACAGCCAGGTGGCGCGCTCGCGCATGGCGTTCATCCCCGGCGGCCTCGAGTTCCTGCGCGCGGGCGGCCGCCTGAGCAACGGGGCGTACCTGGGCGCGCAGCTGCTGCGCATCAAGCCGGTCATCGAGATCCTGGACGGCAAGCTCGTCGCCACCAAGAAGCTGCGCGGCTCCATGGAGAAGGCGGTGCTGGCGCTGGTTGGCGATTTCATCACGCGCGAGCCGCTCGATCGCTCCCGCGTGGCGCTCATTCGCAACGAGGGCCTCGACGAGACGCTCCAGCGTCAGGTGGTGGAGAAGCTTCGCGACGCTGGCTTCCAGGAGATCGAGTGGATCGAGACGGGCGGCGTCATCTCCTCGCATTGCGGCCCCGGCTCCTTCGGCATCGCCTCGCTGGCTGCCGAGTAGGGGAGGGCCCCGCGTTCCCCTAGCCTGGTGGAACGCCTTGTGGAACGCCTTGTGGGTGGCTCGCCCGCTTCCCCGGGTGCCGAGGTGGTCTTTCGGTGTGAAATGTTTCACGTGAAACATTCGTTCTCGTAAAACGACGACGCGGCTGATTCGCGTCGTCGTTTTTACGCTGGGTCGTCCTCTTTTTCACTATGACCGTACGAGTGTTTCACGTGAAACACTCGTACGAGCCAATCGCCGCGCGTGCGACAGCGTGCCCGCCGCGCCTTGGGCGTCTCCGCGTTGCGCCCCGTCCCTTTCGCGACCGCGCATCTCGCGCGCTGCGCTCGTCTCGCGCACCTGCGCTGCACTCGCGCACGCCGCGGCCTCCGCGCGTCGGGTCATGGTCTCGCGCACCTCGCACGCTGCGCGGTCTCCGGCGCCCTCTGCGCATCACGCAGTTCTGCGATTGTGCTGCCCGGTTCCGCATCTTTGCGTCGTGCGCCCTGCGCTTCCTGGGCATCGCCCCGCAGTCCGACGCGCCTCCGCGCGTCCCCGCGTGCGCCCGTGGGCCGCGCCCGCACCTCCTCGCGCCCATGGGTCGCACCCGCACCCCCGGGCTCGCGCCGAAGGCGCCTGCGGTGCTGCTGCGGGCCGCACCCGCATCCCCGCGCCCCCCGCGTCCGCCG
>NZ_QWKK01000147.1 GCF_009911695.1 Enterorhabdus sp. P55 | reverse complement strand
ACCGACGCCCCGGCGGCGACCCGCGCCGCCATGGCCAACGCCGACTCCACCGAAACCGCCCCCCACGGCACGCACGCCGCCCCCCACGGCGCCTGCGCCGGCGACCCGGCGCCCACCGCCCGCTCCATCCCCGCGCTCGGGCACGCCTATCTGGCGCCGGCCGTGGCGGCCTACGTCGGCGGCGACATCACCGCCGGCCTGCACGCGTCGGGCATGCGCGCGCGACGCGGGCTCCAGCTGTTCGTGGACATCGGCACCAACGGCGAGATGGCCCTCGGCAACGCCGAGCGCGTCGTCTGCTGCGCCACGGCCGCCGGCCCTGCCTTCGAGGGCGCGGGCATCAGCTTTGGCATGCCGGCGCTCCCCGGCGCCATCGAGGCGGTCATCCTGGAGGAAGACCGGCTGCGTGCCCACGTCATCGGCGAGGGCGCGGCACGCGGGCTCTGCGGGTCGGGCCTGCTCGACGCGGTGGCGTGCCTGCTCGACGCCGGTCTCATCGACGAGACGGGTTACCTCCTCGACGCCGATGAGGCCGCCGACGAGGCGCCCGCCGCGCTAGCCGCGCTCATCGGCGAGGAGGACGGCCAGACGGTGTGCTACCTCGACCCCGCGCGGAGCGTGTGGCTCTCGCAGGCCGACGTGCGCCAGACCCAGCTGGCGAAGGCGGCCATCCGCGCCGGCATCGAGGTGCTCATGGCCAGCCTGGGCGTCACGGCCGCAGACGTGGAGGAGCTGGCGCTTGCCGGCGGCTTCGGCACGCACCTGCGCATCGAGAGCGCCGCGCGCATCGGGCTCATCCCGCCCGCGCTGGCCGGCCGCACGACGGCGCTCGGCAACGCGGCGGGCCGCGGGGCCGTCGCGGCGCTCACCGACGAGGGACGCGCCGATCTGGCTGCCATCGCCGCGGTGTGCGAGTACCGCGAGCTCTCCGGAGACGCCGCCTTCAACAATGCCTACATCGAGGCCATGGGATTCGAGGAGGACACCCTATGATCGATCAGCTGCACGCCTTGGCCGAGGCCGCCGGATTCGAGTGCATCGGCCAAGCGCCGGCCACAGCGCTCCAGGTGCGCGCGGAGGTGCGCGACATGTGCGCAGTCGACCGCTGCCAGGCCTATGGGCGCACCTGGACGTGCCCGCCGGCCTGCGGCACCCTCGACGACTTCGCAGCGCGCATCGCCGCGCACGAGCACTGTGTGATCGTGCAGACCGTCGGCACGATGGAGGACGACTTCGACATCGAGGGCATCATGGAGGCCGAGGCGCTCCACAAGCGCCGCTTCGCCGCCTTCGCCGACGCAGCCCGCGCCGCGGCGGGCGCAGCGCCGCTGCTGGCTTTGGGCGCCGGCGCCTGCACGCTTTGCGCGCAGTGCACCTGCCCCGACGAGCCCTGCCGCCAGCCCGAGCGCGCCCTCACGTCCATGGAGGCCGCCGGCCTGCTCGTCTCCGACGTCTGCGCCGCGGCGGGCATCCCCTACAACCACGGCCGCGGGACCATCGCCTTCACGAGCTGCGTCCTCGCCTAGGCGCTGATTGGCAGGGGGCGCCTTTCCTTTTCGCGCCCTCAGACGCAAATTCGCGCGGTTTTGCACCGCTCTCGGCCCCCTGAGGACGAAAAGCGCTCCTTGGGCATCACGCGACCGGGGCTTTTACCGCCCAGAGCAAGTCCTCCGTGCCACAGCGCGACGTTCGGGAATGCAAAACCGTGCGAATTTGCAGAAAGTGGCGGAAATCGCAAGGTGTCGAGGCAACGTCAGGCGCCGGGAAGCGCCTGAGGCCAGCAAACGGGCGCCGAAGTCCCCCTCGGGGGGGGCTGGCAACAGCGAGATGCGACCGGGAGGCAGCAGGTGCGCAGCCGGACAGGCGCTAGCGGCGCTTGCGTCCGCCCGACCTCGTCTCGCCGCGGATGACCATGAGGCCGCCGATAGAGATGGCCGCTATCATGATGATGATCTGCCACATCGGCATGCCCGCCGGGGCCGGCTCCTCGGCATCCTCGCCCACAGGCTCCGTCGGCCCGGAAGCATCCGGCGCGCCCGGGGCGGGCGCCGCGCCCACCTCCCCCGGCTCGAGCCCCTCCTCGACGCGCACGTTGAAGGAGAAGGCGATGCGGTAGTCGGTAAACGAGGGCAGGATGGATATCCCCAGGAGGTTGAGGACGTCCTCACGCAGCTCGTAGTCGAGCGCCACGCGATAGTCGCCCTCGCCGAACGTGCCCACGTCGACCGCCTGGCCGCGCACCGCCGTGCCGCCGAGGAAGTCGAGCGTCACCTCGGGAGCAGCCGGCTCCCCGCCGGCTGGCGCCCGCGACACGATGAGCGCCCCGCGGCCCAGGTTCTGCTCGGGCACGGCGAACTCCGCGTCGCGACCGTTCTCATCTCGGTTGACGGAGAGCGCCGGATCGAGGTTGAGCGCCTCGATGTCCTGGGCGAGCTGGAAGCGCAGCGCCACGCCGCTGCCAGGTGCCACGACGAAGGTAGGCACGCCGTCCGCGCCCTCCTCCACCCGCGCATAGCCGGTTACGGAGAAGCGGCCCAGCTCCCAGTCGAAGTGCGGATCGCCCTTGCGCAGGGCGTCTGTGCCCCTGAACCCGTTGTCGGTGCCGGTGTTGACCGTCTCGCCCAGCACGTAAGAGTCCTCCGCCGGCTCGTCAGCCCACGCCGTGGCCGGCCCCGCCGCCAGCACGCCCGCCAGGGCCGCTGTCGCCAGCGCGCCCATCAAGGCTGCAACCGCCCGCGCCCCTCCGATGATACCGCCTTCCCTGCCGATCATCCCCATGGCACGCTCCCCTCAATCGCTCCGGTCTTCAATCGATCTTAAGCGTTATTCTAATATGATTTAGTCTTAGCAATGGTGAGACAATCAGCCTATTAGGGCCTATAACGACAAGAGGAGCCCGCACGCAGGCGGGCTCCTCAGATCAGGCAGTCGGCGGCTTCGGGCGCCGGCCCAGGCTTCCCGGGGCCGGGCGGATGAAGGCGCCGCACTTAGGGCAGCGGCGACCTCCCTCCGGCACCTCGGTGCGGCAGCACGGGCACAGCGTCACGCCGGGCGCCGTGGTGTCCTTGCCCAGGCACCGCCCACATCCCGAGCACTGGTAGCACACGGGGCTACTTTCCCTCGTAGAACTCGTCCACCGCCGCGAAGAAGGCGTCGATGTTCTCCCAGGGGCTCATCGGCGGCACATCGCAGCCGGTTGAGGGGATGAAGTTGGGGTACTTGGAGCACGACTCCATGAGCGCGAGGGTGGCCTCGCGCACCGACTCCGGCGTGCCGTTGCGGATCTGGCCGGCCGGGTCGACGTTGCCCAGGGCCAGGACGCCCTCCGGGATGCGCGGCATGACGTCGGCCATGTCGACGGCGTTGCCGAAGTGGTAGGCCGCCGCGCCGGCCGAGAGGATCTCCCCCATCTGCGCCACGGCCCCGCCGCCGCAGTTGTGGTACACCACCGCGAAGGAGTCGTCCTGCACGGCGTCCACGATCCGCTTGACGTAGGGGGCGCTGAACTCGCCGCAGAGCTCCGGCGAGAGCAGGCCCGCCAGGGGCTCGGCCATGACCACGCCGTCGGCGCCGGCCTCCTTGAAGGCGGCGGCGTAGGCGCAGATGAACTCGGTGCACTTGTCCAGCACCGCGTGGACGAGCTCGGGCTCCTCATAGAGCAGGACCATGACCTCGGACACGTCCGCCAGGCGCCCGGCCAGCGAGAACGGGCCGATGACGCCGGCGAGCACGGGGCGGTCGGCGATCTTGGGCGCCACCTCGCGGATGGCCTGGACGTAGAGCCCCGTGCGCCCCGCGCCCACCTCGGGCACGGCCAGCCCGGCGGGGTCGGTGTCCTCGTCGACGACGGAGCCCACCACCGTGGGCACCTCGTCGTCGGAGACCACGACGGTCGACCCGAAGGCCTCGGCCTCCACCGACAGGTCCATGAACGACACGCTCGCCGCGGCGTCCACCCGGCCCGCCACGAGCCTCATGGCCTCGGCCTGCAGCTCGGGCGAGGCGATGAGCTCGGCCACCGTGCACCCCATCATCTGCACCGCCGGGAACGACAGCACCGGCAGCGGCTTCTTGCGCTCGGCCGCGATCTGCTCGGCGGCCCACTTCTTCATGTCCATGGGAACATTCCTCCTCGTCAGCTGCGGCCGGGCCCCGGGAGGCGGGGCGGCGCAGCAGGCTCAGCCTGGGGCCCCGGCGCCTCGGCCGGGGCGGGCCCCGCCTCCCGGGGCCCTCCGCGCGGGG
>NZ_QWKK01000146.1 GCF_009911695.1 Enterorhabdus sp. P55 | reverse complement strand
CGAACGCTGGACGTTCGTCCGGCCCGCGTCGCCCGGCAACTCCGAGCCGTCCCAGACCGCGGCGGCGTGGCCGGCTCCCGCCCCGGGCGACACGGCGGCCCTGGCCGACGCGGCGGCAGGAGCGCGGCCATGACGGCGCTCGTCGGCGTGATCGGCGGCATGGGGCCGGCAGCCACCGCGCGCTTCTCGACGCTGCTCGTGGAGCGCGCCGACGTGCGCCGCGACCAAGACCACGTGCGCACCCTCGTGCTCAACGACGCTGCGCTACCCGACCGCACCGCCTTCCTGCTCGGCCGCTCCCCCGCCTCCCCCGCCCCTGGGCTGGCGGCTGACGCGCGCGTGCTCCAGGATGCCGGCTGCGCCTTCCTCGCGCTGCCCTGCAACACGGCGCACGCCTTCGCAGGCGCCATCCGCCAGGCCGTCTCCGTCCCGCTCGTCTCCATGATCGACGAGGCCGCTGCGGCCTGCCAGGCCCTCGGCCTCGCGCGCGTCGGCGTGCTGGCCACCGAGGGAACCGCGACCGCGGGGCTCTACGACCACGCCCTCGCCGCCCGCGGGATAGAGTGCGCCTACCCCTCCCCAGCGCTTCAAGCCCGCGTCACCGCCCTCATCTACGAGGGCGTGAAGGCGGGAGCCCCCGTGCCCTCCGTCGCCGTCGCCCTCCTCTGCGCGCGTCTGGCCGCCGAGGAGGGCTGCGCGGGCGTGGTGCTCGGCTGCACCGAGCTCTCCTGCGCCTGGCACGCGGCCGAGACACCCGGCGGCGTGGCCGTAGTGGACTCCCTCGCCGCGCTGGCCGACGCCGTCATCCTGCGCGCCGGTGGCCGGCTGCGCCCGGGGATCGCGACGACGAGGCCGGCCCGCACCTCGGACGCCGCGGGCTCCGCCGCCGCAGCCGCCCGCCAAAACCGCGCGGCATCCGCCGTCGCCGCACCTGGCAGCCGGGGGCCTGCGACGGCCGCAGGGGATGATGCTCAGGTCCGCCCCCGGGCCGACCGGAACCGCGCATCATCCAGCCACCCGTCCCGAGAGGAGGCGCCATGTGCGGCTTCGTAGGATTCGCCTCGCCTTCCCGCAGCTACGACCGCGCCGCTGTCGTGCGCGCCATGGCCGATGTCATCGCGCATCGCGGCCCCGACTCGGAGGGCTACCTCGTCGACGAGGCCGTGGCCCTGGGGTTTCGCCGGCTCTCCATCATCGACCTGGCTGGCGGCGACCAGCCGATGGAGACACCCGACGGCCGTGTGGCGGTGTGCTTCAACGGCGAGATCTACAATCACCACGCGCTCCGCGCCACGCTCGAGCAAGCCGGTCACGTCTTCCGCACGAGGAGCGACACCGAGGTGCTGCTCCACGGCTGGGAGGAGTGGGGAGCCGACCTGCTGGGACACCTGCGCGGCATGTTCGCCTTCGTCATCTACGACCGACCCCGGCGGATGCTCTTCCTGGCGCGCGATCCCTTCGGCATCAAGCCGCTCTACTACTATGCGACCGGCGATGAGCTGCTCTTCGCCTCGGAGGTCAAGGCGTTCCTGGCGCATCCCTCCTTCGAGAAGCGCCTTGACGAGCGGCTGCTGCCGGCCTACCTGTGCTTCGAGTACCTTCCCGGCGACCGCACCCTGTTCGAGGGCGTGAGGCGCCTGCCTCCGGCGACGTGCCTCACCTGGCAGGACGGCGAGCTGCGCGCCCACCGCTACCACCGCCTCGCCTTCGCAGAGGAGAGCGCCGCGCCCGAGGAGTGGGACGCGCGCATCGCGGGAGCCGTGCGCGACTCGGTGCGCGCTCACGCCGCAGCCGACGTGGAGGTGGGGTGCTTTCTCTCCGCCGGGGTGGATTCGTCGCTCGTGGCGGCCGAGGCCGCGCAGGTCATGGACGCGCGCACGTTCTCCATCGGCTACGGCGAGGAGCGCTACTCCGAGCTGGCAGCTGCCGGCGAGCTGGCCGGCACGCTCGGCCTGCGCAACACGGCGGCCGTCATCGGGCCGGCGGAGTTCTTCGGCTCCGTCCCCGCCGTGCAGTACCACCTGGACGAGCCGCTGCCCAACCCCTCGGCCATCCCCCTCTACCACCTGTGCCAGCTGGCCGCCCGCGACGTGAAGGTGGTCATGTCCGGCGAGGGCGCCGACGAGCTGTTCGGCGGCTACGCCTACTACCAGGAGTGCCTGGACTTCGCCCCCTACCTGCACGTGCCGGCGCCCTTGAGGCGCTTGGCCGGCAACGTGGCCGAGGCGCTGCCGCCCTTCCACGGGCGGCGCTTCCTCATGCGCGGACGCCACGCGCTTCCCGTGCGCTACCTGCGCAACGAGTACGTCTACGCCTTCGAGGAATGCGGGCGCTACCTGCGATCACCCCTGGACTGCCCGCCTCCTCCCTGGTGGACGGCGGACGTGTTCGCCGAGGCAGAGGGGCTGGACGAGGTCACGGCCATGCAATACGCCGACCTGCGCATATGGCTGCCCTGCGACATCCTCCAGAAAGCCGACAAGATGTCCATGGCGGCCTCACTCGAGCTGCGCGTTCCCTTCCTCGACCGGCACGTGGCGGACGTGGCGCTGCGCCTGCCCACGGCCGAACGCGTCACCCGCGCCCAAACGAAGCCGGCCCTGCGCCGCGCCGCCGCGCTTTCGCTGCCGGCCAAGACGGCGCAGATGCCCAAGATAGGCTTCGTCACCCCGCTCGCCCAGTGGCTGCGCGAGGAGCCGTGGCACACGCTGGTGCGCGAGCGCCTCACCGGCGCCGAGGCCGCGCGCTTCTTCAACGTGGGCGCCTTGGCGCAGCTGCTCGACGAGCACCGCGAGGGACGCTGCTCCCATATGAAGCGCATCTGGTCGGCCTACTGCTTTTTGGTGTGGTACGACGAGTTCTTCGTCAGGCGCTGAGGCCGACCCTCTCCGCCTCTCTCGCGCCCGCACGTCCTTCGCGCCTCCCGAAAAAACCTTTCCTCCCGCGAAACCATCGACCTTTTTTCCGGCTTGGCCCTCGCAGCCGGGCCCACCTCATCAAGTTGGAAATACGGAGGCTCGGCAAAAGGGTGCTCAACGATACGGACGGTCGCAAAGACCGCCTTTGCCACTTCCGAGGTTGTCGCGAATTCCTATCTGCCTGCCGGGAGAACGGGGGCCCAAGCCGTGCTCTCTATCGGAGGCTCGCGCATCGGAGAGAGCTACTACCAATACAACAACTCGGCATTGAACAGCGGGCAAAGCATAACCGCCGCATATTCCAGCGGCGTGGCAGCAGGCGTGAGCACAAGCTGCTTCTCCTACGGAAACAGGTACTACAACGACGGACAGAGCGGCTCTTACTATTCGCTCTATCAGTCAGGAACCCTCAACCTCTAGGAGGCGAATCCCATGCGACACGATAACAAGAGGAGCATTCGATGGGCCCTGGGCGGAACCCTTGTCGTCCTCTCGCTTATGGCGACCGCAGGACTCCACTTCGTCGAGCCAGCCGAAGGGGCCGATCCCATCAAGACCAACGAGGCAGGCTTATCCTACGGGCCTGTGGAAGGATTCGAGCAGCGAGGCCAATACCCCGACCTCATCGCAGTTCAGGCGACCAACGGAAACAAAGGGTACATCCTGCGAGAGGACGAGGAACGTGCTGCAGGCGTGGTGTCAACGCCAGAAGAGGCCATTGCCTTCGCCACTGCTCGCAAAGAGAGACTTGCCGCCTCTCTCAAGGACGCCATGAACGAGCAGCTACCCCCCGGTGAAGGCATCAGCTTAGCGGAGGCGTCAGAGATCACGGCCGTCTTGCAAAGCACACCTCCCGCCACTGCCGCCCCGCAAGCGCTTGGCATTCTCTCCGAAAGCGCGGAGGAGAAACTGAGCGAGGAGGCTGTTTTGACCGCCTACGAGAAAGCGCTCAAGGAGGACATCACCTACATCCCCGTTTACGAGGCAGACGGAGTGACCCAGGTGGGCGTATATCCGATAGGCTGACGACGAGGCTCGTATCAGGCTAGGGGCATGCTTGCAAGCGCAGGGGGGGCCTCCCGCACCCCCTGCGCCTATGCGCGGGACACGATTCTGCACAGTTTTTTCGACTTTGCGACAACACTGCCGAGCCGCTTCGCGCAGCTCTTCCACCCGCTTTTCATCCCACCAGGTCATCATTGTTCTCGTAGGGGAATATAAGTCCGCCCCTGCCCGACCCGTCCGTCTTCCCCAGCGCCAGGCCGGTGAAAAGCCGCCCAAGCGTCGCAAAGTCGAAAAAACTGTGCAGAATCGCGCCGGAAGGGCGTGGGCAGGGGCGGGCGGGGGCGCAGCTGCGGGCGCGGGCGGGGGCGCGGCTGCGGGCGTGGGCGGGGG
>NZ_QWKK01000145.1 GCF_009911695.1 Enterorhabdus sp. P55 | reverse complement strand
GCCCCCCCGTCGAACGCCCCCCAGCAGCGATCCGCGCGAACCGGCCGCGCGCCCCCAACCGCCCGCCGCGCGCTCGCCGCCACCCCACCAGGCACACCGCCGCGCGCACCCAACCTCGCCCCTTCTGTCCACCCGCCAGCTAGCGGGCAGCAAAACGCGCTTTTTCTGGCAAGTGATGACGGGTTTGCAACGTCCCTTCCGCCATCAAGAGCTCCTGAGCCAGGGTGGAAAAATCGCGACCTGGGGTTTTCCAGGGGCGCGCCGGCACAGACCGCGGCCTTCGCGGCGCCCGCGGGGCGCAAAAGGTTGCAAACCCGTCATCGCTTGCCAGAAAACCGGCCCGATCCTGCCCGGAACCCTGCGGACTACGATCTTCACGGCAGTCCGCCAGCCCGACCCGAAAAAAAGAGCCACCCCGGATGGGGGGTCCGGGGTGGCTTCCAATACGCACGGAGGAGAAGGGGGAACGTGCGCATGCATGAGGTTCGCCGCGAGATTGAGAGAGAGGAGGGTTCACGCAGGAGACGAGGCAGCGATCCTCTTGGGTTGTCAACGTCAGCGAGGAGCTTGCGGGGCCTTCGCGGCCCCCTCCCTCCTGGCTGACGCCAGCATAGAACGTGAAGAACGCCCTCGCACGGGGCGCAGGGCGTTCTTCACGTTCGCGTATGGCTTTCGTTGCTGGCGCGAAACCTGGCGCGAGCACCGCAGGCGGAGCCCCTGCGGCCGAGCGCCCCCCCCGGGGCCAAGCCCCCCGGGGGGGGCGAGCCGCCGGCACCGCGGGTTAAAGGCCGTAGAACTCCGTGGTCAGCGGCCGGTCGAAGAGCAGCTGGGCAGCCTTGCGGGCATCAGCCCCCTCCCACACCACCGCGCGGACGGTGTCGGTGATGGGCAGGTCCACGCCATGCTCGCGCGCGAGCACGGCAAGCGTCTTGCAGGCCGCCGCGCCCTCCACCACCATGTGGTTGTCCGCCTCGAACTCGGCGAGCGTGCGGCCGCGAGCCACGTACTCCTCGCCGAAGCGGCGGTTGCGCGAGTGGCGCGACATGCAGGTGACCACCATGTCGCCCGCGCCGGCGAGTCCCATGCAGGTGAGCGCCTCTCCCCCGCAGGCCACCACCATGCGGCTCATCTCCGCCAGGCCGCGCGTGATGAGCAGCGCCGCCGTGTTGTCGCCGTAGCCCAGCCCGTAGCTGATGCCCACGGCGATGGCGATGACGTTCTTGAACGCCGCGCAGAGCTCCACGCCCACCGAGTCGGCCGACGTGTAGGCGCGGAAGGTGTCGTTGGCCAGAAGGTCGCGGAAGAACAGCGCCGTCTCCTCTGACGAGCACGCCACCACCGAGGCCGAAGGCTGGCCCTTGATGACCTCCTCGGCGTGGTTGGGGCCCGAGAGCACGGCGATGCGGTCGCGGTTGCCGAGCTCTTGCTCCATGACGTCCACCGGCAGAAGCCCCGTCTCGGGCTCGGCGCCCTTCGAGCAGATGAGGACGGGCATCTCGGCGTCGATGACATCGGCGAGCGCCTGGGCCACGCCGCGCAGGAGCGAGGAGGGGGTGACCACGAGCACGCCGCGGGCGCGCAGGAGCGTGTCGCGGTAGGAGGTGGTGGCCACGACGGCCGGCGAGAGCTCGGCGTCTGTGAGGTAGCGGGGGTTGCGGTGGTCGGCGTTGATGGCCTTGACCACCTCGGGCTTGCGCGCCCACAGCCCCACGTTGTTACCGTTGCCGGCCAGCACCTGCGCGAGCGCCGTGCCCCACGACCCGGCCCCGATGACGGCTATCTTCATGACGCGTGCCTCCTCGCTTGCCTGTCTCGCGGAAAGGGCGCCGGCCGCCTGAGCGGCTCTCGCCCGGACGGGCGCCCCCCTCGCCTTCCTCCGATGCGACGGCGCTACCCTTGCGCGCTCTCGCCTTCCCTCGCCGCCTTCTTCTTATCGCCGATGCGGCGCTCGGTGCCATGGCGCAGGCGGTCGATGTTGCCGCGGTGCGCCCACACCACCACGAGCGCCACCGCCGTGATGACGCCCCAGCACAGCCAATCGCCCCAGTAATAGTAGAGGGCAAGCAGCGGACACGCCAGCGCCGCGGCCACCGAGCCCGCCGAGACGTAGCGCGTCGTCAGCACGATCACGGCAAAGAGGGCGATCTCCAGCAGCGCCCCCACCGGGCCGAACACGAAGAACAGCGCGCCCACGGCCACGGCGATGCCCTTGCCGCCGTGCCAGCCGAGCCATGGGCTGAAGATGTGCCCGAGCGTGCAGCCGGCAAAGGCGACGGCCAGCGACGCGCACCGGGCGACGTGCGCCGCCGAGCCTAGGGCGTCCACTTTGTCGAAGCCCGTCGCGCACAGGAGCGGCACGATCAGCGGATCGCCCGCATCGATGCCGGTCAGGCCGCGCGAGCCCAGCAAAAAGCAGGCGCACACGGTGGCCAGAAGCCCCGAGACGAGGCCCTTCCCGAAGTCGAGCACGAACACCGCGGCTCCCCCGGCCTTGCCGAGCGAGCGCATGGCGTTGGTGGTGCCGATGTTGCCCGAGCCCTCCTCGCGGAGGTCTTTGTGGTACACGAGCCGCGAGATGACCACGCCCCAGGGCACTGAGCCCAAAAGGAACGTGACGACGAACAGGATCAGAAGCAGTGCGAGAGCGGAGAGCATGGGGCGCGGGCCTTCCCTTTCTTGCCGGCCGTGCGGGCGCGGCTAGTCCTTCTTCTTGAACTTGAGGCGGATGGGCGTGCCCGTCAGGTCGAACGTCTCGCGCAGGCGGTTCTCCAGGTAGCGCTCGTAGTTGTCGTCCACGATGTCCGGGCGGTTGCAGAAGAACGTGAACTGCGGCGGGCACGTGGACGTCTGCGTGACGTACTTCATACGCAGGATGGCCTTGCCCTTCGAGATGGTGTGGCCGGACTCGCGGATGCCGGAGAGGAAGCTGTTGAGCTGGGCGGTGGGGATGGTCTTGGCGTAGTTGGCGTAGGCCTCGTCGATGAGCGACCAGATGCGGTCCACCTTCTTGCCGGTGAGCGCGCAGATGGCCACCACCGGCGCGTAGCCCACGAAGGTCATGCGATCCTCGATGCGCTCGCGGATGTCGGCCTTGGCCTCCGGGCCCTCCACGAGGTCCCACTTGTTGAGGACGATGACCATGGCGCAGCCGCGCTCGGCGGCGTAGCCCGCCACGCGCTGGTCCTCGTTGGTGAGCCCGATGGAGGCGTCAACCACCAAAAGCGCCACGTCGGCGCGGTCGATGGCGCGCATGGCGCGGACGAAGCCGTAATACTCCACGTCCTGGTCGATCTGGCTCTTGCGGCGCAAGCCCGCCGTGTCGACGATGCGGTAGAGCTCGCCGTCGTGCTCCACCATCGTGTCGATGGCGTCGCGGGTGGTGCCCGCCACATCCGACACGATGGAGCGCTCGTTGTTCGTGAGCTTGTTGGTGAGCGAGGACTTGCCCGCGTTGGGGCGCCCGATGAGGGCCACGTTGACCGCCGGCACCTCCTCGTGCGGCTCGAGGTCGAGCTTGCGCAGCTCGGCCACCACCTCGTCGAGGATGTCGCCCGTGCCGTGGCCGTGCATGGCGCTCACCGGCCACGGGTCGCCGAGGCCGAGCTGGTAGAGCTCCCATAGCCCGTCCTCGCGCGCAGGGTTGTCCATCTTGTTCACCGCGAGGAAAATGGGCTTGGAGGAGCGCCGCAGGATGCGCGCCACCTCCTCATCGTCGGCGTTGATGCCGGTGCGCCCGTCCACGAGGAAGATGATGACGTCAGCCTCGCGCGTGGCCTCGAAGGCCTGGGCCGTGATGGAGCCCTGGAAGGCGTCGTCGCCGCCCATCTCGATGCCGCCGGTGTCGATGAGGGTGAAGTCCACTCCGTTCCAGTCGGCGGTGTGGTAGGAGCGGTCGCGGGTGACGCCGCGCATCTCATGGACGATGGCCTCGTCCACCTGGGCGATGCGGTTCACGAGCGTGGACTTGCCCACGTTGGGGCGGCCCACGACGGCGACGATAGGCAGTGCCATGGCATGTTCCTCACGTTCAGAGCGCTCGCAGGCGGCGAGCCGTCAGACGGCAGGCTCAGCGAGGAGCGCGATGATCTCGGCCAGGTATTCCTGGGGGTTACAGGATACCACGGCGATGGGCGCGCCCGCGGCCTTCTCCACAGACGGCACGGTCATGTCATCGAGGGTGACGCCGGCGTCGTTGAGGATGACGCGCGGGATGACGTAGAGCGGGGCCGGGGCGGCCGAGCCCGCAGGGGCGGGGGCGGCCGTCGGAACCGGGGCGCCGCCGGAGCGGGCGGCCAGGGCCGCGGGGGCGGGGGCGGG
>NZ_QWKK01000144.1 GCF_009911695.1 Enterorhabdus sp. P55 | reverse complement strand
GGTCCCGGGCGCGCGGGGCGTCTCGCGGGCAGGCGGCGCGGGCGCCGGGTCTGGCGCCCCGCGCGGGCGCGTGAGCTACCGCGGCGTGCGCTTCTCCTACGACGGCGGCCGGCCGGTGCTCGACGGGCTCGACCTGGAGGTGCCGGCCGGGTCCACCGTGGCGCTCGTGGGGCCCTCCGGCGGTGGCAAGACCACCACCTGCTCGCTCCTGCCGCGCTTCTACGACGTGGACGCGGGCGCCGTGGAGATCGACGGCATTGACGTGCGCGACGTGACGCTCGAGTCGCTGCGCGCGGCCATCGGCATCGTGCAGCAGGACGTCTACCTGTTCGGCGGCACCGTGCGCGAGAACATCGCCTACGGCCGCCCCGGCGCCGACGACGCCGCCATCGAGGCCGCGGCGCGCAAGGCCAACGTGCACGACTTCGTCATGAGCCTGCCCGACGGCTACGACACGCTGGTGGGGGAGCGCGGCGCGCGCCTGTCCGGCGGCCAGAAGCAGCGCATCGCCATCGCGCGCGTGTTCCTGCGCGACCCGCGCATCCTCATCCTCGACGAGGCCACGAGCGCGCTTGACAACGAGAGCGAGCGCGCCATCCAGGCCTCGCTCGAGGAGCTCTCCCGCGGGCGCACCACGCTCATGATCGCCCATCGCCTGTCGACCATCCGATCCGCCTCGCTCATCGCCGTGGTGGAGGACGGGCGCGTGGTGGAGCAGGGAACCCACGACGAGCTGCTCGCCCGCGGCGGCACCTACGCGCGCTACTACCGCCTCCAGTTCGGGGAGTAGGGGGGGGCGCCGACGCACCGCGATGCGCGCGACCGGGCCGCACCCGCCCCTGCCTGCGGCGCCAAGCGCCCGCCGCACCCGGCCCCGCCTGCGACGCCCGCCGCGAAAAAACCCGCCACCACACCCTTGCGGGGGGTTCTTCCCTTTGATAGAATACCGTTTCGTGCGTTTAGCGAAGTAAAGCCCGGCGGGCCCTGCCTCCCGGGATGTAATGAAGGAGAATCGACCATGGCAGTACCCAAGCGCAAGACCGGCCGCGCCCGCACCCACGCCCGCCGCAGCAGCAACGACAAGATCGCGGCTCCCGCTCGCTCCGTGTGCCCGCAGTGCGGCGAGGTCAAGCTCCCGCATCGCGTGTGCCCGACCTGCGGCTTCTACAAGAACCGCGAGGTCATCGAGACCGAGTAGCGCGTCCGCTTGGCGACGCCGTGCGGATGGCTTCCGCATCTGCATGAGGTCCCCGCAAGCCTCCTAGCACGCCTGGCACGACGCCAGGCGCGCCAGGGGGCTTTTTGGCTGTAGGCCGCAGTATTCTCCCGGGGCCCGCGGGCCGCCGGCGGGCGGCCGGGCCGCATCCCGCGAGCATCCAACACGAAGGAGCAGAGCGTGGCAGAGAAAGTCACCATCACCGTGGACGCCCTGGGCGGCGATGACGCCCCCGGGGTGGTCCTGGACGGCGTCGCCCAGGCCCTCGCCGCCGACCCCGACCTGTCCGTCATCCTGTGCGGCCCGGCCGAGGTGGTCGAGCCCTTCGCCGCCTCCCACGAGCGCGCCGAGGCCCGGGCGACCACTGAGTTCATCGCCATGGACGAGCACCCGGCCAACGCCGTGCGCCGCAAGAGGGACTCCTCCCTCGTGGTGGGTTGCCGCCTCGTCAAGGAGGGCGCCGCCGACGGCTTCTTCTCCGCCGGCTCCACCGGCGCCTGCCTGGCCGCCGCCACGCTCGTCATGGGGCGCGTGAAGGGCGTCAAGCGCCCTGCCCTCGGCCAGGTGCTGCCGGCCTACGGCACGCCGACGCTTCTGCTGGACGTGGGCGCCAACGCTGACTGCAAGGCCGAGTACCTGGTGCAATTCGCCCAGATGGGCGCCGTCTATGCCCGCGAGATCATGGGCGTGGCGGCTCCGCGCGTGGGCCTGCTCAACATCGGCGAGGAGGACACGAAGGGGTCTGCCGCCGCCCAGGAGGCCCACGCGCTTCTGCGCGCGGAGGTGCCGGAATTCGCCGGTAACGCCGAGGGGCGCGACATCCTGGCCGGCACCTTCGACGTGGTGGTCACCGACGGCTTCACCGGCAACGTCTGCCTCAAGGCCATCGAGGGCACCTCGTCGGTGCTGTTCCGCTATATGAAGGACGCCCTCATGGCCTCGGCCAAGGGCAAGCTCGGCGCGCTGCTCGTCAAGGGCGACCTGGCCGAGCTCAAGGGCAAGCTGAGCCCCGACACCCACGGCGGCGCGCCGCTTCTAGGCGTCAAGGGCGCCTGCGTGGTGGGCCACGGCTCGTCGAGCCCGCTCGCCATCAAGAACGGCGTGCTCGCCGCGGCCCGCACCGTGCGTTCCCACGTCTCCGAGGTCATCGCCGCGAAGGTGGTCGAGGGCGGTGAGCGCGCATGACGCTCAGCGAGGAGCAGCGCTCCAAGCTCGACCGCGCCCAGGAGATTCTCGGCTACGCCTTCCAAGACGAGGGCGTGCTGCTCTCGGCCATCACTCACCCCTCGGCCACCGAGGGCAAGTCGGTGAAGTTCTCCTACGAGCGCCTCGAGTTCCTCGGCGACTCCATCTTAGGCGCCATCGTGGCCTCCACCGCCTTCCACCGCTTCCACGAGCTGGACGAAGGCGGCCTCACCCGCATCAAGGTGGCGCTCGTCTCCGGCGCGTCGCTGGCCGACGTGGCCGCGGGCCTGGGCTTCGCTGACGTCATCGTCTTCGGCTCGTCGGAGACGGGCACGGGAAAGCGCGGGCTCCACTCAGCGCTCGAGAACGTCTACGAGGCCGTGGTGGCCGCGCTCTTCCTCGACGGGGGGCTGCCCGCCGCCGTGGACTTCGTGGAGCGCACCCTCGTGCCGCGCATGTCGCTCGACATGGCCAGCGAGCCCGAGAACCCCAAGAGCGCCCTGCAGGAAAAGCTCCAGGAAGACGGCATCACCCCCACCTACAAGCTGGTGGAGACCCAGGGCCCGCCGCACGACCGCACCTTCGTCGCCCAGGTCTACGCCGGCGACCAGGGGCTCGCCCGCGGTGTCGGCCGCACGAAGAAGGAGGCCGAGAGCCAGGCCGCCAAGACCACGCTCGCGCGCCTCTCCGAGTTCTTCGGGCTGGGCGGCGGCGAGGAGAAGGCGGCGGAGAAGGCCGCCAAGGCCGAGGAGAAGGCCGCCGAGAAGGCCGCGGCCAAGGCCGCCAAGGCCGAGGAGAAGGCCGCCGAGAAGGCCGCGGCCAAGGCCGCCAAGGCCGAGGAGCGCGCGCGGAAGAAGAGCGAGCGGGAAGCCGCCAAGAAGAAGCAGGATTAGGCGCCCATGTATCTGAAGTCACTCGTCCTCAAGGGATTCAAGTCCTTCGCCGACCGGTCCGTCATGGCCCTCGAGCCCGGCATCACCGCCGTGGTGGGCCCCAACGGCTCGGGCAAGTCGAACATCTCCGACGCAGTGCTGTGGGTGCTCGGCGAGCGCAACGCCAAGCACCTGCGCGGCCAGGCCATGGAAGACGTCATCTTCGCCGGCTCGTCGGCGCGCAAGCCCACGGGCCTGGCCGAGGTGGACCTCGTGCTCGACAACTCCGACGGCACCCTGCCCATCGACTACGACGAGGTGGCCATCACCCGCCGCATGTACCGCAACGGCGAGAGCGAGTACCTCATCAACGGCACGGTGGCCCGCCGCATGGACGTGCTGGAGATCCTCCACGACTCGGGGCTGGGCACCGGCACCCACTCCATCATCTCCCAGGGCTCGCTCGACTCCATCCTCCAGAGCAAGCCGGAAGACCGCCGCGCCCTCATCGAGGAGGCCGCCGGCGTGCTCAAGCACAAGCAGCGCAAGGCGAAGAGCGAGCGGAAGCTGGCCTCGATGGACCAGCACCTGGCCCGCGCCCGCGACGTGGTGGCCGAGGTGGAGCGCCAGCTCGGGCCGCTCTCGCGCAAGGCGAAGAAGGCCCGCACCTACCAGGAGCTGGCCGGCGAGCTGGCCGACGTGAGCCTGCGTTTGGCCGTGGACGACCTGCGCACGCTCCAGCGCGCCTGGGACGGCTCGCAGGAGAAGGAGGCTGCGCTTGCCGCCGACATGGAGGCCAAGCGCGCGGCCATCGAGGCCGCCGAGGCCGCCGTCGAGGAGCTTCAGGAGCGCATCCGGCTCGACTCGGTGGACGCCGGCGAGCTCTCGCGCCAGTACCGCGCCGCCGCGGCGGCCGTTGAGCGGTTCGACTCCGCCGCGCTCGTCATGCACGAGCGCCGCCGCGCCGCCACGGCCCGCGCCGGCGAGATCGAGCTGGAGATCGAGGCGGCCCAGGCCCGCCGCGCCGCGGCCGAGGCCGAGCTGCGCGGGGCC
>NZ_QWKK01000143.1 GCF_009911695.1 Enterorhabdus sp. P55 | reverse complement strand
GCCCGCGCGTCCTAGCTCGCCCGCCGCATCGACGCGGGCGCCGCGACCGCGGGCGCCTCCAGCGCGGCGTCAGCCTCGGCCAGGGCCGCGCCTCCGTCCAGCGCGTCCGCCAGCTCCTCGCGCAGCTCGGGGTCGAGCGCGTACTCGTCCACCGCCCGCTCGGGGTCGAACGCGCCGCGCATCACGCGACCCTGGCGCGCCAGGCGGTCGAGGTCGCTGTCGGCCAAGCCGCTGCAGGCGCGGTTGCGCAGCGCGGCGCGCTCGTCATCAAGGTCAGTCCACAGCCGCTCGGCCACGGGCGCCCAGGCGCGCGCCGCGGGACGGCACTTCTCGGCCAGGTCGTGAGCGCTCTCCTGGGCCTGCAGGTCGGTGCAGTGGGCGCCGCTTCGCTCCACCATCTCCTCGAGGCAGTCCGGGTTCTCGAGCATGGGGCAGGGGCGCAGCAGGTTGTCGTTGAACGGCTGGCCCTCGTAGTAGGCCATGAAGATAGGCGAGCGCAGGCAGTCGAGCAGCGACCTCTCGCGGATGTTGGCGTTGGAGTAGTGGATGAACACGCAGGGCTCAACATCGCCCGCGGCGTTGATGTGCAGGTAGCGGCGCCCGCCGGCGATGCAGCCGCCCACGAACTCGCCGTCATGCTGGAAGTCGAGCGTGAGGATGGGCTTGGTCGCGCGCACCTGGCGGTTGAAGCGGTAGAGCCGCTCGCGGTCGACGGGATCGGGCATGAGCGAGGTCGGCGCGTCCACCCCCACGGGCATGTAGGAGAAGATCCACGCGAACAGCGCCCCCTTCTCGATGAGCCAGTCGAAGTACGCCTCGCTGGCCACGGAGGCTGCGTTGTCGTGGGTGTAGCAGATGGACACGCCGAAGGGCAGGCCGTGGCTTCGGAGCAGGTCCATGGCCGCGTCCACCTTCTGGTAGACGCCCTCGCCGCGCCGTCCGTCGGTGGCGGCCTCGTCGCCTTCGGCCGAGATGGCCGGCACGAAGTTCTTCACGCGGATCATGTCCTGGCAGAACTCCTCGTCGATGAGGGTGGAGTTGGTGAAGCAGAGGAAGGCGCAGTCGGGATGGGCCTCGCACAGGCGGATGAGGTCGTGCTTGCGGACGAGCGGCTCGCCGCCGGTGTAGATATAGATATGGACCCCGAGCTCCTTGCCCTGGCAGATGATGGAGTCGATCTCCTCGTAGGTGAGGTTGAGCTTGTGGCCGTACTCGGCGGCCCAGCAGCCGGTGCAGCGCAGGTTGCAGGCGCTCGTGGGGTCGAGCAGGATGGCCCAGGGGATGTTGCACTGGTACTTCTCGCGCATCTTCTCCTGCACGCCCCAGGCCACGAGGTTGGCGTCCACCAGGAAGGTCTTGAGCAGGTCGTTGCGCACCGCGGGGTTCAGGTCCATCAGGCGCATGATGAGCTGGTACATGTTGTTGTCCGGGTCGGCCACCACGTGGGTGAACGCCTCGCGCTGGGCCGGGAACAGGGATTCGGGGCACAGGGCGTTGATCTTGTCCATCACCTTGCCCATGTTACGGGCGGGATCCTCGCACAGGTAGTCCACCAGCTTGTTGGCCGCCGTGCGCTTCGCAAAGTCCATCGGTCTCATGTGCGTTCGCCTCCATAGAAAGATAGCTCTCAGCAGTGCCCGTCCCTCACGGGCTCTCGTGATTCTGCCATGACTAAGAAGGTTCGCTTAAGCAGTCCCGCCGTTCGTCACGCGCCTGGCTGTCGGTTGTTACAAAACCGAAAACTCCAGGTCAAAAGCGAAAATTGAGCCGCATGAAGCCAAGGCGTCCCTCAGCCACGAAATAAGCTCATATATCATTTAATTCACGGGTGTTGCTTAAGTTATATTCGGGTAGTATAGGAAGCACCCCAACGGGAAACAATGGGCAGACCGGTCATCTTTGTTGACTACTCCCTCCCCTTCGCGGGAGTGGGGCGAAAGGAGGCGTCATGGCAGCCAGCGACGAGAACGCGCCCAAGCTCGACCGCCGTGTGGTGCGCACCCGGAAGGCCATCCAGGCCGCCTTCCGCAACCTGGTGGTGCGCCAGGGCGCCGAAAAGATCACCGTGAGCGCGCTCGCCCGCGAGGCCGACATCGACCGCAAGACGTTCTACCTGCACTACGCCTCCCTCGACGAGCTGGCCGAGGAGCAGGGGCATCTCGTGGTGGATCGTATCACCCAGGTGCTCGTGGTGGGGCGCGAGCCTGACGGCATCACCGTGAACCTGCGCACCGTGGTCACCGAGCTGGCGGCCATGTTCCAGGAGGACCCGGAGTTCTACCGCCGCGTGGCCCGGGAGCTGTCGGTGGACTCCATGGTGGAGGCCCTCTGCGAGCCAGTGCGCCAGGCCATCGTGGAGAGCAACCCGCCCGCAGCCGAGCTGGACCAGCCCGGGCTCGACTACCTCATCCGCTTCTTCCTGGCCGGGACGCTCGCCGTGTTCGTCCACTGGTTCCTCAACGAGCCCGACACGCCCATCGGCGCCGTGGTGGACCACGTGCAGCGCACCACCGGCGACTCCCACCTGTTTCACCTGACGAGCTAAGGCCGCGCCCGCACGCCGGGGGTGCCGCTTGAACGCCCGGGCACCCCTCCCCGGCCGACGGGTCGCGCGCCCGACAACGGCCCGATGGCAGCGGCCGGTGCGGGGCGCCCGGGCACGGCGGGGCGTGCTAAGATGGCCCGGACGAATCCCCCTCCCGGAAAGAGGCCCCATGGACACCAACGCCGACTACACCCGCGCCTACCTCCAGATCATCGACGACCTGGACGGCGACATCCCCAGCCGCCGCGCCTCGCTGGCCTACATGCGCGCCTCCACCGCCATCGTGCACCACCGCGTGGTGGACTGCTCCTTCGTGCCGCGCCTGTTCAACCAGCGGACCTACGAGGTGATGCGCGACACCGCCGAGACGGCCCATCGCATCCTGTGCAAGGTCATCCAGCGCTACCTGGACGACCCGGCCTATCGCCGCTGCTTCGACTTCGACCCGCGCCTGGAGGAGCTCATCCTGCTGCCGCGCGGCTACGACTCGCTGCTGCCCTTCGCCCGCGTGGACACCTTCCTCGACGAGGACGACTATCGCATCCGCTTCTGCGAGTTCAACGGCGACGGCTCGTCGGGCATGAACGAGAACCGCGAGATCACCAACTCCATCGTGGCCTCCGAGGCCTTCCGCGTCTTCTCCGAGGGCCACGCCGTGCGCGGCTGCGACCTGTTCGAGCCGTGGGTGGACGCCTTCCTGGGCATCTACGCCACCTACGAGCACCGGGTGGAGAAGCCGCGCATCGCCATCTGCGACTACCTGGAGAACGGGGTGGTGGACGAGTTCCACCTGTTCGCGGACTTGTTCCGCGGCCGCGGCTACGAGTGCGCGGTGGCCGACGTGCGCGAGCTCTCCTTCGACGGCGAGGCGCTGCGCGACGCGAGCGGGGGGCGCGTGGACGCCATCTGGCGGCGCTGCGTGACCAACGACGTGATCGACCACTGGGACGAGTCTCAGGGGCTCATCGAGGCGGTGCGGGCCGAGAAGGTGGCGCTCATCGGCAGCTTCGCCGGGCACATCGTCCACGACAAGCAGATCTTCGAGGTGCTGTTCAAGCCAGAGACCTGCGACTTCCTCACCGCCGAGGAGATCAGCTTCGTGGAGGAGACGGTGCCCCTGACCGCCTTCCTCGACGACTCTGCCGTCAACCTGGCCCAGATCCGCGCCAACAAAGACGAGTGGATCATCAAGCCCTCTGACCACTACGGCGCCGACGACGTGTACGCCGGCTGCGCCCAGAGCGAGGAGCGGTGGGGCGAGCTCATCGACGCCTTCGCCAACGGCGCGGCGGGGCACCCCTTCATCGTGCAGCGCTACATCCGCCCGTTCAAGACCGAGACGCTGCCGCCCGACACCGGCATCGAGGACCTGCCCGACGGGGCCGTGACCACGGAGCCGGCCTGGTACAACAACCTCAACGGGCTCTACCTCTACGACGGGCGCTTCCAGGGCGTCTTCAGCCGCCTGGGGCCGCTGCCCACCATCTCGAAGGACATGCGCGGCATCACCGCGGCCACCATCTGGGTGGACTGCGATGGCGACTAGCGCCGGACAGGCGGGCACGGGAGCGCGCGGTGCGGGGGCCGGTGCCGACACGGCGGGCGGGGGCGGCAGCGCGCCCTTGGGCGCAGGGCCTAAGCGGCGCGGACTGGGAATCGGAGACCGCGTGCTGGCCGCGATGGCAGCCGTGGGCCTGGCCGTGGCCCTCGTGGCCGCGGGCTTCGGCGCCTGCGCGGCGCCGGTGACCACCGCCGTGCTGGCCGGCGCGGTGAGCGCGGGCGAGGGATCGCCCTACCCCGCCGACGAGCTGGCCGAGCTCGCCCAGGCCACGCGCGCCTACACCGTGGAGGGGCGTGAGGGCCTCTCGGCCCCGCGCGAGGCGCTTGCCGAGCGCGTGGTGGACGCCGCCCGGCGCG
>NZ_QWKK01000142.1 GCF_009911695.1 Enterorhabdus sp. P55 | reverse complement strand
GTGCCGCCCGCGCCGGCGCCGCTCGCCGCGATCGCGGGGGCGTCCTCGCGCCGCCACGAGCCGGCCTCCTGCGCGGCGCGCTGGTCGGGCCGGCGCCACTGGCTGCGGCTGAAGCTGAGGGCGTTGGGGGCGGAAAACTCATCCATGGCGCGTCTCCTCCTTGGCGGGTGCGCGGCGGCTGGCGGCGACTCGTCGCGCGCCGGAATGCCGGGTGATCTGGCGTTGCCGACGCGGGGCGCCTCGCCTGTCGGGAGGGTCGGTGAGCTGGCGGGCGCCTGCGCCTCACGGAGGGGGTCGGGCCCCTCCTCCGCAAGGCTCCGCGTCGTGCCCCCTACCTTAGGGGAGGGCCCGTTTAACGTTCCCATAGCGAATGCTGAGGACTTTCTTAACGCCCCTTATTTTTTCCTTAAGACGCCGCACGTCGCGGCGCGTGGCTGCGGGATCGGGGCGTCTTCGCCTACAATAGACCCCATGGAGAGAGCAGCGCGCATACTGGTGGTGGACGACGAGCGGGCCATCGCCGATCTGGTAGCCAGCCTCCTCGGAGCCGAGGGGATGGAGGTGCGCGCCTGCTATGGCGCCGCCCAGGCCCTCCAGCTGCTCGAGCGCGAGCGCTATGACCTGGGGATCTTCGACATCATGATGCCCGGTATGGACGGCTTCGAGCTGTGCACGCGCGTGCGCGCCGTCTCCGACATCCCCATCGTGTTCCTGTCGGCCAAGGACGAGGAGGCCGACCAGGTGGTGGGCTTCACCCTCGGCGCGGACGATTATGTGACCAAGCCCTTCAAGCCCCGCGAGCTCGTGGCCCGCGTGAAGGCGCGTCTGCGCCGCGCCCGGGCCGGGGCGCAGGCGACGGCTGACGTGCTGCGCGCCGGCGCGGTGGAGGTCGACCTGCGCGCCCACAAGGCGACGCTGCTCGGTGAGCCGCTCCAGCTCACGCCCAAGGAGTTCGCCATCCTCTCGATCCTGGCCAAGTCGGCTGGCTCGCCGGTCTCCACGCGCGATCTGTTCGAGGGCGCCTGGGGCGAGCGCTACGACGACGCGGCGGCCAACACCGTGATGGTCCACATCCGCCACCTGCGCCAGAAGCTCGCGGCTATCGACTCGTCCACGCAGTTCATCGAGACCGCCTGGGGGGTGGGCTACAAGCTGCGTGACGCCCTGGGCGCCGGCGGCCATGGCGCTTAGGAGCGAGCAGGCGCGCGTCCTGCGTCGCACCCTGCTCGGCCGCCTCGGGCGCAACCTGGCGGCGTTCACCGCTGCGTTCGCCCTCATCTGCCTTCTGCTCGAGGGGTTCGTCATGGGCCCTCTGGCTGACTTCGTGGCCGACAGCACGTCCACCTGGCGCGTGCTGGACTCGACGGACCGCTTCGAGGCGATCATGGCCGACTACGGCCTTGCCGGTGGCACCGCCTATCTGGACGACTTGACAGACCAGATGGGCAAGGAGGGGCTTCCCACGGATCCGGGCACTGCTGAAGATGCCCTGACCTGGGCCGATAAGGTGGGCATGACGGGGATCTTCTCCGATGCCGCGGGTGGCGCCGGAACCAACGAGAGCGCCGTCGACTCCTCGGGCAGCGTGTCGGCGTCGGTCGTCTCCCGGGACGTGGTGGGCACGCCTTCGCCGCATTCCCTCCAGGAGGCGCTTGACGCGCTTGTGGCAACGGGCGTGGTGAAGCGGGCGAGTGATGCGAGCGCGGCGCAGGCGGCGGCCATGGGCGCCCTTCTGGCCGGCGTGCCCGAGCAGCTCTCCCTGGCGGTGCCCCAGGCCATCGGCGGCGTCAACGTCAACGAGATTCTGCTCAACGCCTCGGTGATGGGCTACAGCCAGGAAGACCTGGATCGGCTGGTGGCGGAGGCCCTCAAGCAGTCTCAGACCGACGTCCACGACGAATGGAGGCAGCTGCCTGCCTCCGACCAGGCCGTGCAGCTGGGCGTCGCCTCGTCCAACCCCGTCTGGCAGGAGTCGCTCAATCCCGATGGCTACTGGCTCATCCGCGACGTGAGCACCTACGCCCTGATCAAGTCCTTCAAGCTGCCGCTCGCGGCCGCGGTGCTCGCGGCAGGGTGGCTCGTCATCGTGGTGATGGCGCTCAACCGATCGCTGCGCTACTTCGACGACTTGTCCGAGGCGGTGGCGCGGCTGCTGGCCGACCGCGATGCGCCCATCGAGCTGCCGCCGGGGCTCTCCATCGCCCAGAACGAGCTGGCCGTCATCCGCTCGCAGTCGCTGGCTGACGAGCGCGCCGCCCAGGCAGCCGAGCGCCGCAAGAACGAGCTGGTGGCCTACCTGGCCCACGACATCCGCACGCCGCTCACCTCCGTGCTCGGCTACCTCGACCTTTTGCGTGACGCCGCGGTGCTGCCGCCCGACACCCAGCGCAAGTACGCCGAGACGGCCTATGCCAAGGCCGAGCGCCTGGAGGGGCTCATCGGCGAGTTCTTCGAGATCACGCGCTACAACCTGCAGGCCATCCCCATCGAGCGCGAGAACGTGGACGTGCGGCTGTTCTGCCAGCAGGTGGCCGAGTCGTTCTTCCCCGAGACCTCGGCTCGCGGCATCGGGCTGCGGGTGGCTGCCCCGCCTGACGTGCGGTTCTTCGTCGATCCCGACAAGCTCGCCCGGGCGCTCGGCAACGTCATGCGCAATGCCGTGGCCTATGCGGAGGACGGTACCTCCGTCGACTTGGCCGCCTCCTGCGACGGGCCGTGGGTGTCCATCGCCGTGCGCAACCGCGGCCGGGAGATATCCGAGGCGCACCTGGAGGCCATCTTCGAGAAGTTCTACCGCGAGGACGGCTCGCGCACGAGCGGTAGCGGCGGGGCGGGCCTGGGCCTGGCCATCGCCAAGGAGATCGTGGGCGCCCACGGCGGCGACATCACGGCCATGAGCCGCGACGGCGTGACCGTCTTCACGCTGCGCGTCCCGCGCGAGGTGTCCTTCGCGCGCTCGCTGGCAAGCCGCGCCGAGGAGGCGGGGGAGGGGGCTGCGGCCCGCCCGCGCCGTGGCCCCCGGGGCGTCTCGCGTGGAGGCGACGCCTCCGGTAAGGCGCCGCTCACCGTGAAGCCGGTGGGCCCTCCCGCGCGCCGGCCGTCCCGGAAGCGCTGAGGGGCGGGCAGCACATCCCGGCGCGGCCGAGTCTGGCGGCGGTGGGCCTCTCGAGCCTCGCGCATGCATCGCGGCTTATCCCCAGAACCTCGCCACCGCCCGTTCCCTGGTTGTTTCGCGAAGAGCCCCCTTCCTTCACATCTTCGAAACATAGGGTGGCCATAATGGACGCCATCAACGCTACCCTCGCATCCCCCCAAGGAGGAAGAATGTCTGTTACCCGCATTGGCATCCTGGGCTATGGCAACCTCGGCCGTGGCGTCGAGCTGGCCTGCCGCGACAACGACGACGTCCAGCTCGTGGCTGTGTTCACGCGCCGCGACCCCGCGAGCATCACGCCGCTGACTGAGGGCGTGGCGGTCTATTCCGCCGACGACCTGGCGGCCCATGCAGACGACGTCGACGTGCTGGTGCTGGGCGGCGGATCGGCCACCGACCTGCCCGAGCAGACGCCGGCCTGCGCGAGCCTGTTCAACGTGGTGGACTCCTTCGACACCCATGCCAACATCCCCGCCCACTTCGCGGCCGTGGATGCCGCTGCGCGCGAGGGCGGCAAGGTCGCCGTCATCTCGGCCGGCTGGGATCCGGGCATGTTCTCCATCGCGCGTCTGTACGCCAACGCCGTGCTGCCCAACGGCGCCGACTACACCTTCTGGGGCCGCGGCGTGTCGCAGGGCCATTCCGACGCCATTCGCCGCGTGCCCGGCGTCGTGGACGCGCGCCAGTACACGGTGCCCGTGCCTGCCGCGCTCGAGGCCGTGCGTGCCGGCGAGCGTCCCGAGCTGACCACCCGCCAGAAGCACACGCGCGAGTGCTATGTGGTGGCGGAGGAGGGCGCCGACCTGGCTGCCATCGAGAAGGCCATCGTCGAGATGCCCAACTACTTCTCCGACTACGACACGACGGTCACCTTCATCAGCAAGGAGGAGCTTGACCGCGACCATGCTGGCATTCCGCATGGCGGGTCGGTCATCCGCACGGGCGCGACGGGCGCCGAGGGGCAGAACACCCATGTGATCGAGTACTCCCTCAAGCTGGACTCCAACCCCGAGTTCACCGGCAGCGTGCTGGTGGCCTGCGCCCGCGCCGCGTGGCGCCTGGCCGGCGAGGGCGTGGTGGGCGCCAAGACGCTCTTCGACATCCCGCCCGCGTACCTGAGCGCCGTCGACGACGCCGAGCTGCGCGCGACCATGCTGTAGCCGCCGCGCAACGGACGCACGAGGGCCCCGGGGCACGCAGCCGCCCCGGGGCCCTCGTGCGTCTGGGCGCGGGTGCGGGTCAGGGCTGGGGCGCGAGGCGGGCGGGGCGTGCGGGGCGCGGTCGAGCGGGGCGGATGGGGCGCGTGGCGC
>NZ_QWKK01000014.1 GCF_009911695.1 Enterorhabdus sp. P55 | reverse complement strand
GCCCCGGCATCCGGCCCCGCCGCGCCCGGCCCCGCCGCCCCCGCCGCGGCCCGCGCGTCATAGGCGCGGCGGCACGCGGCGAACTCCTCCTGCGCGGCGGCCAGGCGCTGCTCGTAGGCCACGTAGTCATCCGACACCGGCTTGCGGCTCGCCACCAGGCTGCCCACCACGATGATGGCCACCGACGACACGACGCCCGGCCAGAACGGCTGCACGCCCAGCGGGCTGCCCAGCACGTACCACACGGTGGACAGAGTGCCGCCCACCAGCAGGCCGACGAAGCCCGCAGCGTTGGAGGTGCGCTTCCAGTAGATGCCGAACAGCAGCAGGACCACCGCGATGGCCTTGATCTGCGAGGCGCTCATGAGCGAGTTGAGCAGCGACACGTTGGTCCCGCTAGCCAGCACGGCCAGCACGAGCGTCACCACGATGACCACACGCGACATGCGCAGCGCCGAGCGGTCGGACACCTCGTGCCCCGCACGCGCGCTCAGCGGAACGTAGAGCTCCTGCACCACCAGCTTGGAGGTGGCAAGCAGAAACCACGGGCCCGTGGAGAAGATGGCCGCGAACACGGCCATGACGGCGATGCCGGCCAGCTCGGGGGAGATGGAGCTCGTCATCGCGAACAGCGCGTTGTCGTTGCGGATGCCCTCGAGCGACACGGCGGCGCACAGCCCGATGACGGCCGGCGCGAACGCGAAGACCGCGCTGGCGACGGCCACGATGACGTGGCTGCGCTCGGCGGTCTTGATGTCCTTGGCGCAGTAGCCGATGTTGATGGAGGTCACCGATATGGAGAACCCGAGCGCGCCGCCCACGAACTGCGCGAGCACCGTCGGCAACCCGACGGAGAAGAGGTCGAGGTGCGAGGGGGGCAGCTTCTCGACGAGCGCCTGGGGGCCGCCCACGTGGTTCAGGCACACGATGGCGGCGAACGTCAGGCCGAACAGCAGGACGAACGCGTGCACCTTGTTCATCTCCGCGATGCCCGTGATCCCCAGAAGGGCCATGGCCAGAAACAGGAAGAGCACCGCCACCGTCGCAACCGACTCAGCGATGCCGAGCATGCTGGCCAGGTACATGCTGGCCGCCGTGATCTGCGCCGAGAACACGATGAAGAGAGGAATGAGCGTGAAGACGAGCACGAGGTAGCGGATCTTCTGGCTGAAGCGGATCCCGAACGCCTCGGGCCCGGTGATGGCGCCCGTGCGGCGAATCTCGAAGAAGAACCGGCAGAAGCACACGCTGAACAGGATGCACCCGAAGCTCGAGCTCCAGATGCCCCAGAGCGCAGCCAGCCCGGTGCTGTAGCCGGTGCCCGCCGTCCCCGTCGTGGTGGACGCGGCGATGAGGTCCGCGAAGAGCATGGTGGTCACCGCGAACAGCGGCATCTTCCCGTTCGCCACGAAGAAGTTCCGCACCGTCTTGTCCTTGCCGGCCCGGCGCTTCATCACCAAGCCGACGATCAGGGTCACGGCCAGGTAGCCGACGACCATAGCGAAGGTAATCATCTCGATGCCTTTCAGGTATCGATCGGGGCCCGCGAGACCTGCCCGCGGACCCCGCCCAAGGACGCGTCGCGCTATCGGGCGACGCGTCCCCACGGAAGAGAGGCCCTGCTACTTGGTGGGCTCGATGTCCTTCCACTCGTACTTGCCGACGAAGGTGGAGGCCACGAACGCCAGGATGGCGATCAGCACCACGACGACCATGCCGATGATGAGCGTGGGCATGTAGGAGCCCAGGTAGTCGTAGCACCAGCCCATGAGGGAGGTCGAGATGCCGCCGATGATGGAGGAGCCGGTGGCGATGTAGCCCCAGATCTTGGAGTAGTCGGCGTTGCCGAAGATCTTGCGGATGGCCATCGGCCAGCCGACGCGGGAGGGCGCGTTGCTGAAGCCGAGGCAGAAGCCGCCCGCCACCAAGACGGCGGAGGTGGTGCCGAAGAAGTACCACATGACGAACGCGAGCAGCCACACCACCTGGAAGGCGATGAAGGTGACGTTGAGGTTGAACTTGTCGATCATCGCGCCCATGCTCAGCTTGGAGAGCAGGTTGCCGAGCGCAGCCGCAGATACCATGGTCGCGCCGATGACGGCGGCGTTGGCCTCCTCGGGCGTGCCCGTCAGCAGTTCCTTGGCGATGCCGGACTGGCTGTTGTTCCAGCCCATGCCCAGGGCGGTGAGCATGACGCCGGCGATGATGATCCAGAACGCCGGGGTCTTGAGGGCGTCGGCCGCCTTCACGCCGAAGTTCTGCTTGGACTCGGTCGCGTCCTTCTCGTTCGGATCGTAGCCGAACGGCTGCAGGCCCTTGTCAGACGGCTTGCGCTTGATGACGAAGAGCGTCCAGGGAAGGATGAGCACGGCCATGAGGATGGCGTTGATGAGGTAGGAGGTCTGCCAGCCGTTCTCCGCGATGATCCAGCGGAACAGCGGAGCCCAGAAGATGGTGGACACGCCGGCGAAGGCGGACGCGATGCCGATCATCTTACCCCGGTACTTCTTGGCGAACCAGTTGCCGCAGAGCACCGGCGTCGCCATGGTGAAGCAGGCCGCGATGCCCACGCCGCCGATGAAGCCGGCCACGTAGAACATGATGAGGTCGGTGGCGAACGAGCACAGCAGCGGGCAGGCGATCATGCACAGCGCGCCGAGCGAGAGCGCCAGGTTGATGTTGATCTTCTCATTGTTGAAGATGTTGCCCCACAGCGGCATCGTGAGCACGATCGAGATAGCCTGGGTGGTCAGCATGAACGTGAAGTCGCCGCGCTTGCAGCCCAGGGCCTCGGTCACCGGCAGAACGTAGACGCTGATGATGGAGTTGATGAGCGCCATCGAGCCCGCGAACATGAAGCAGCAGGCCACGAGAATGAACCACGCGTAGTGAATCCCCTTCTTTTCGGATTCAGCACCCATTTCATCCCCCTTTCGTTTTGAGATGACGATGTTCGCGCGCAGGCGCGCGCCGTGCCGGGCCAGCGGCAGCCGACGCGACGCGCGCCCGTGCCCCTAGTCCTCCTGCAGAG
The DNA here is from genome assembly GCF_009911695.1 of Enterorhabdus sp. P55. Taxonomy (GTDB): domain Bacteria; phylum Actinomycetota; class Coriobacteriia; order Coriobacteriales; family Eggerthellaceae; genus Enterorhabdus. Next base: position 34,125 of record NZ_QWKK01000014.1, on the reverse strand, counting down.
GAACGATCAGCACCTGGCGGCTCTTGCGCTCGAGCTCGGCGGAGAGCTCCTCCACGGTGCCGTACTTCATGCAGCCGGTGTAGCAGCTGTGCACGCAGGCGGGGAGCTTGCCCTTGGCCGTGCGGTCGGCGCACAGGTCGCACATGTCGGTGGGCACCGGCATGTAGGTCAGCTGCCAGCGGTCGCCCTCGATCTGCCACGGGCCGACCTCGAACACCTTGATGCCGTTGGCGGTTCCCTCGGGGAAACCATGCTCCATCTTGCACTCGACCTCGCAGGTGTGGCAGTTGGAGCAGAACTCATAATCAATGAGCAGTGCTTGCTTTGACATTTGCATCCTCCTCGTCGCACTTGTAGATCTTGCAGAGAAGGGCCTTGACGTCGGCGCCGAAGCCGGTCGGGCCCTGCTGGCCAAGCTCGCTCAGGACGTTGGGGTTCACGTCCCAGCAGCCGTACATCGGATCCTCATGCGGATCGGTCTCGGGGAACCACCAGCCCGAGTTGACGTTGGCCATGCCGTACTTGACGATGGGCGTGCACTTGGCGCGGTGCTTGATGCGGCCGATCTTGTCCTCGACCCACAGCCAGTCGCCGTCCTCGAAGCCCTGCTCCTTGGCCCACACGTCGTTGATCTCCACCAGCGGATCGGGCTGGATCTCGCGCAGCTTCTTCACGTCGCGGTGCTCACTGTGGAAGAACTGGATGTTGCGGGAGCCCGTCATGGTGATCACGGGGTACTCCTTGTAGAGCTCCGGCGTGGTGTAGGGGCCGTAGTAGGGCTCGTCATAGTAGGGAAGCACGTTCTCGCCGATGCTCTCCGCGAACGGGGAGTACAGCTCGATGCGGCCGGTGGAGGTGTTGAAGCCGGGCTGCCCGTCGGCGCGCAGCAGGCCCTTCTCGTAGCGGCGGTACTCCTGGCCGGGCCACGCCCAGTTCATGTTGCGGATGTCCTGCCACGACCAGCCGGAGTCCTTCACCAGGAAGTCGTAGATCTCCTCGACGGTGTCCCAGGGGAACATCTCGGGGTTGAAGCGCTTGCCGAGCAGCAGCGTGATCTCGGCGTCGGACTTGGGCTCGCCCTGGATGTCCAGGCCGGCGATGGGCGACATCGCGCAGGCACCGGTGCGCTTGGCGATCATGCCCGTCTTCTCCACGCACATGGCCACGGGCAGCGCCACGTCGGCCAGCGTCTGGATGGTGGGGGTGATGCGCCAGTCGCAGACGCAGATGAACTTCAGCTTCTGCAGAACGGGATAGACGCGGTTCAGGTCGGCGTTGCTCATGCAGCACAGCGGGTTGGTGCCCATCATGATGGCGCCGGTGAAGCCGTAGGGCTCCTCGGTCTCGGCCTGGACGACGGCCAGGTCGGGCTGGTCGAGCACCATGCCCATGCGGATGAAGGGGTACTCGTCGTAGCCGACGACCATCTTCTGCACGTCCTCCGGGAGCTCCTTGAAGCCCCAGCTGAAGTAGTGGAAGTCATAGGGCTCGGGGGTGAAGATCTGTCCGCCCGGCTGGTCGATGTCGCCGCAGATGGCGAGCATGGCGATGATGGAGCGCACCGCGCCGATGCCGTTGCGCTGCATGTCGACGGCCAGACCTAGCTGCACGGCGGTGTGGTTGCCGGCGGCGATCATGCGGGCGGCCTTGCGGATCTTCTCCGGATCGACCCAGGCGCGCTCGCACAGCTCGTCGAAGTCGTACTCGCGGGAACGCTCCACCAGAGCCTCGAAGCCGTAGGTCCAGCGGTCGACGAAGTCGTGGTCGTAGAGGTCCTCCTCGATGACCACCTTGAGCATGGCCATGGCCACGGCGGAGTCAACGGCAGGGCGGGGCTGGATCCACAGGTCGGCACGGGCGGCCATCCAGGTCAGACGCGGGTCGACTACGATCATCTTGGCGCCGCGCTTGACCACCTCCACCACCCACTGGCCGAAGAAGCCGTCGGAGTTGGAGGCCACGCAGTTGTTGCCCCACACCACGATGACCTCCGGGTCCTTGTACTCGGGGTTGTCGTAGCGGTCCTCATGGCACTCGGAGCAGTCGGGCATCATGTAGCCGCCGGTGCTCACGTTGTAGGACATGAGGCGCGGCATCCAGCAGGCCAGGCCCGAGGAGTAGCTCTCGACGTGCGGGGTGCCCATCGAGTAGGCCAGGCGCTGCGACTGCCAGAGGATGTCGCGGCCCGTGCCGCAGAACGTCTGGAGCGTGTGCTTGCCGTACTTCTCGCCCAGCTCGGTCATGGTGTTGTAGACGAGGTCGAGCGCCTCATCCCAGGAGATGCGCTCCCACGCGTCCGGGTCGCCGCGGCGCTCCGGGTCGCGCTTCATGGGGTAGAGCAGACGCTCCTCGCTGTTCACCACGTCGGGAAGCGCGGCGCAGCGCGGGCAGATGTGGCCCTGGTTGTAGGGATGCTCAGGGTCGCCCTCGACCTTCTCGAGCTTGCCGGTCTCCTTGTTCACGTAGCAGATGATGCCGCAGCCGGAATGGCAGCCCGGCGCGGACCATGCCGTCGTGCGGGTGACGACGTAGCCGTCTTCTTCCCACGTGGTTGGCAAGTCTTTGTGCATACCTCTCTCCTTTCCTCTCCTCTTTCCGTTTTCCTGCCAGAACGCGAAGGAGCGGCGGCGTGGGGGATGCCCGGAGGCAGCGCCGGGGCGCTCGCTTCGCGCTGCCGACAACGTACGGCGAACGAGGCGGTTTTCCATCAGGAGAAAGCGACCATTTACTACGCGGAGGATGATAGTTTCGCCTAGGCTCCCCACCTAGACAAAACGGTTAGGATGCGCCCAGAGCCCCTGGTCAAGCGCTACCACCTCGCCCTGACACCGGGGCCGTCCTTCGCTTTCGGCGCCCCGATTGCAAATTCGGTCGGTTTTGCACCCTACGACTGCCCTCCTGAGGCCCGAAACAGGCTCCCGAGGCGCTTTTCGGGCCAATCGGGGCCTCCTGGCGCGGAAAACACCCGGCCGGTGAGTGCAAAACCGACCGAATTTGCAATTCGCGCCGCAACTCCCAAGGTGAGGACCGACGGCCGCGGGGCCGGTTACGGCATTTTGTTCGTTGCGTAAAGAAGCACCGCCTTGCTAAGCGTTTGTGGCAAGATGGAGACTTACTATGTTCAGGCGAGTAGAGGAGTACCCATGGGCTTCTTTTCAAAGGTCGAGGGCAAGATGGAGGACACCGTAGAGGGCGCTGCCGACCGCATGGCGGGCACCCCCCTCTCCCCCGTCCAGATAGCCAAGAAGGCCGAGAAGCAGATGCGCCGCGAGAAGATGGTCGGCGCGGGCAAGCAGTACGCCCCCACCCTCTACACCGTGCTGGTCAATGCCGACGACGACGAGCGCCTCTTCGGCTACTACCCCACCCTCGCGGGCGAGACCGAGACCTACCTGGCCGCCAAGGCCAGCGAGCACGGCCTCATCATGGACGGCCAGCCCCTCGTGCGCTTCATCGTCGACGAGGAGCTGAAGCACGGCAAGTTCGAGGTCATCGCCGAGATGGTGGCCGCGCCGCTCGTGGCCCAGCTGCGCCAGGAGGAGATGGAGCGCTACGGCCTGGCCATCGGCGCAGGCGGCCGCGGCGTGGGCTACCGCCCCTCCGGCGCCGCGCCCGCCCCGGCGCCCGCCCCTGGCCCCTACGGCTTCGACGAGCGCGACGCCTACGCCGGCGATGCCACGTACGGCCAGGCCCAGGGCGAGGACGGCTTCTACGACAACCCGGCCGACGGCTACGGCGAGGCGCCCCAGACCATGGTCTTCGACCCCGCCGGCGGCGCAGCCGGCCAGCCCCAGCAGCAGGCCTACCTCTACGACATCACCAACGATCGGGCCTTCCCGCTCGACGGGCGCGTCATGATCATCGGCCGCGAGTCGCGCAACGACATCGTCATCCCCGACATCAACGTCTCGCGCCAGCACGCCGAGATCCGCCGCGAGGCCACCGGCGCGTGGGTCATCTCTGACCTCGGCTCCACCAATGGCACCTTCGTCAACGGGCGCCAGATAAAATCAACCCCCCTCCAGGACGCTGACCGCCTGACCCTGGGCACCACGAGCGTCGAGTTCCAGCTGATCTAGGCGCCTGGAGAAAGCCGGAAGCACCGCGAAAAGGAAAATCCCGTGATCGACGTCGTTCTGCTCATAGCGCGCCTGCTCTTCGTCGCGCTGCTCTACCTCTTCTTGTTCGCCATCATGCGCACGGGCATCGGCCTGGTGCGCGGCCAGCGCAAGAAGGAGCACACCTGGAACCTCTCCGTCGAGAAGGGGCCCAAGGAGCTGCGCGGCGTGTCCATCGCCGTGCGCGGCCCTGTCATCGTGGGACGCTCGCCAGGGGCTGACATCGTGATAGGCGCCGGGTTCGTGTCCGGCCGCCACGCGCGCTTCCAGCTGATGGGGCAGAACCTCTTCGTCGAGGACCTCGGCTCCACCAACGGCACCTACGTCAACGGGCGCCTCGTCGCCGAGCCCGCGGCCCTGCGCAACAAAGACGTGGTGACCATCGGCGATGTGGCCATCCGCGTGAGGTACCTGTAATGGCGGCCCGCAGCTTCAAGAAGGCGAGCTCCACCTTCGGCAGCCGCACCGACGTCGGCTGCGTGCGCGAGCACAACGAGGACTCGCTCGTCGTGGCGCCGCCGCTGTACGTGGTGTGCGACGGCATGGGCGGCCATGCCGCCGGCGAGGTGGCCTCCGAGATAGCGGTGGACGTCATCGCCGAGCGCGCCCCGCGCCACCCCGACGCCGAGGCCCTGGGCCGCGCCGTGGAGGAAGCCAACCTGGCCATCGTCCGCGCCGCCCGCGAGGGCGTGGGGCGCGAGGGCATGGGAACCACCTGCACCGCAGCCATGCTCGAGAACGAGCGCCTGGTCATCGCCCAGGTGGGAGACTCGCGCGCCTACCTGCTGCACAAGGGCCGCCTCCAGCAGCTCACCCGCGACCACTCCCTCATGACCGACCTCATCGAGGCCGGCAAGATCACCTCGGAGGAGGCGCGCGTCCACCCCCAGCGCTCGGTCATCACCCGCGCCCTGGGCAGCGACCCACGCACCACCCCCGACCTCTTCGAGATCAACGTGGAGACGGGCGACCGCCTGCTCCTGTGCTCCGACGGCCTGTCGGGCATGGTGGAGGACGACGAGATCGAGTCCCTCATGGCCCGCACGCCCGACCCGCAGCGCTGCGCCGCGCTGCTCGTGAACGAGGCCATCGCCCACGGCGGCTACGACAACGTCACCGTGGTGGTGGCCGACGTCACCGGCTTCGCCGAGGCGCGGCGGCGCAAAGTGGCCCGCAAGACCAAGGTGACCGCCGCCCTGCTGGTGCTGCTGCTGGCCGCCATCGTGGCCGGCGCCGTGGGCATCTTCAACTTTCTCACCTCCAACTCGGCCTACTTGACTGACGTCGACGGCAAGGTGGCCGTCTACCGGGGGCTTCAGGGCGACGTGTTCGGCCTGTCCACCTCCAAGCTGGTGGAGGTCACCGACGTGTCCGTGGACGACCTACAGCCGGGCCTGGCCAACCGCCTGCGCACCGACGGCATCAAAGCCGACAGCGTAGAGGGCGCCCAGGAGCTCGTGCAGGACTACCGCCAGGAGATCGAGGAGCGCAACCGCCCCTCCGGCGAGGTCGCGGAACCCGGCACCGGCGCCGCTGACGCCACGACGAACCCTGCGGACGCGAACGGCACCGGCACCCCGGCCGACGCCGACCCGACGGCTGACCAGGCCGCCACGCCGCCCGCCGGCGAGGGGGCGTAGGCCATGACTCGCCGCAACCTCGAGCTGCTGCTCCTCTGCATCGCCGCGCCCATCGTCATCGTGCTGTTCGGCATGATGGTGGTCAACGGCGGCCAAGAGCTCACCTTCAACACCCTGGGCGTGCCCCTCGGCATCTTCGTGGCCTTCGTCATCGCGCACCTGGCCGTGCGGCGGTTCGCGCCCGGAGCCGATCCGGCCATCCTGCCCATCTCCTTCGCGCTGTCGGGCATCGGCATCGCGTTCGTCACCCGCATCGTGCCCGACCTGGCCGTGCGCCAGCTCATGTGGCTCTACGCGGGCATCGCGCTCATGGTGCTCGTGCTGGCGTTCATCCGCAACCTCGACAAGGTGGCCAACTACAAGTACACCCTCATGGCGGTGGGCATCCTGCTGCTGCTCTCGCCGCTGCTGCCGGGCATCGGCTCGGAGTCGGGCGGCGGCCAGCTGTGGCTGAAGGTGGGAAGCTTCAGCTTCCAGCCCGGCGAGCTGGCGAAGATCCTCATCGTGGTGTTCCTGGCCGGCTACCTGGCCGCCAACCGCGAGATGCTCTCGGTGTTCACCTGGGACGTGGGGCCCTTCCGCCTGCCGTCGCTGTCCACCCTGCTGCCGCTCATCGTCATGTGGGCGCTCGCGTTTCTCGTGGTGGTGCTCGAGAAGGACCTCGGCCTGGCGCTCGTGCTGTTCGCCGTGTTCGTGGTCATGCTCTACGTGGCCACGGGCAAGAAGTTCTACCTGGTGGTTTCGCTGGGCATGGCGGCCGTGGCGGCCGTGGCGCTCTACTTCATGATGGGGCATGTCCAGACGCGCGTGAGCATCTGGCTCGACCCCTTCGCCGACGCCCAGAACAAGGGCCTGCAGCTGGTGCAGTCCCTCTACTCCATGGCCGACGGCGACCTGTTCGGCACCGGCATCGGCCGCGGCATGGGCGCGAGCGTGATTCCCGTGGCCGAGAGCGACTTCATCTTCCCCGTCATCGCCGAGGAGGTGGGGCTGCTCGGCGCGGCCGGCGTGCTGCTGCTCTACCTGTGCTTCGCCATCCGCGGCATGGTGACGGCAGCGCGGGCCAAGTCCGACGTGAGCTCCTTCATCGCGGTGGGCCTCACCTCCATCATCGTGCTCCAGGCCTTCATCATCGTGGGCGGCGTCACGCGGGTCATCCCGCTGACGGGCATCACGCTCCCCTTCATCAGCCAGGGCGGCAGCTCGCTCATCGCCAGCTTCGCCATCGTGGGCTGCCTTCTGCGCTGCGGCGACGAGGGCACCGGCGTGGGCGAGGAGGTCAAGCAGGCCACCACCGCGCTCTCCGCCAACAGCGTGCTGGGCCGCGTGGCCCTGGGCAAGCGGCTGACGGGCACCATGATCATCTTCTCGGCGCTGTTCGCCGTGCTGGTAGCCAACCTCACCTACATCATGGTCATCCAGGCAGACTACTACCAGAACCTGCCCGGCAACGGCCACACCATGGCTCGCGAGGCCAAGACCGAGCGCGGCACCATATCCACCTACGACGGCGTGGTACTCGCCCAGAGCGTCCAGAACGAGAACGGCTCCTACGAGCGCGTCTACCCCGCTGGCGAGCTGGCGGCGCACATCGTGGGCTACGCGTCGGAGAAGTACGGGACGAGCGGCATCGAGGCTGCCTGCAACACCGCCCTCAAGGGCCAGGAGAGCTTTGCCACCTGGGCCGATGCGCTCAACTCACTGGCCGGCGTCAACGCGCCCGGCAACGACGTGACGCTCACCGTCAACTCGAAGATCCAGCAGGCGGCGCAGGACGCGCTCGTCGGCGAGGTGGGCGCGTGCGTGGCCATCGACCCGGAGACCGGCGCCGTGCTGGCCCTCGCCTCCTCCCCCACCTACGACGCCGCCGACGTGGAGGCCATCATCGCCGGCGCGGCCGCGGGCGGCTCGGCGGGATCGACCGACTCGTCGGTGCTCTACAACCGCGCCACCCAGGCGCTCTACGCGCCGGGCTCCACGTTCAAGATGGTCACCCTGGCCACCGCGCTCGAAACCGGCGTGGCCACCGAGGACACGATGCTCGACGCCCCCGGCACAATGGACATCGGCAACGCGCCGGTGACCAACGCGAAGGACGTGGACTACGGGCGCGTGACCCTGGCGCGCGCCACCGAGGTATCCGCCAACACGGCATTCGGCCAGATCGGCGTGGAGATAGGCCCCGAGCGCCTGGTATCGAGCGCCGAGAAGTTCGAGTTCAACCAGGACGTGCCGTTCGACCTGCCGCTCAGCAAGTCGCTCATGCCCAAGCCCTCGGAGATGACCGAGTGGGAGACGGCATGGGCCGCCTGCGGCGAGCCCGTCGGCGAGCACGAGAGCCCGGCAGGCCCCCAGGCCACCGTGCTCGAGATGGCGCTGGCCGGCTGCGCCATCGCCAACGAGGGCACCATCATGCAGCCCTACCTGGTGGACGGCATCTACAACGCCAGCGGCAAGCGCAGCTTCACGGCCCAGCCGTCCAAGCTGGCGCAGGCCATCAGCAAGGCCACGGCCGACCGCACGCTCGCGGTGCTGCGCGGCGTGGTGACGGACGGCACTGGCACGGCTGCTCGCATCAGCGGCGTGGACGTGGCTGGCAAGACGGGCACCGCCGAGCGCGGCGACGGCACCTCCAACAGCTGGTTCGTCGGCATGGCGCCGGCAGACAACCCGCGCGTGGTGGTAGCCATCGTCATCGAGAAGGGCGACTCGGGCGAGGGCGCGGCCAAGGCCCAGGGCGTCCTCAAGACGGCCCTCCAGGTGCAGGGCCTGGCCTGATGCAGCATCAAAGGCGGATAGGAGCCATGGCGAAGTTACGACTTTTCCAAAAAAGGGCGGAAGGACGCAGGGCGTTTAGTACAATGAAGTATGCTTGCCTTTCCGCATAAACAGACCAAAGACGCAGCACATGTGTGAGTAAAAGGAGTTTCCAAGGTGACCGGACAGGATTCTATGACGGGACGCACCCTCAGCGGCCGCTATGAGGTGCGTGATCGCATCGGCATCGGAGGCATGGCCGAGGTCTACCAGGCGCAGGACAACGTCCTGGGCCGCGTGGTGGCCGTCAAGGTGATGCTGCCCCAGTACGCGGCCGACGCCGAGTTCACGCGCCGGTTCCGCCAGGAGGCCGCCGCAGCCGCCAACCTCCAGAGCCCCTACATCGTCAACGTCTACGACTGGGGCCAGGACGAGGGCACCTACTTCATCGTCATGGAGTTCGTTCGCGGGTCTGACCTCAAGACCGCCATCAACCAGCGCGGCGCCATCAACCAGCGCAAGGTGGCCGAGATCGGCTCCCAGGTGTGCCAGGCCCTCACCGTGGCCCACAACCAGGACATCATCCACCGCGACATCAAGCCGCAGAACATCATGGTCCAGCCCGACGGCAACGTGAAGGTGATGGATTTCGGCATCGCGCGTGCGAAGAACTCCGTGAAGCAGAAGACCTCCGCGGTGCTGGGCACGGCCCACTACATCTCGCCCGAGCAGGCGCAGGGCAAGGAGCTGACGGCCGCAAGCGACATCTACTCGCTCGGCGTGGTCATGTACGAGGCCACCACCGGAAAGCTCCCCTTCGACGGTCCCGACGCCGTGAGCGTGGCGATGATGCAGGTGCAGGACGAGCCGCTGCCGCCCAGCGCCATCAACCCCAACATCGACCCCGCGCTTGAGGACATCATCCTCTGCGCCATGGCCAAGTCCCCGGCCGACCGCTTCGCCACGGCCAACGACATGCGCCTGGCCCTCAACGACTACCTGGCCGGCCGCCCCGTCAACCTGGGCGGCGCGTCCGACTTCACGAGCGCCAGCACCCGCGTCATCGGCACGGTGCCGCCCGCGGTGCCGCCGATGCCGCCGATGGACGCCACCCAGGCCATGCCTGGCGTGGGCGGCGTGGCGCCCGTGACCAACCCCGGCCTCTCCGGCAAGAGCTACCGCGTGGAGGAGCCGCCCAAGTCCAAGCGCAACGCGGTCATCGCCGTGGCCGTCGTGGCCGCGCTCGCCCTCGTGGGATTCGTCGCGTTCGCCTTGATGGGCGGCGGCGGATCGGATGACAAGCCCGTGCCGAACGTAGTGGGCAAGACCGTGGAGGAGGCCACGACCCTGCTCGAGGCCGACGGCTTCGCGATAGGCACGGTGGACTACGCCCCCGACGACAAGGTGGCCGAGGGCGCCATCATCAAGCAGACCCCGGGCAACGGCGAGAAGAAGCCCGAGGGCACCAAGGTGAACGTCACCGTGTCCTCCGGCGTGGAGCAGGTGACCGTGCCCAACTTCTACGACATGACCGCCTCCGAGGCGCAGAAGTACGCCGACGAGTACGGCCTCAAGCTCTCGGCCGACCCGGCCGCCTACTCCGACGAGGTGGAGAAGGATCACATCGTCAGCCAGAACCCGACCTACGGCACCAAGGTGCCCAAGGGCTCCACCGTCACCTACGTGCTGTCGCTGGGCGAGGAGAACGTCAACGTCCCCGGCGTGGTGGGCAAGTCGAAGTCCGAGGCCACCAATACGCTGTCCAACGCCGGCTTCAAGGTGAAGACCGCTGAGGAGCACAGCTCGTCGGTTGCCTCCGGCAACGTCATCAGCCAGAGCGTCACCGGGCCGGCCAAGCCGGGCACCGAGGTGACCATCACCGTCAGCAAGGGGCCTGAGCCCAAGCCCGACCCGGAGCCGGAGCCAGAGCCCAAGCCCGACACCCCGGGCGGCAACCAGGGAGGCACCACGCCGAGCGACAAGCCCTCTGGCGGCGACAGCGGCGGCACCAGCACCGGTGACGGCAACAACGGCAGCCAGGGCGGAAGCTCGGGCAACCAGGGAGGCGGCTCCAACGGGGGCAGCGCCAACGGCACCACCCCCCAGACCGCAGCAGCGAACTAGCAGGAGGCCCGCGAAGAGCGGGCCTCCTTTTCTTTCAGGCCCCGCACCCCTCTCCACGCGCGCGGCGTCCGGCGATGCCCAGCCACTGCGCGCCACTGCCGGACGCCGCGCACCCGTCCCTTCCGAACAATATGCTTACATTCCTTGTCAAGTCTTTTCCTCAAGGCGAGTTGGCCTATACTAGGCCCAGGTCCTGTTCCCGTCACATTCGCGATGGACCGACGTTTTAGCACGAGGGAGCTCAAGATAGCGGGTGGAATGGAGATTCGCGTCCGTTGACACGAAAGCCAGGAAGCCAGCTGCGAGCACCCACCTTTTAGAGGTGGGTTCATCCTTCTGACGAGGGACAGGGCTTTTTCGAGAAACCCCGCGGCCGCCTGGCCCGGGGTTTCTCGCGTTATGATCGCAGGCTGTCTGCTGGCGGCGTGACAAGCGGCAGGCGCACCACGAACTCGGCACCGTGCCCTGACGCGTCGCGCACCTCCACCGAGCCGCCGTGCTGGAGCGCGGCGTGCTTCACGATGGCCAGCCCCAGCCCCGTGCCGCCCGTCTCCTTCGAGCGGCTCTTCTCCAGGCGGTAGAAGCGCTCGAACACCTTCTCGCGCTTCTCCGGGGGGATGCCCGGCCCCGTGTCGCGCACGCGGATGACGGCCTGGGCGGCCAGGGTGGCCGCAGCGGGCAGGGGCGCCGTCGCATCGTCGTCGCTGCCGGGGGCGATCGGAGCGAACTCCCGCCCCACCGTCACCGTCACGCTGCCGCCCGGCTCGTTGTAGCGGATGCCGTTCTCCACCAGGTTGTAGACCATCTGCTCAAGCAGCGTCTCGCTGCCGCGCGTCCAGCACGCCTCCCCCGCTAGCGTCACCTCCACGCCGACGTGCCTGGCGAGTGCCTGCAGGCGCCCGATGGCGCGCTCAGCCGTTCCGCGCAGCTCGACGGGCACGGCGTCCTCGGCGCCGGCACCCACCTCGTCCAGGCGCGAGAGCGTCAGCACGTCATCGATGAGGGCGCGCATAGCCTGGGACTCGCTGTGGATGACGCCGGCGAAGCGCGCCACGTCCTCGGGCGGCACCAGGCCGTTCTCCATGAGCTCGGCGTAGCCGGCTATCACCTGGAGCGGGGTCTTCATCTCGTGCGAGACGTTGGCCGAGAAATCGCGGCGCAGGCTCTCGGCGCGCGCCAGCTCGCGGTTCTGCGCGCGCAGGGTGCGCTGCTGCGAGTCGATGCGCTCCAGCAGGGGCGCCATCTCGGCATAGTGTTCGTTATGGAGCGGCTCGGCCAGGTCCATGGCGTCGAGCGGGCGCATGATGCGCCGCGTGATGAGGCGCGAGAGCAGCAGCGCCAGCAGGGCCGCCGCCAGCAGGGCCACGGCCACGGGCGCCATCAGGCTGCCGAGGAAGGCGACCATCTGATCTTCGGGAGCGCGCTCGGGTGACAGGTAGTAGAGACCGGCCAGCACCAGGGCGAAGGCGGCGGTCACGCCGACGACGAAGAGGAGCAGGCCGCGGAATATGGTGCCCGAGAGGCTGCGCGTCGAACGGGCGGCGCGGCGGTCGAGCAGGTGGCGGATGCTCATGCGCCCGCGCCTCGGAAGCGATAGCCCACGCCGCGCACGGTGCCGACAGCCTCCTCGGCGCCGGGACAGGCGGCGGCCAGCTTCTGCCGCAAGGTCTTGACGTGGGCGTCCACCGTGCGCGTCTCGCCAGCGAAGGTGACGCCCCACACCTTCTCGAGCAGCTGGGAACGCGAGAGCACGAGCCCCTCGTTCTCCATGAGGGCGCGCAAGAGCTCGAACTCCTTGAGGGTGAGGACGACCGGCTTGCCGCCGGCGCGCACCTCATGACGCGCGGACGACAGCTCGATGGTGCCGGCACGCAGCTCATCGGCAGCCGTCGCGGCAGACGCCGCTCCCCCCACAGGTGGGGCGGCCGCGCGGCGCAGCAGGGCGTTCACGCGGGAGATGAGCTCCATCATGCCGAAGGGCTTGGCCAGGTAGTCGTCGGCGCCAGCATCCAAGCCGCTCACCTTGTCGTATTCCGCGCCCTTGGCCGTGAGCATCATCACAGGCACATGCTCGGTGGCCTCATCGGCGCGCAGGCGGCGCAGAATCTCCAGCCCGTCGATGCCCGGCAGCATGATGTCGAGCAGCACCAGGTCGGGAAGACGCTCATCGCAGGCGGCGAAGAAGCCCTCGGCGTCGGGAAAGCACGCGGCCTCGAAGCCCGCTTGGCGCAGCGCGTAGCTAGTCAGCTCGCGGATGTTGGGGTCGTCTTCGACGTAGTAGATCATGGGCAGCCTCCGGAAAGTCCTGGTGGCGGGTATTTTATCCATTGTAGGCCACCGCCGGCCGCCGCGGGTTTCCGCGTCGTGAGAGTTGGGTAAAGAATCAGCCGAAGCGCCTGGCCGCGCAGTCGGCGGCATCGGCATCAGGAGCCGGAGCGCTTGCCGTCTGATCCTTGGCGGAGGCAGGCGGCTCGGCACCCTCCGCTGCCGTGAGGGCGCCCACCTCCTCGGCGATGGCGTCAGCCGTCCGCTCAAGCGCGTGCGGATGACAGTAGGGGGCGATGGCGCGGATGGCCGCGTCGGTAGCCGCCGACACCTTGCTCGCGTCGGCGAGCGTGAAGCTCAGCGAGCCTTGGAACCCCTGGGCCGTCACCTCCGAGAACGTCACCGACGGGCCCTTCTTCACCTTGTCCACGCGCTTGAGCGCCTTCGCCGCCGCCTCCTCCATGCGATGGGCGACGGTGGTCAGGCGCTGCTCGCTATCGGTCACCACCAGCGGTACCGACACGCACTCGGGTCGGGCCAGGTGAATGAGCGCCGTGGTGTTCATCATGGAGTTGGGGATGACGATGTGGGTGCCCGATGGGTTGTCCACCGTGGTGTAGCGCCAGGTCACGTCCCGCACGACGCCGCTCACGCCGCTGGTGCCCAGCTTGATGTTGTCGCCCGGCTCCACCGTGCGCGACACGCTCACCTGCAGGCCGCCGATGAGGTTGGCGATGGTGTCCTGGAACCCGAGCGACACGGCGATGCCCACCACGCCCAGGCCGGTGACGATGGCGCTCACGTTCACGTTGAAGCAGGTTGACAGCATGAAGCTGATGCCGATGAGCCAGATGCCCACGCGGATGACATTGATGAAGATGGAGCTGGTGGGCAGCAGCGACCCGCGCGTGAGCAGGCGGCGCGTCAGGGCGACGGCCGCGCGCGCAAGCGCCGCGGTGATGCCGAGGATGACGGCGACTCCGAGCGCGGTGGCAAGCCAGTCTGAGTGGACGAACCGATCGAACATGTCGTAGAGCTTTTCCATGGGCCCCATTGTAGGGGCGCGCCCGCAAGCCGAGAGGCCGCAGGCGCGCATCTACACGGATTCGTTAAGGCCGGCAGGCTACCAGTTGGAGGGCTTCTCCAGCGAGAAGGCCGGCGGCCGCCACTCGACCACCTGCCCCGCAGCGCGCGTGGCGGCCAGGTCGATGAGCCGCTGGTTGGACGATCCGCGCCACTTCAGCCCCAGGGACTTGAGCGACTCGACGAAGGGGCCGTCCACCAGCACGTCCACCGTGTCGAGCAGGCTGCGGACGGCGGCAGCGCGCCGGATGGCGGCCTGGTCGGGGGAGGCACCCCCCGGAGCCTTGGAGGCAGCGTCGGCGCTGCCGGCGATACCGGCGGCATCCTCGGCGTCGGCGCTGGGGGCGACAGCGGGGGCGGCCTCGGCGAGGTCAGCCTGGCGCAGCAGGTCCTCGTAGCGGTAGCCCGTGTAGGCCCACAGGCCGTAACCCGCAGCCTTCAAGCGACGTGCCACCTCGGCGCAGGCCTCGGGCTGCTCGAAAGGATCGCCGCCCGAGAGCGTCACGTCGTGGACGAGCCCGTTGGCGCGGATGTCGGCCACCAGCGCGTCGATGGCGGTCAGCGTACCGCCCTCCGCCGGATGGCTCTCGGGGTTGTGGCACCCCGGGCACCCGTGGGAGCAGCCCTGCACGAACACGGCATAGCGCAGTCCCGGCCCGTCGACGATGGAATCCGCCACCGTGCCGTAAAGCCGAATGTGCGTGGGCGCGTCTGGGGCGCCGCTCGCAACCGTCGGGAAACCGGCGCCTGCGGCCTCTTCCCTGGCAGAGCCCGGCCGTGCGCCTTTCGCAGCCGCGCCTTTCGCGTCCTTCGGTATGTCCTCGCTCATCTTCATGCCTTCCATTATAGGAGCGCCCCGCAGACCTGGGGGCCGGCGGGGCGCTTCCTCACGATAGCGTTGACTTGGCCGCTAGCGCTCCTCGACCTCCTCGATGCGGGAGACGTCGTGCTTCACGCGGTCGTGCTCCTCGGCGCGCTTGGCATCGTTGAAGCGGTCGAGCGTGCCTACCAGGTAGCCCGTGATGCGGCGGATGCGCTCGAAGGGCATGTCGTGCTCGGCCTCGGTGCGCCCGCACTTGGGGCACACGTCCTCGATGATGCCGTTGTAGCCGCACACCGGGTCGCGGTCGACCGGGTGGTTGACCGAGCCGTAGCCCATGCCGCAGTCCTTCATGTAGCGGATGACGCTCTCGAAGGCCTCCAGGTTGTCCGTCGGGTCGCCGTCCAGCTCGATGTAGGAGATGTGGCCGCCGTTGGTCAGCGCATGGTAGGGCGCCTCGATGGCAATCTTGTCGAACGCCGAGATGTCGTAGTACACCGGCACGTGGAAGCCGTTGGTGTAGTAGTCGCGGTCGGTCACGCCGGGGATGACGCCGTAGCGCTCGCGATCCACGCGGACGAAGCGGCCGGACAGGCCCTCGGCGGGCGTGGCGATGAGCGTGTAGTTCATGCCGCGCTCGCGGGAGACGCGGTCGCAGTAGCTGCGCATGTGGCCCACGATCTCCAGGCCCAGGCGCTGCGCCTCGGGCGACTGGCCGTGATGCTGGCCGGTCAGCGCCACCAGGCACTCGGCCAGGCCGATGAAGCCGGTGGTCAGGGTGCCGTGCTTGAGCACCTCGCGCTGCTCATCGGTGGGCTTGAGCTTCTCGGAGTCGATCCACACGCCCTGGCCCATCAGGAACGGGGCGTTGTACACGCGCTTGCGGGCCTGAATCTCAAAGCGCTCGTCGAGCTGCGCGGTAACGAGCGCCAGCTTGGAGTCGAGCAGGTCGAAGAACAGGTCGAGGTCGCCCTTGGAGCGGATGGCCAGGCGCGGCAGGTTGATGGAGGTGAAGGACAGGTTGCCGCGGCCGGGCGTGACCTCGCGCCCGGGATCGTAGACGTTGCCCATGACGCGCGTGCGGCAGCCCATGTAGGCAATCTCCGTCTCCGGCGTGCCCTTGTAGTACTGAGCGTTGAACGGCGCGTCCAGGAAGCTGAAGTTGGGGAACAGGCGCTTGGCCGAGCAGTGCATGGCCAGCTTGAACAGGTCGTAGTTCGGATCCTCCGGGTTGTAGTTGACGCCTTCCTTCACGCGGAAGATCTGCACGGGGAAGATGGGCGTCTCGCCGGAGCCCAGGCCCTCCTCGGTAGCCAGCAGCATGTTCTTGATGACCATGCGCCCCTCGGGGGAGGTGTCCATGCCGTAGTTCACCGAGCTGAACGGCGTCTGCGCGCCAGCGCGGGAGTGCATGGTGTTGAGGTTGTGCACCAGGGCCTCCATGGCCTGGAAGGTCTGGCGGTCGGTGTCACGCGTGGCGTTCTTCACGGCGTAGCTCACCACGCGCTCGGCGATGGGCTCTTCGACGCCCGCCCGCACCAGGCCGGCGATGACGGCCGCGCTGAAGGCAGGGTCCATGTCCAGGGAGGCGATGGCGCCCGTCTCCTCCTCCACGCCGGCGAGCAGCTTCTCGGCGAACTCCCGGTCGTCCTGGATGTCGGTGAGCAGGTCGACGGCCTCGGCCGCGTGCTTCTTGAACAGACGGCGGAAGGTCTTGCGCACGCCCACGGCCAGGCCGTAGTCGAAGTCGCAGACGGACTGGCCGCCGTGCTGGTCGTTCTGGTTCGACTGGATGGCGATGCAGGCCAGGGCCGCGTAGCTGGAGATGTCGTTGGGCTCGCGCAGCACGCCGTGGCCGGTGGAGAAGCCGCCCTTGAAGAGCTTGCGCAGCTCGATCTGGCAGCAGGTGGTGGTCAGCGTGTAGAAGTCCATGTCATGGATGTGGATATCACCCTCGCGATGGGCGCGGGCGTACTTGGGGTTGATGACGCACATCTCGTAGAACTGCTTCGCGGACTCGGAACCGTACTTGAGCATGGTGCCCATGGCGGTGTCGGCGTCGATGTTGGCGTTCTCGCGCTTCATGTCGGACTCGGAGGCCTTGGAGAAGGTGATGTCCTTGAGCGTCTTGATGAGGCGGGAGTTGACGTCGCGCACGCGATTGCGCTCGGCGCGGTAGAGGATGTAGGCCTTGGCCGTCTGGACGAAGCCGGACTCGATCAGAGTCTCCTCCACGAGGTCCTGCACGCCCTCCACCGTCGGGACGCCCTCGATGGCGCCCTCGTCGAGCTTGGCGATAACGGTGTCGGCGATTTCCTCGGCCACCGCGCGATCCTGCATGGCCGCGCAAGCCTGAAACGCCTTCTCCACCGCTCCGACGATCTTCTCCCGATGAAATGCGGTGGTGCGCCCGTCGCGCTTGATGATGGTCTCTACCATGGCGTGCCGTCTTCCTTCCTTATTGCCGCGGCTATCCATAAGGTCGCCCCACGCTTTCGCGCAGGGCGCTTGAACACAAAATGCTGTGTCCTGGCGAATGCTTCCGCATTATTCACACGGCCTGTGGTTCATCGTCGCGAAGTGGGGATACCCTTGTTTCGTCAACTAGGTTTCCACCGACAATCCACCGATATACCCACAATATATAGTGCTTGTTGCATTCACCAGCGGGAATATATAGTACATGGCAGGGGGTTCGACTGCAAGCGAACAAGTTGTGTTTTTGAGGGGCCGAAAACTACAGAAATCATTTTCCAACCAGTTGCCAACCCGTAGCCGAGAAGGCTCCCGGCACCCGAGCGGAAGGCCTCGACCTGCCCCCGGCAAGCACCTCCCACGCAACAGGGGACGCCCTCTCTTTCCAACAGCGGCAGGGGAAGAAAACCATGGCTTTCCTTCCCTGGCAGACCCCGTCCTGCGGTGTTGTAGACTTGGCCCCGCTGTGGCAGCCCCTCGCCTCTTCCTGGGGAGGGCTTGAGGGGGCTTATTCCACCGTGCCGTAGACCTGGCCCCAGGCGTGGCCGGTGAGGGCGGAGTTGAGCTGAGTGCAGAGGCGCTCGCGCGTGTAGTCGCCCGGCGGCAGGAGCTTCACGATGCGAATGAGGTCATCGGGCAGATCGGCCGCCTCCGCTGCTAGCACGGCGTCGAGGCGACGGATGGTGGGACCGGGAGGCGTGGCGTCCGGTGCGGGCTCGGCGTCGGCGGGGACGAGCGCCGCCAGCCCGAGAAGGCTCGCCGCACGCTCCGATACCCCGAAGGCCGCCGCGGCATCGACTGCACCTGGCGCGCCTGGCGCGGCGCCGTCCGCGGCACCGGCGACCGCGCCCGCACCGGACGTCGCCGCCGCGCCCGCACCGGACACCACGACGCGGGTAGCGTCTCCCAACTCGTATTCGTCGTCGGGAAACAAGCTGTCCACCAGGTTCTGCAGCGCACCGTAGTATTCGCTCTGGTCGCGATTGGTGCCGTAGTGGTCGCGAGGCATGCTAGCTCCTCCCGGCGCCAGCAGCCGAGGCCTCCTCCGAGGCGTCGGCCGACGAGACGGAGGCGGCGTCGGATGACGCGTCCGAACTAAGTGCGGAGGAGCCGGGGGCGGCGTCGTCGGCGGCCAGGGCCTTCTCCGAGATGCTGGGGGACGCGATGGAGGCAGCGGCGCCGGACGGTGCGGCCGAGTCGAGTGCGGTGGGGCCAGGGGCATCGGCAGACTCGGCGGCGGCCCGCTCCTCAGGGGTAAGGGTCGCAGCAGCGGCATCGGTCTCAGCGGCCAGCGTGCCGAGAGCCGCCGAGACGCGCTCGCGCATCTGGGCGGCCAGCGCGTCGAGGGCCTGGGCCCGCGCCTCCTCCTCGGCGGCGTCGCCCGCGCTCACGGCCGCCACGTCCAGGCCGGCCGTCGTGGCAGCAAGGGCGCCCGTGTAGGCCGGCGTGGCGTCGCCCACGGCCCGCAGGAACTGCACGCCCGCCGCACGCAGGGCATCGGCGGCCGCCACCAGGGCATCAGGGCAGTAGTAGGGATTCTCCGCCGTGGGACCCTGCTGGCGCGCATCGCGACGCCTCACGACGAGCGACGCCACCAGCGGCAGATCGCAGGCCGCGGCAGCCCGGCGCGCCAGGGCGCAAGCCTCCTCCTGGCCAGCAGCGGTCGCGAATCCAGCTGCAGAGGCCTCGAAGTCAGCCATGACGGCGCAGGCCTCCTCCAAGGTATCGCGGCCATTGGCCAGCACGCCTTCGCCATCCACGTCCACTGATGCCAGGACAGGAGCATCCGTCACCTTTCGCAGCCCCGCCAGGGCACACATCAGATCCGCGCAGCTCGCGAAGCCCTCCAGAAGAAAGCCGTCCAGCTCCTTGCCGGCGAACAGGCGCGCCGCGCGGGCGTACTGATCGCGATTCTCGGTCATCGACGCCTTCGACGACTTGTCAAGCGGCAGGCCGCACGGCTCAAGGGACGCCAGCACGTGCTGGGGACGGAAGGGGCGCAGCGTCTCAAGGGCGGCCTCCACCACGTCCGCCCCGCGCCCGTCCATGGAGACGGCGGCCAGGCGCGCCGGCGTGACGCCTCCCGTGGCAGCCACCAGGCACTGAGCGCCGGCGATGGACTCCAGGCGATAGGCCTCCTCAACCACGTCAGGCTCGAAGAGCAGGGTGAACTCCAGATCGCGCGCCGTATCGAGCCCCGCGCGCCGCAGCGCGGCGGAAACAGGCGCAGAAAGCACCAGCATGTCTTTGTGGAAGCGCAGTTGGATGTCAGGCATGAGATTCCCTTCGACCGTTTCGTGCGCTCTATGATAGCGCATGGGACGAGACGGCAGCAGGCGAGGCTCCGCCCACCCGCCCGGGCACCCTACGCGCGTATTTTTGGCAAGAAAAGCCGGGTCTGCAAGGTCCATCGTAGCGCGCTGCGTTTTCCCCTGCGCATTTTCCCAGGTCACAGAAAGCGCCAGCGGCCGCCAGCGCCGGCAACAGCTCATAGAACGCTCGCGGAACGCCGAATCGTGTTGCAGAACCGGCTTTTCTTGCCAAAAATCGGCGTTTTTCCTGCCGGGCTCTCCTCCGTCGCAGCCCAATGGTCAAATCCACGCCAGTGTTTCACGTGAAACATCCGTGCGCCCCGGTCGAACCCACGCGGAGGGGAGCACCGAGCATGCGACCAATGCCCCGCGGGAAGCGGCCAGCCCAAGCAGAGCGCGAAACGAGCGGAAGGCGCCGCCGGCGAGGGAGCGCGCCGCCGGCATGCCGCTGACGCGCCGCCGAGAGCAACTAACCCCAACGAAGCGCGAGGCGAGGAAAAAGGAGTAGCCGGAAGGGATGGGATCCGGCCAATCACTGCGACGGGGTCTATCCGGGCGGGAAAGGGGACGACCAGAAGAAAGGATGGGGGCCTGACCAGCCGCACCGTCGCACCGCCGCGCCGCCGCGCCGCCGCCGCAAGAGGACGATTGGCTGGTACGCATAGGCTGGCCATCGTCGAGCGCGCCCCGCGCCATCGCGCGCTGCCCACGCGAGCGCACCGGCGCGCTCGCGCCCCGCGTACCACGCTCGCCCCACCGTCACGGTCGTCCTCCCGACGAGCATCGGCACGCCCAGTGCGAACACGCGCGAAGCGGGGGGGACAGCGAAGCGCCGGCGACGAACGAGGTGCAGCACGCGAAAGCCGGATCGCGAAGCACCGACGCACGAATGTTTCACGTGAAACATTCGTGCGCCCAACTACGGCAAACGCGCTGAAAAAGGACGCCACAGACGGCGAGCACGCCACGATACGCGCCGAACGGATACAGCAGCCTCATCGCCGCCATGTCCCCGCATCACCGCGCCGCCGCCACGCGCCGCCACATGCCCCGCATCACCGTGCAGCTGCATCGCCACCACATGCCGCCACCACTTCCGCAGCCGCATCCGCAACCATGCCACCCCACGCGCGCCTCAGCCTCGCCGCACTCGTGCGTCTCACACGCTCGTCGTGGCTATCGCGCACGCGCGACACACTGATTCGCATCGCGCCGCGCCACGCAGCCCCATCGCGATCGTACGTCACATCCACAACTGCACCGCAGCCGCGCCGCCGCACCACGTCAGGTTCTGCCCCCGCCACCAGCATGACTGCGATCACGCCTCTATTGCGCGCAGCCGCATGCCGCGATCGCACATGGTTACGCGCTACTTATACCCCTGCCGCTATGCTTCGGGAGATACTCTGCATCATGTCCCCGAGGGATACCGACGTACCCCAGAGCAGCCACACACGAAGCGGGGCCAGCCAAACACTGACACCTCGGAGCACGAAAATCGGATCGCAAGGCACCGACGCACGAATGTTTCACGTGAAACATTCGTATGCAAAACCAGGACACATCCGAAACACACCGACAAACGGGCCTCCAGCTCTACGCGCAGCCGCATCGCCACCACGTGCCCCTCATCACCGCGCCGCCGCCACGCCCGCGGCCGCATCGCGCGCTCCGCGCCATCATGCACTTGCGCCCGCTCCAACCGGGCGCACACCGGCCCAAAGGGATGGACACTCCCGGATGCGTGTTATTTGAGTGAGGGCGAACGGCAGGTGGAAGCGGGTTAGCGGCGAGGGGCCTCTGAGCAAGTGCGGTTCACCGTGTAAAACATGCCGTTCCGTTCTGGAGGAACGCGGGAGGCGCTTCGAAACGAGGAGGTTCTCTATAATAATTCCCGGCCGCTGAAAAGGCACCCCTCCTCATCAGCGAGCCCTGCTTTTCTAAAAGCAGCGTGCGACGCCCGAGGCGTCGTATCATCCCCCTCCTGGGCCCCGGCGAAGCACCCCTCTTCGACCGGGGCCGCATTCTTTTTCAAGCGAAACTAAGCCCAGCGGAGTGACATTTGGCGTGACCCTCTGGCACGCTCTGACACGCGGCGGAGTGACATTTGGTGTGACCCTCTGGCACGCTTTGGTGTGACCCTCTGGCACGGCCAGCGAAGACGCGCTACCGAAAGCGATCGGCGGCGAAGCACAGGACAAGCGCGCCTACCACTACGACGGCCAACGCCAGCTTGCCCCCGCCGGAAGACAGCCCGCTGGCGATAACCCCCAGCACGGGCACGGAAAACACCGCCTTGCCCCGCACGCTCTCGTAGGGAACCGGCTCGGGATCAGGCGCGGTGTTGGCATCGCCCTGGGTGACCAGCTGCCGTTCATCAAGGTCGTTGGAAACCACGCGGTGCGTGACGGCCGCCCCGTCTTGGCGCGTCATCGAGAACGTCACCACGTCCCCCGGCAGCAGCTCAACCGGATCGACGGGCTCGGTGTAAACAAGGCTCCCCACGGGAAGATCGGGCTCCATCGAGCCGGTGGCCACCGTGTAGGGCACCACGCCGACGAAGCGCGGCAGGACGATGGCCGCGCAAAAAAGAGCCGCGACTACCAGAGTCGCGGTTCCCGTGAAGCCCAGGACCCGCGAGGTGAGCGATGGGCTCGCGTTGTCCTGGGCGCCTCTCTCTGTCTGAGCTCGCAGCGCCACGTGCTAGCCTTCCTGCGCGGCCTTGCGGCGACGTCGCCACAAGATGAACGCGGCCACCAGCAGCAGCACGCCTCCGGCGAGCAGCGCAACCGAGGTCGGGCTGACCGCCAGCGCGAAGCCGGGGCCCTCGGGGGCCTCGCCGCCCTCGCCGAACCCGGCGGCGGCCAGCGGAACCGCCTCGTCGTCAATGTTCATGGAATCGCGCGGCGCCATCAGCGGATTACCATCGTCGTCGATGATCTCGGCGCCGTCGGCCGTGGTCAGGGGCGTAGGCTCGTCGGCCACCGCCTCCTCTTCGTTCCCAGCGCCCTCGCCGGCGGCGGCTCCCGCGCCCTGAGCCGGCGCCTCGGCAGCCGGCTGGCGAGCCGGGACGCGCTCGCCCTCGGGCGTCACGACCACGGTGCCGCCGTTGCCGTCAGGCTCGGTGGTGAAGCCGGCGGCTACGCGCGTATAGGTGAACGTGATCACGTTATCGGCCTCGTCCTCGCCGAGCGTCTTGGAAATCTCATAGGCGTCGGGGACGTAGCCCTCCACGTAGACGGCGGTGGTGGCAGGGGTGTCCCCCACGTCGCCGAAGTAGGTGGCGGAAGGCGCGATGGTGAAGCCCTCGGCATCGACGTAGCGCACGGTGTAGCCCACGCGGTTGGCCATGATGCCGTAGGCCAGCACATAGTCGGCGTCCTCGGTCACGCGCACGGAGCCCGTGGCGAAGCCGCGATCGTCAACCTGGCCGACGTAGCGCACGTCCTTCACGTTGTCGAGGCCCGCCAGGCGGATGCCCTTCACGTAGTACTTGGGATCGGTCACGGTCACGCGAGCCCCGGTGAGCTCCAGGTCGGAGCCGTAGGGAACGCCCGTCCACTCGAACGAGGCGCCGTCGTTCACCAGGCCGCGGTTGCCTGCGTACAGGCGCACCGTGTAGGTGGTGGGATCAGCCGGCGCAGCGGCACCATCAGCAGCCGGGGCGGCGTCCTCCGGCGCGGCCAGCGCGGGGACGGCCATGAGGGACACGGCCAGAAGCGCAGCGGCAGCAGCGGCGGCGCAGCGGGCAGTCAGAGCGACGGTCTTCATCGCGTCTCACCTTCTTCCTTGAGGCGGGAGCGTCGACGCGCGACGCCCAGCAGCACCACCGCGACCACGGCCACGACGGCCGCGCCGGCAATGGCAAGCACCACGGGGTCGCCCGTCTGGGCGAGCTTGGAGATAGGATCGGTCGGCTTGTCAGCCTTGGGCTGGTCGGCCGGGGTGTCTGGCTTGGGATCCGTCGGCGTCGCCGGCTGCTTGGCCGCAGGCTCGGCCGCGAAGGACAGCTCGAGCGCCGCCTCCGTGTCGAAATAGCTGTTGCCGTGCGACTCGGGGTCGAGGCTCACGCTCATGACGATGTGCGCGTGGGACTTCGCCGGCAGCGTGTCCAGGAAGAACCATTCCTTCGTGGCGTCAGTTGCGTCATGCAGGCCGTTGGTGTCGCCCTTGTCACTATCTCCCGAGACGGTGTCGTTGGTGTAGATAACCTTCTTCTCGCCCGCGGGATTGGTGTAGGTCAGGTTGTAGGAATAGGAGCCACCGCCGTTTTCGGCCAGCTCCTCCATGGTGCGCAGCACCGCGGTCTTCATGTACCAGTCGGCCTTGTCGCCATAGGCGTTGAACAGGTCGATGTCGAACTCGACCTTGTCGCCGGGCTGCAGTCGCTTCACCTGGGCCAGCACGTCGGCCGTGCCGTCGGATTCCATCTTGTCGCCGGTGAACGTGACCGTCCAGCCGGTCTCCGCAGCCCACGCGGCAGCCGCGCCCGAGAGCGCCAGGCCTGCGGCCAGGGCCACGGTCAGCAGCCCAGTCCGGGCCTTCCCGCAAAAACTCCTCAGGCTCATCGCGCCATCACCTCATCCCACTCGAGGCCGAGCGCGTCCACGTCCACGCCCCAGGCGCTCTTAGCGGCGTCGTCGGCATAGTTGATCTGCACGGAGTCGACCTGGGCGGAAAGGGCCACGCGGCACTGCGAGAAATCGCCGGTCGCCGTGGACACGGACGGGTCGATGGCAATGGTCTTGACCGCTGGGGCCACGGCTGCCTCATGGGCGTCCAGCAGGTGGCGGTAGTAGAACACCAGGCGCTCGTCGGTGGACTCCTCCGGGTTGAGCACCCAGTCCTCGCTGTCGTAGGTCAGCTGGATCAGCGCGGGATCGAGCAGCGGGTTCTTCGTCCCGTCGGCATCGGCCCAGTACTTGCGCACGGTCAGGCGCACGTACTCGCCCATGTCGGTGGTGTTGACCGCCGAGAGCCGCTCGGCGTACGCCTTGCCCGGAATCATCTGGGCATCGCCGCCCAGCAGGGCCTCCGGATCGGCCAGCAGGGCGTCGTCGCCCTCGACCACCACGTCGTTCTCGGTCAGCGCCACCCCGATGTGGGTCTGCGCAAACTCGGCGACGTAGTTCTCGCTCATGAACACCAGCTGGGCCTGGGTCGACTGAACCACGCCCGCGATGCCGACCACCAGCAGCACGGCCGCAGCCAGCACCATCATCCGCACGGTGCGGGGGGATGCGCTCTTCACTTCGCTCATGGCTCTCCCTCCTTTACGCCCGGACGCCCGGGTTGACGGTCGCGTTCACCAGTTGGGCAGCCTCGTCGGCCACGGGCACCAGGCCCTCGACGGCCGCCGCCGCAGCCAGGGCCGCCCGAGCCGCAGGCTCCTCGCCCTCGGCCTCGGCCCCAGCCTCAGGATCCTCGCCTTCGGCCTGGTCGTCAGCCTCGTAGGCCGGAAGGGCCGCCAGTTCCTTCAGCACCACGGTGCCATCCGCGAAGGTCGCCGCGACAGGCTCGCCCTCGGCCACCTCGTCCGGCTCCACGCACTGCTGCACGATGGCAATGTCGAACGAGTCAACCTGCGCGCCCTTGACCGGCTCTACCTTTATATAGAGGGGCTCGCTCACCTCGCGCGGCTTCAGGACGGTGCGACCGTACAGCCAGCCTTCCTCGCCATCGCCCTCCGCACGCGTTCCCCAGCCGTCGCCGACGAACTCGACCGTGGCGTTCGCCGTTCCGTAGAAGGCGCGCACGCGCACTGCCACGTCGGTCTTGCCCACGTTCTCCACGCGGATGATCTTGTTGGTGCCCTCGATCTCCTCCTGGATTTCAGTGCCCGGCTCCTCGGGCTCCTCGGGCGGGGGCGGCGTCTCGGGAGTGAGGGAGAACGGGATAGACCCGTTTGCCTGGGTGGTGTCGGTATAGTAGGCCAACGTGGGGCCGACCATCACGCCCAAGCCCAGGGCCACCGCCAGCACGGCGAGCGCCGTCCGCTTCTTCAGGAAGGTTCGTTTCATGCTCATCACTTTCCTCGCCTAGGACTCGTCGGCCGGGGTCTGCGGCTCGTCGCCCTCCGCAGGCTCAGGCACGACAACCTGGGTCTTGCTCCACTTCTGGGTGACGGTGTAGCTGCCGTCCTGCTTGGTGTAGGTGTTCACCACGCCGGAGGTCTTATGGCCGTCGTCTTTGTACGTGTTGCGGAAGTTGACCTGCGGGAGGACGGCGCCCTCCTGCGTGTCGTCCTCGATAATGACGCCTTGCGTGGCACTCTCGCCATCGGCTATCTCGAAGTTGGCGCCGCTGTAGGACACCTCGGTCACCGTGAAGTAAGAGCCCGCGGGGAAGCGGCCCAGCACGATCTCCTGCGAATCGTTGGCGTCAAACTCCAGGGCGTGATAGGCGTCGTAGATGACGTTATGGCCCTCGCCGCTCTCGACGGACTCCTTGTCCTGATAGCCCACTACGTGGAAGACCACGGTGGCGCGCTCGCCGTCGATGGTGCCCTCCTCGGTCTCCGGGAATCTCTCGAGCGTCTTCACGATGCGGAAGCTGCCGAAGTGCGTCGGGTCGTCCGGCGTCGTCGGCTCGTCCGGCACGTTGGGATCGGGGCGGCCGATGTGGATGAAGCCGTTGCAGCCGATGCCGCCGCCGTTGGTGTTGGAGCTGTTGCCCGTGACGAACACGCAAGCAGCGCTGCGGGCCGACACCTTGGCCTCGGCGCTCGGGTCCGCGGTAAGCGCCATGATGCGGTTGGCCTGGGCAAAGCCATTGCCCTCGGGGAACTTGTCGATGTGGTACACGCGGTAGTAGGCCAAGGGCTCGGTGCGCGTAGCGGCCTCCAGCTCGCGCGGGGCCAGCTTCGAGCCGTCGGCCTTAAGGTAGAGCCCTTTGTTGGCGGGGCTGTCGTCGGCATTCTGCATGAAGCCGCCATCGGCGTAGCGCTTGAAGTCCAGGCAGATGAGGTTGGGGGCGTTCTGCAAGCCCAGCTCGTAGAAGCCGGTCATGGAAGAGCGGAAGCTCTTGCCGCTTTGGTAGCTGTTGAGCTCCACACTCGCGCCGTCAAGCTTGTACGCACTCTCCAGAGCCAACTCTTCATCGAAGTCGCTATTCTTGACCCATAGGTACCAACCCAAGTTGTTAGCACGGGGACCAGAGGAGTTGGCTCCCAGCTGCCCTCCTTCACCCGGGAGAGTCACTTTCGCCACTCCATACTTGGCGTAGTCCACCAGCGCTTCGCCCTGGGCGGGGCTCGCGCTCATCCAGCCCGTCCAGTTGTACTCGGAGCGATGACTGCTCTCGCAGTCCTCCGGGCAGCTGGTGGCGTCATGGCCGCCGAGCATCGTGCCGTAGACGGTGGCGCGGTGCGCGCTGAAGAAGTCGTTGGCCTCCAGGGGCTCGACCTCGCCCTTCTCGTTGCGCCAACCCGCATGCTTGAGCGTGCGATAGTCGTTGTAGCTGTCGTACTGATCGTACGTGTTTTCAACCACCGCCGAGGACTTCATATCCCAAATACGGTCGCCCGGGTCGTTGCCCTTGGGGCCGGGGCCCTTGTCCTCGGCGAGCATGGCCCAGCGGTCGCCGTACTCGTTGGGGTTGGTGGTGTGGTTCTCGCCCAGGGCCTTGTTGTCGAAGATGGCCGCGTCCTGGGTGATGACGGTGCTGTTGCTGCACGCGCCCACGCCGCCGCCTAAGCCGCTGGCCTCGTTGCCCGAGACCACGGGGTACACCACGTTGAGGAAGCCATCGACGGGCACGAACAGGCCGCCTCCGCCGTAGTCGAACACGGTGTTGGTGTGGTTGTTGGTGACGTAGGTGCCGGTGGTGACGTAGCTCAGGCGCGCCACCTTGTCCTCATCACGGCGACCGGAGGTCATGCAGAACATGCCGCCGCCCTCGCTAGCCTCCGCCCAGTTGGCAGCCACCACGGTGTTGCGCATGGTAAGCAGGGGCATCTGGTACTTGGCCTCGCCCGGCATGGCCAAGCCACCGCCGGCGTCGGCCGCGCGATTGGACGTGATGACGGCACCGTCGATAGCAGCGTCGCCCATCGAGAAGACGCCACCGCCGCCGGACACGTAGAAGCCCGTGCGCTCCTTGACGGCATCAGAGTAGTTGTTGGTAATGGTGGCGCCAGTGAGGACAAGGCGGTTCGCGCTGACGAGCGAGTCATCCTTCAGCCGGGGCGCCACGTAGATGCCGCCGCCATCGCGACGAGCGCGGTTACCCGAGAAGACGGCGTTCTCGCTCACCGTGAGCGACGCGGCCTTGGCCACGTAGATGCCGCCGCCGTTGTACGTGTCCGGATGCTCGTTGGAGCCGTCCGTCTCCGCCGCGTCCTCGGACGCCTTGTTGCCGGCCACCACGGCATTGCCGCCGATGGTCGCCTTGCCATCAGCCAGGTACACGCCGCCGCCGTTGTTGGCGGCCACGTTAGCGGCGATGGCGGCGTTGCCGCCCACAGTCAGCGTGCCACCGGCCTGGTAGATGCCGGCGCCGTTAGCGTCCTGTCCGCTGGCGGACGCGCTGCCGCTGCCGACGATGGCGGCATTGCCGACGATGGTCACCGTCGAGTCGCCGGCCTTCACGGCATGGGCACCGCCCGCATTCGTCAGACGACCGCCGTCCATGGCGAACGCGGCACCGTCGCGCACCTCGACGAGGGCGCCGATGCCCTGCGCCTCAATGGCACCGGCGGCACCTAGGTTCAGGTGCTCCTCATGGCGCGTCTCGTAGGTGGTGCCCTTCGTGCGGTTAGCCTTGGTCGTGGTCACATAATAAGTAAGCTCATGGCTGGCCGCGTCGTAGGAGGCCGGCATGCCAGCCGCCTCGGCCTGCACCCCGCGCTCCTCGGCCCGGCACTGGGACTTGAGCGGGGTCGCGGTAGAGTCGGTGAGAGCGAAGGTGCCGCTCTGCACGGTAATGAGCGCGCCGCCGTTCACCGCGCTCGCCTCGCCGTCCGGAAGCGCGAGGTTATGACCCGCCAGGTCGAGCGTCGTGTCAGCGGTGATGGTCAGCGGCCCCTCGGCCTCGATGTCGTCGTCAAGCCTGACATCCCCGCCCTGCTCGAGCGCGGCCTTGAGGTTCTCCCAGCTGTTGATGCGCGCGTCCCTGAGGGTCACCGACACCTGGTAGGTGGCGGCCTGCGCATCGGCGCTCACCACGTAGGCGCCCGCGGCGTCGGCCTCAAGAGGAGCGGCCGTACCGGCGCCGGGAGCGGCAGCCGGGGCGTCTGTGCCCTCAAGCGGGACGGCCGTGCGGATAACGGTGACGGACTCGACCTCGTACCCCTCGGCAGGGCTCACGGTCAGGGCGAAGTCGGCCGGAGCCTCGGCCTCGATGGAATCGCCGTCGCGGTACGTCGCGCCCGCGTAGGCAACGGCGCCCTGGTCGGCCGGCTCCACGGAGAGCTTCACGACGGCCTTCGCGGGAGCCGCCTCGGCAGCCTGGGCCGTCGGGTCTTCCGCGGCCGGAGCCTCAGGGGCAGGCTCGGCCTGCGCGTCGCCCTGGGGGTCGCTCGCCGCGTCAGCCGGCTTCTTGCCGTCCGCGCCGCCCTTCACGTCAGCTCCAGCCGGCTCATTCGAACCGCGCGAACCCTGCTCCGTGGTGTTTTTTCCATCCGCCACGGGGTTGCTGACCGAAGCCGCAACCTCGTCGGCCGGCTTCTTGTCCTCAGCCGGAGCCTCGGCCTTCGGCTGCTCCTGCGCGTCCTTCTTGTCCGCCGCGCCCGTGACGGGCAGCGCGTCTGCCTCGGCCTTCGGGGCTTCCGCCTGCTCGATGGGAACCGGGGGCTGCTCCTTCTCCATCGCGTCCCAGGTGACGGACGATCCGCCGCCCGCCGCCGCAAAGGCGATGCCGGTCAGGGACAGGGCCGCGCATACGGCGACGCCGCCCACGATGAGCTGGACGCGCTTCTTCCCCCAGGTGTGGTTCTTCGGCGTGCTTGGCTGCGCCGGCTTCTGGTTCGAGCCACCCATGGCCATCCTCCCTCGTTATCAGACCAGTCGCAAAGCGACCGTTCCTCAACTGGCAGAACATCCTCTTCGGGCACTGCGACGCTCGGCCATCCTCCCGACCGTGCGCACAAGCCCCATGGCTCTCTCCCGACGACGAGCGCCGGGGGGTGACGCAACAACGTTACGGGTCGCGCCCGCGTTTCTCGCCAAACGCCGCACGACCATGGCCACTACCGCCCCTGCTCCCTCCAGAACGGCGAAGCAGATTGCCCAAAGCGGATAGTTCTCCATCAAAAAACGTAAATATACGGTTTACATACTAATAACGACCCTCTGACACGACAATACCGTGCAAGCGTCACCGGATACGAACGACCGACCACAGGTAACGAATGCATGACAAAAAGGAGAGCTTGGGGAAGACGGCCTAGAAACTGGCGCCCCTGAGAGGACTCGAACCTCCGACGCACGGTTTAGGAAACCGACGCTCTATCCGCTGAGCTACAGGGGCGCGCTTTGAGGTCGGCGGGAGGCCGCTCGGGGCCGTCCGCTGCGCCGACGACCCCGATTCTACCATTTCGCCCCAGCCTTCCATTGACAAGCCGACCGCCCTGCCTATAATTTGCAACGCAATCACATAGCGTACCCCGCTGAAACGCTCTGAATCCACGGAGACAGGGCGCGGAGGGGCCTCTGGAGAATCCCGAATACGGGTGCCGAAGGTGCAAGGCGCAGGCCACGCGGCCGCGCTGAAACTCTCAGGCAAAAGGACAGAGGGCGCTTATCTTCGCGCTCATCTTTCCTTGCCCCGCATAGCGTGCTTCTCCAGAGCCTCCTTCTTCGGCGGACATCGCCCACAAGAGAAGGAGGATTTTCGTGGACGACGTGTTCGAGCCCATCAACAACGTACTGGGCATCATCGATGACTTCATCTGGGGCGTGCCCCTCATGGTGCTCATCCTCTTCGGCGGCCTGCTGCTGACCGTGCGCCTCAAGGGCCTGCAGTTCAGCCAGCTGCCGCGTGCACTGCGCTACATGATCAAGAACGAGGACGACGGCAAGGGCGAGGTCACCAGCTTCGGCGCCCTGTGCACCGCGCTCTCGGCAACCATCGGCACGGGCAACATCGTGGGCGTGGCCACCGCCATCGTGGCCGGCGGCCCGGGCGCCCTGTTCTGGATGTGGCTCGCGGCGCTGTTCGGCATGGCCACCAAGTTCTCCGAGGGCCTGCTTGCCGTGAAGTACCGCTCCATCCGCGAGGACGGCCATGTGCTCGGCGGCCCGTTCTACTACATCGAGCGCGGCATGGGCCCCAACTGGCGCTGGCTCGCTAAGGTCTTCGCCTTCTTCGGCATGTGCGTCGGCCTGTTCGGCATTGGAACGTTCACGCAGGTGAACTCCATCTCCGGGGCCATCACCGGCTTCTTCGACCCGGATAAGTCCGCCATCGCCTTCTCGCTGTTCGGCATGGACTACTCCATCGCCACCGTGGTGGCGTCGCTCATCCTGGCCGTGCTGGTGGGCCTGGTGGTGGTTGGAGGCCTGCGCCGCATCGCCAGCGTGTCCGAGCGCGTCATCCCCGCCATGGTGGTGGTGTACGTGGGCTTCTCGCTCGCGCTCATCATCGCCAACATCCAGATGCTGCCCGCGGCGCTTGTGACCATCGTGCAGAGCGCCTTCGGCCTGCAGGCGGCGGCCGGCGGCATGCTCGGCGCCATCATCATCGCCATGCAGAAGGGCATCGCCCGCGGCATCTTCTCCAACGAGGCCGGCCTGGGCTCTGCGCCCATCGCCGCCGCGGCCGCCCAGACCAAGGAGCCGGTGCGCCAGGGCCTCGTGTCCATGACCGGCACCTTCCTCGACACCATCGTCGTGTGCTCCATGACGGGCCTGGCCATCGTGATGACCGGCGCCTACAACCTGCCCGGACTCGAAGGCGCGGCCGTCACCACCGCCGCGTTCCAGGCGGGCCTGCCGTTCCTGCCGAACGAGGTCACGGCCTTCGTTCTGATGGCGTGCTTGGTGCTGTTCGGCTTCACCACCATCCTCGGCTGGGACTACTACGGCGAGCGCTGCCTTGAGTACTTCAGCAACGGCAACATGAAGGCCGTGAAGGCGTACCGCTGGCTCTACATCGCCGCCGTGTTCATCGGACCCTACATGACCGTGAGCGCCGTGTGGACCATCGCCGACATCTTCAACGGCCTGATGGCCCTGCCCAACATGGTGGCGCTGGTGGCGCTGTCCGGCGTGGTGGCCAAGGAGACTCGCAGCTACTTCGCGCGTCTGAAGGCTGCCAACGGCGTGGAGAGCGCCATGGCGCCGCGCCCCGACGACGCGGCCGACTGGAAGGCCCCCAAGGATCCCGCCGCTCCGGCGCCCGCCGGCCTCGACGACGATCTGGAGCTGGAGCCGTCGCTATAGCGGCGTCTCACCCGAAGACGCGGGGGGCGCCTGCCGGTCGCCCCCCGTCCCGCACGAGAAAGGCGAGGCGCCCGCGCTGGGACGTCCCGCCTTTCTCGCGTTCTGCGCCTGCTCCGGCACGACCGGAAGGCAGCGGAGGCTGTTGCGACGCAGCGTGCGGCGCGAGGCCGCCTCAGGAAATCCCACCTCCGGCCCGCCTCACGCACCGCCCGCTAGGCCAGCGGCCCGCTCGACAACAGTCGGCGTCGCCCGTTAGGCCAGCGCTGCAGCCACCTTGCGGGCCGCCGCGGTGATGCTCAGATCGTTCACGTCCACCACGATGTCGGCATAGCGCTCGTAGAGCGGCTTGCGCTCATCGTAGAGGTCGCGCAGGCTCATGGAGATGCCGCCCTTCAACACTACGCCACGCTCCTGCAGGTCAGACAGGCGGTTCTTCAGCTCGTCGTAGCTGATCTGGAGGTACACGATGCGACCGATCTGCCCAAGGTGCTCCATGGCCGCGTCAGAGTACACCGCCGATCCACCCGTGGACACGATGGTGCGCTCGCACTCCAAATCGGAGAGCACCTGATTCTCTACCTCGATAAACCCATCGGGTCCACAGGCGTCAAGCAGCTTCTGAAGCGTCTTGTCACACTGGTTCTGAATAAGCAGGTCGGCATCGACGAAGCGGTAATTCATGATCTTGGCCAGCACGATCCCCAGCGTCGACTTCCCCGCGCCGGGCATCCCGATCAGGACGACGTTGTCGCGCCCGGCTTCCTCGATTTTCTCCCTCATCTCAGCTCCTTCCGTCAAGGACTTCCTCCAGCTCACCGGAGGCCCCATTGTCACCCGCCAGCAAGTCGGCGGCAGGCGCAGGGGTCGGGATGTCTCCGGCTTGTTGACCACGGGGGCGCAGCGGGAACACCTCGCTCAGCACGATGGCCGCGAAGATGAGCCCAAAGCCCGCCACCAGGCGCATCGTGAGCGCCTCGCCATAGAGCAGCACCGAAAACGCCACGCCGAACACGGCCTCGAGCGACAGCAGCAGCGACGCCTGGGCCGGCGGCACATGGGCCAGCGCCACGTTTTGGATGACGAGCGCCACGCACGACGCGAGCACGATCAGGTACGCCATGTTGAACAGGAACTCGGGGCTCACCGCGGCCGCATTCGGCAGCTCCTCGGTAAGGGCGCCGATAACCACGCCGCACAGCCCCATCGTCCAGAACTGGAACACGGTGATGGGCAGCACATCGCATCCCTGCGCGTACTTGCTCACGAACACGATGTGCAGTCCGAAGAACACAGCGCACACAAGGGTCATCACGTCGCCGAACTCCACGGCCTGCGTGCCGGGCGTCAGCGACACGAGCCCCATGCCCGCCACGCACAGCACAGCCGCCATCAGGTTGAACACGGTGGGCCGCTTGCCGGCCACCGCCCAGAACATGAACGGCACCATCACGCAGTAGGTGGCCGTGAGAAAGGCGTTCTTGCCCGGCGTGGTGAAAGCCAGGCCGATGGTCTGCGTCCAGTAGGCCAGAAACATCAGCAGTCCCAGCACCGCGCCGCGCCGCAGCTGCTCGCGGGTGAGCGCCGGACGCACGCGACGCCACAGCACCACGGTAAGCAACGCCGCCGTGATGAGGAAGCGCACGCCGATGAGCCATGCGGGCTCCATCACGTCCACCGCGTCCTTCATCACCACGAAGCTGAGCCCCCATATGACGGTGGCCAGCACGATCAGCAGCTTGTAGGCGGCTGGCGGTATGTTACGCAGAGCAGTCACGGAGCAGCATTATAGTCGGCCTGGCGAAACGCGGCCACAACTTGCAAATTCGAACGGTTTTGCACTGTGCGAGCGGCCGTCTCGGAGGCGGATGCTCAGGCGGGCTTGCGTTTGCCCAGGTCGACAAAGTCGCCATGTCGCGGTAGCGCGGGATTCGCGCGGTATCTCAGTGCAAAACCGTGCGAATTTGCAAATCGCGCACGAGAAGCGAAGGTTCGGGAGGCGCTAGGAGGCACGCGGACGCAATCGCCAACGGGGAAACGACCTGGCGGGCGGTTTGGAGGTGCTGGGTGGGAGCCGGGTGGAGGGCGCCGGGGACTGGGCGGAGCTGGGAGGGAGCTGGCCGAGGCCGGGCCGGGCGGGGGCGGGGGCGGAGG
>NZ_QWKK01000141.1 GCF_009911695.1 Enterorhabdus sp. P55 | reverse complement strand
CGCGCATCGTCGAGGACGAGGCCGAGAAGCGCGCCCTCTGCCGCGCCTTCGCCCTGCGCTACTGCGCCGGGCTCGAGGAGGGCGTGGACGAGGAGATCGACAAGCTCATCGGTCGCACGGCCATCGTGGTCATCGACGTGGAGCAGCTCACCGGCAAGCAGGCCATCGAGCTCGTTCCCAGCAAGGAGGCCTAGGATGGAGGTCATCACCCCCATAGCGGTGCGCTACGCCGAGACCGACATGATGGGCGTGGTCTACCACGCCAACTACCTGCTGTACTTCGAGGACGCCCGCACCGACTTCCTGGAGAAGGCGGGCTTCCCCTACGCCTCCATCGAGGAGGCGGGCTATATGTGCCCCATCTACGCCGTCGACCTGCAATACGGCGAGCCGCTGCGCTATGGCGAGGGCGCCTTCGTGGCCACGCGCGTGGTGGAGTCGCGGCCTACCAAGACCACCTACCTGCAGCGGGTGTTCCGCGAAGGCGACGATCCCGCTACGGCCAAGCCCCTGGTCAGCGGTCACGTCACCGCGTGCATGGTGGAGCGCGACACCTTCCGGCCCGTGAGCATCAAGCGCGCCCTGCCCGAGCTCTACGCGTTCTACGACGGCATCGTCGAGCCGGAGGCGTAGGCGCCGCGCCGAGTCTTGCGCGGCGGGCAGGCGCGCGCCTCTCCCGGCAGCCCGCGGGGTCGCAGCCGCCGCGCCGCCCGCGACCGAGGCGGCCTTCCGCAGGCAGGCCAGACAGCCAGGCGCAGCGCCCTGCCCGCCAGCCGTCCCCGACCTCAGGAGGCCCCATGACGCTCACCCGTCCCGACACGCTGGACGACCCGCGGCTGGCGGTGTTCTCGTCGCTGACCGACGCCGAGCTGCGCGACCCGCGCCAGCTGGTGGGGCTTGCCCGCGCCCTCGACGCGTCGGCCGATCCCGAGCGGCTGGCCGGCGGGCTGTTCATCGCCGAGTCGGCCAACGTCATCGAGCGGGCGCTCGACGCGGGCCTGGCCCCGTTCGCCCTGATCACCGAGGAACGTTGGCGCGCAGCAGCCGAGCCCCTGGTCGCGCGCATGGTCGCCGCCGACCCCGCGGCCCCCGCCTTCGTGCTCACCGCCGCCGAGCGCCGCGCCGTCACCGGCTACGAGCGCACGCGCGGGCCGCTGGCCGCCTTCCGCCGCCCGGCCCCGGCCGATCCCGCGGCCCTGCTGGCCGGGGCGCGACGCGTGGCGGTGCTCGAGGACGTAGCCAACCACACCAACATCGGCGCCCTCTTCCGCAGCGCGGCGGCCCTCGGCATGGACGCGCTCCTGCTCACCGAGCGCTGCCACGACCCGCTCTACCGCCGCGCGGCCCGCGTGTCCATGGGCACGGTGTTCCAGGTGCCGTGGGCGCGGGTGGACGCCGACTGGCCCGCGCTGCTGCGCGCGGCGGGGTTCGCCACCTGCGCGCTCGCGCTCGCCGACGACGCGCTGGCTATCGACGATGCGCGCCTGGCCGCCTGCGAGCGGCTCGCGCTCGTGCTGGGCACCGAGGGCGACGGGCTCGCGCCGGCCACCATCGCCGCCTGCGACTGGGTGGCGCGCATCCCCATGGCCCACGGCGTGGACTCGCTCAACGTGGCCGCCGCGAGCGCCGTGGCGTTCTGGGAGACGCGGGTGCGCTAGCCGGCAGGACGCGTCGCGTGCGACGTGCGAGCCGCGGGCAGCCCCCCGGGTGGGGCGACGCGCGATCCGCGGGGCGCCCTGGAGGGCCCGGCCGGCACGGCCGGCGCTCCCCCCGCGTGCCGGCCGCTTGACGCGCGGCCGCATCCCACCGGCCCCCTCACAAGAGAAGGGGCCGCCACGCCACGCGCGACGACCCCTTCCCCGCCCTTCCGACGTCCCGACGCCGGCCACGGCCGCGCGCCGATCGCGTTCCTAGCCGATGCCCCCGAAGAAGATGCCGAGCACGATGACCACGGCGGTGATGCCCACGAATCCGTAGCGCGTGAGCACGTCGAACCAGCGGCCGATCGGGCCATGGCCCAGCTCAGCCTGCTTCTTGGCAAACCCGCGCGGGCACACCCAGAAGAACATGACGGCCGCCAGGAACGCGCCCACGGGGATCACGTAGATGGAGATGACGTCCATCCACAGCGACACCGCGTCCCCACTCTCAAGCGGCAGGCCCACGGCCACGGCGATGACCGCCACCACGGCCACAGCCGCCCAGCGCGGCAGGCGGAACTGGTCCTGCAGCGCCTCCACCGGCGACTCGAACAGGTTCATGAGGCTCGTCACCGCGGCGAACACGACGGCCAGGAAGAACACGATCATGAAGAGGTTGCCCAGCGGCATCTCCTGGAACACGCCCGGCAGCGTGATGAACAGCAGCGGCGGGCCGCTCGACACGTCCAGCCCGAAGGCGAACAGCGCCGGCACCACGGTGAACGCCGCCACCAGCGCCGCCAGCGTGTCGAAGATGGCCACGTCGCGGGCCGAGCGCACCACGTCCACGTCCTTCTTCAGGTAGCTGCCGTACACAAGGGTGCCGCCGCCCGCCAGCGACAGGCTGAAGAACGCCTGGCCGAGCGCGTAGACCCAGGTGGTGGGGTTGGCGAGCGCCTCCCAGCGTGGCACGAGCAAATACTCGTAGCCCTCGAAGGCCCCCGGCATCATGAACACGCGGATGCCCACGATGACGAACAGCACGAAGAACGCCGGCATGAGCACCTTGTTGATGCGCTCGATGCCGCGGGATATGCCCAGGATCATGATGGCGAAGGTGACGCCCAGCCCCAGCAGGTGGAATCCGACGTTGCCCATCTCAGACGCCACAGCGCCGAAGAACGCGCCCACCTGGTCGGTGCTGATGAGCTGGCCGTCGAGCGACGCCACCAGGTAGTTGACGGCCCAGCCCAGCACCACCGCGTAGCCCACGGCCAGGGCCAGCTGGCCGATGGTGGGCACGAGCCCGATGATACGGCCGATCACGCGGCCGTGGGCCACGCCGCGCAGCTCCATGGCCTTGCCGAAGGCGCCGAGCGGACCGGCGCCCATCGCACGGCCGAAGGCCATCTCGCCGATGACGCCGGAGAACCCGAGCAAGGCCACGAACAGCAGGTACGGGATGAGGAAGGCCGCGCCGCCCAAGTCGGCCACGCGATAGGGGAACAGCCAGATGTTGGCCATGCCCACCGCGCTGCCCACGCAGGCCAGGATGAACCCGGTGCGCGACGCCCACGCATCACGCCCCTTCGCCGAGGAGGCGGCATCGGCCGCCGCGTCGGCGGCCCGGGCCTCCACTTCAACAGAATTCTCGCGGTTTTCTCGCACGGTGCTCCCCTTCCTCTGGCGGAGCCTATCATGATACCCTTCGACGACGGAATTTCTCGGGAGAAAGGGTGATCATGGGCCAGGTCAACGATCGGAAGGTAGCCGTCATCGGATGCGGGTTCGTCGGATCGGCGTCCGCCTTCGCGCTGCTGGAGTCGGGGCTGTTCTCGGAGATGGTGCTCATCGACGTGGACGCCGAGAGGGCCGAGGGCGAGGCGCTCGACATCAGCCACGGCATGGCCTTCGCGAGCCCCATGAGCATCTACGCCGGCACCTACGACGACATCGCCGACGCCGGCGTGATCGTGGTGACGGCAGGCGTCGGGCAGAAGCCGGGCGAGACGCGCATCGACCTCGTGCACCGCAACGTCGAGGTGTTCCGCGGCATCATGGGCGAGATTCGCGCGCGGGACTGCGGCGGCATCCTGCTCGTGGTGTCCAACCCCGTCGACGTGCTCACCTATGCGGCCATCCGCCTGTCGGGGATGCCGGAGGATCGGGTGATCGGCTCGGGCACGGTGCTCGACACCGCGCGGCTCAAGCAGATCATCGGCGAGCGCCTGGAGGTTGACCCGCGCAACGTCCACGCCCGCATCCTCGGCGAGCACGGCGACAGCGAGATCATCGCCTGGTCGAGCGCGCACGTGGCCGGCATCCCGCTCGAAGACTTCTTCAACATGCGCGCCGAGGGCTCCTATGCCGCCTTCCGCGACGAGATGAGCGACCTGGTGCGCAACGCCGCCTACGAGATCATCCGCCGCAAGCGGGCCACCTACTATGGCATCGCGCTGTCGGTCAAGCGCATCTGCGAGGCCATCGTGCGCGACGAGAAGTCGGTGCTGTCGGTGTCCAACATGCTCCACGGCGAGTTCGGCATCGAGGGCGTGGCGCTGTCCACCCCCTGCATCGTGGGGCGCGCCGGCATCGAGGGCCGCATGCCCCCGTCGCTCAACTACGCCGAGCAGCAGAGCCTGAAGGAGTCCGCCGCGCTGCTGCGCGAGGTGATCGACGAGATCGCGCTCGAGGACGCGGGCGCGTAGGAGGCGCAGGAGGGCGGGTTCGCGCGAGCGCGGGGCCGCGAGTTCGCTGGGCGCGGGGCCGAGTGCGGGGCCGCTGGTGCGCCGGGCATGTGTGCGCCGAGCGCGGGTGCGCAGCCGGCGCAGGCCGCGGGC
>NZ_QWKK01000140.1 GCF_009911695.1 Enterorhabdus sp. P55 | reverse complement strand
GGGGGGGGGCAGCAGCCGGAGGCTGCCGGCGCCACGGTGCGCACGGAGGGCAGAGGCCAAAACGGCGGCGGCGCAAAAAAACGCCCCCTAGGGGCGCAGTGCTCGATGATGGAGGAATGGCCGCCCGCAGGGCGCTGCCGGGTCTTGGCAAGCCGGGTCGGGAACCCGAAGACCGGTGGTATATCCGGATGCGCGGGTGGTCGTCGGAACTAACGGGCGGCAATTTCCCATCCAACGGGCCGCAGACCGGGTACCTCTTCGAAGCGGGTGGCAGCCCTCTTCTTAGACAGCGCCGGGGCGTGAGTAATGCAGGTAAAAAATACTACAAGCGCAGTGTGGAGCCTTGCGGCCCTAAAGTAAAGTCAAAAACCGTAAATACCTGGAATATGTGCGATTTTCTCAGGTTTTCCTACATATAGCCGGCCACACGCGAGTCGTCGATGAAGTCCATGAAGCGCGTGTACTCCGGGTTGAACGCCAGGTCGATGTCGCGGGTGGCGCCGTTACGGTGCTTGGCCACGATGAGCTGGGCCTGCCCCAGGTCGGGCCGGTCCTCGCTCTCGGCCTCCATCTCGTCCATGGAGCGGTCGATGAACATGACGATGTCGGCGTCCTGCTCGATGGAGCCCGACTCGCGCAGGTCGGAGAGCATCGGGCGCTTCTTACCGCGCATCTCCACCGCACGTGACAGCTGCGACAGCGCGATGACCGGCATGTCCATCTCCTTGCCGAGGATCTTGAGGCCTCGGGAGATCTCGCCGACCTCGACGGCGCGGTTGCCGTCGCGGCGCGACTGCGGCGGCTGCATCAGCTGGAGGTAGTCGACGATGATGAGGCCCTTGCCCTGGCCGGAGGCGTGGCGCAGCTCGCGGCGCGCCTTGGCGCGGGCCTCCAGGATGGAGAGGCCGGGCGAGTCGTCGATGTAGATCTCCAGCTTGGAAAGGGTGTTGGACGCGTCGGCGATGGCGCCCCAGTCGCCCTCGGCGATCTGGCCGCTGCGGATCTTGGACAGGTTGACGCGGGCCTCGGCGCACAGGATACGCTGCACCAGCTGGCCCGCGCTCATCTCGAGCGAGAAGAAGGCCACCGCCGCGCCGGACTTCGCCGCGTTCACGGCCAGGTTGAGCGCGAAGGAGGTCTTGCCCACGCCGGGGCGGGCGGCCAAGATGACCAGGTCGCCGCCGCGGAAGCCGTGGAACAGGTCGTCCACGTCCCTGAAGCCGGTGGGCACGCCAGCCATCGAGGTCTTCTGCTCGGCTAGCTTCGTGATCTCCTCGAAGGCGTCGGTGATGAGCGTGTCCATCTTGACGAAGCTTGAGGAGACGCGCTTCTCCGTGACGTTGAACAGGGTCTTCTCCGCCTCCTCGACTACTTCGTTCAGGTCGTCGGGGGCGTCGTAGGCCAGCGCGTTGATGTCGGCGGCCGCGTAGACCAGCTCGCGCAGGATGGCGTTGCGCTTGACGATGTCGACGTGGCGCTGCCAGTTGGTGAGCGCGAAGGTGTTGTCCGCCAGCTCCACCAGGTAGGCCTTGCCGCCCACGGCCTCCAGCTGGCCCTTGGCCTGGAGCGTGTCGGCCAGCGCGATGGGATCCACGGGGATGCGGCGCACCGTCAGGTCGTAGACGGCCTCGAAGATGATGCGATGGGCCGGGCGGAAGAAGTTTTCCGGCTTGAGGCGCAGGATGATCTCCTCCACCGCCTCGCCGTTGAGCAGGCACGCCGACAGAACCGACTGCTCGGCCTCGATGTTCTGCGGCAGCGACGCGCGCTTGGCCGGGTCGAGGGTATCGGCGGTGGTGTGGGAGTTCTGCAGCGGTCCGGGCATGGCAATCCTTCGGGTCAGCGGGCAACCTCCCTATGGTACTCCAAGCAGGCCCCGGCGAGCGCCCGCGCCGCGCGTCCCCATCAAAAGAAAGCGGGCGGCCGCATTCACGCGACCGCCCGCTCGGGAAGGCTAGGCTTCCTCTTCCTCCCTGCGGCGCCCGAAGAGCAGCGCCAGGAAGATGAGGGCCACCGAAACCCCTGCCGCCGTGAGCACCAGGTGGATCCAGCTCACGTCGTCGCCCGTCTGGGGAAGTCCCAGCAGCACTGGGTGCTTGGGGTCGCGCGGCAGCCGGTCGGGCGTCAGCGGATTGCGCGGGTCATCGGGACTCGGCGGATTATCGGGATCCTCCGGCTCCTCCGGGTCGATGGGCGTGTGAAGGCCCAGGTCAACCGGATTACCCGTGCCGTCCTCATGCCGCGCCCAGCTGGCTGGCGCGAAGGTCGCGTAGGTCAGGCCGTAGGCGTTGGGGCCCGAGGCCTTGCGGCCCAGCGGCGCCAGCACGTCGGTGACGCCCTCGTGCTCCGGCACGCGCTGGCCCACCAGGTTCAGGTGCGCCCACTCGTTGTCGAGGGCGTCGCTGTCGCCGGCGTTCAGCGGCACGTACTCGGTGCCGTCAGGCTTGTCCATGCGCAGGCGGTACTGGTAGGGCTTGCCCTGGGCGTCCACCACCGGCACGACGAAGCGATAGCAGCCGTCCTCGTCGGTGACCGTCTGGCCGGCCTTCTCCCACGTGCCCTCCGAGAGGATGCCGTCGAACTCGACGCGCTCGTTCGGGTCGATGACCTCCTCCGGATCGTCGTCGGCGTCGTTCTTGTCGGAGGCGCCGGCGTCGTCCTTGCCGCCCGCAGAGCCCCCGGCCGCCAGACGCGCGCGAACCATGGCCAGCAGGGGCTCGTCCATCACCAGGCGGCCATCCTCGGCGGCAGCCGCGTCGGGGAAGCCGGGCTCGTCGCCCTCGGCGTCCGGCGCGTCGGGGCCATCCGGGCCGTCATCCGGGCCGGGCTCCGGATCGGCCGGGCCGTCGGGCCCGCCCGGCTCCTCGGGCTTGTTCGGCTCATCCGGATCGGTCGGGCCGTCGGGGCCCTCGGCCGGGCCGAGGTCGAACCACTCGATGGTGCGCGGGGCCTTCTCCAGCGGCTCGCCGCTCAGATCGAGATGGCTGCCCTTCACGCCATCGGTGGTGCGGCTGTGCCAGCCGTCGGCCACCGCGTCGGTCAGCGACGTGGAGCGCCGCTCGAGCGTGACGACCATGCCGGGGTACTTCACGTCGGAGAGGTCCTCCAGCTGGATGCCGTCCTTGTCGGCGTCCTCCCACACCCAGCCGCTGATGAGGGCCGAAGAGAAGGGCGCGACGCCGGCGTCGTTATGCTCGCTCTCCTCCACCGTGGCCGTCGACCACTTGGCGCCCTGCGGGCCCTCGATGAGCACCTCGGCCGCCTCGCCCGGCTGCTCGCGCACGGCCAGCAGGATCAGGCCGTCCACCGGCTCGTCGGGGATGAGGCGCGTGGTGGCGTCATCGAGGTCGGAGTCGACCGTCGCGTCGCCGCCCCGGTCACGCGGGGTGGCGTCGTAGCCCGCCGGCAGCTCCACCAGGTTCACGCGGTAGCCGTAGACCACCTGGATCTCCTCGCCGCCGACCACCTGGAGGCCCGTGGCCGGCAGGTCGTCGAAGCGGTAGGTGCCGTCGGCCTCAACCACGCGCTCGCGGTCGGGGTAGGCGTCCTCGCCCTCGCCGTTGAACGCGCGGTCGTAAACCCACAGCGGCTCGGGCCCGAAGGCCTCCTCCTCGTCGGCGCCATCGCCAGCGGCCGGGCCGTCGGCACCGTCGCCGTCACCGGCGCCCGGGCCGGCATCCGGATCGTCGTCGCCCGTGCCACCGGACGTGCCGGCATCGCCCGCGCCACCGGACGTGCCGGCATCGCCCGTGCCGCCGTCACCGGCATCCGGGCCGGCATCCGCATCCGCGTCCCGCGTCGTGGGGCCGCCGGGCGCGCCGGCATCGGGGTCTCCCCCATCGGGCGTCCCGGCGTCAGGCGCCTCCGAGGTCACGCCCTCCGGCTTGTACCAGTAGCGGGTCAGGCGCACGACGGCCTGGCCGGCATGGCCGCGCTCGCCCGTCTGGCGGATGCCGTCGTGGTTGAGGTCGTCCCACACGATGCCGGAGACGTGGGTGGTCGAGACCTCCTTCACGCCGGCATCGCCGCCGCGCTGGGTTGCCAGCGCCTTGGGGGTGTCGTAGGTGACGCTCTTGTAGGCGTCCTCGTACTGATGGCCGTCGCCAGCCGCGGCCTCCACGCTCGTCAGCACGTAGCCGTCCTTGCGCGCCAGCTTAGCCGCGCCGTCCAGGAAGTGCTCGGCCAGCACGAGACGGCCGCCCTCGTCGCGGGTAAGGTCGGAGTCGTAGCGCTGGTCGTCCGCGCCTGCCTTGGGCACGTCGTAGCGGCTGGGCGCGAACCCGGGCTTCAGCTCGCCCAGGGACACCCGGTACGCCACGAGGCACACGTCGTCAGCGGCGCCGCGCTCCTCATGGGCAACCGGATTGCCCGCGGCATCCAGCTGGAGGTAGCTCGGCAGCCCCTCGAAGGCGTAGATGCCCTGGGCGTCGGTGGTGGACGCCTTGGCCCCCAGGGGCGCCGGCGTCACCGACGGCTGGGGCGTGGTCGTGCCGTTGGGAACGTAGCCCACCGAGGAGCCCGCGCCCTCCGGCAGCGTGACGACCGTCACCGGCGCCAGCGGCGGCCCCGGCGGCACGGCCTCGCCGCTGCCGTCGCCGTCGCCCGAGCCGTCACCCGAGCCGTCGCCCGAGCCGTCCGCGTCACCGGCGCCGGCATCGCCGTCGCCAGCGCCATCCGCACCCGCG
>NZ_QWKK01000139.1 GCF_009911695.1 Enterorhabdus sp. P55 | reverse complement strand
GGCCCCGGCCGACGTCGCCGCGCGCGCGGCGGTCAGCGCCCGCGTGGACGAGCCGGCTGCCCAGGCGGCGCGCGACGAGGCGGCCGACGACCTGGCCGCCGCCGAGCGCTATGCCGTCACGGTGACCAAGAACGTGGCCACCGAGGCCAGCACTGCCGAGGACACGTCGGTCGTGCTCTTCGATGCGGCGCCCGTCTTCACCGCGCTGCTCGACGACTTCGCCACCGGCGTGCCCGTGCCCGTCATCGCGCGGCGCTTCCACGACGCCATGGCGAGCGCCGTGGTTATGGCGGCCGAGCTGGTGCGCGCCCTCTACGGCATCGACGTGGTGGCGCTTTCGGGCGGCGTGTTCATGAACCGCTACCTCGTCGAGCGCGTGCTCGCGCAGCTTGAGGCCGCCGGCTTCACCACCGCGGTCAATCGCGACCTGCCGCCCAACGACGGATGCATCTCGCTTGGCCAGGCTGTGGTAGCATGGGCCAAAACCATGGGCGGGGACGTCGCGGCGTCGTAGCCCTCGCGTCTCGGGCGCTCTTGTGCGCGCGGGGCTCCGGGGCGGACGCGCCGCATCCGCCGTACCCGCCGTCGAGAGAAAGCGTGCGAGCCTATGTGCCTGGCTATTCCGGCGAAGGTGACCGAGATGGGGGAGGGCGGTCTCGCGACCGTCGACATCCTGGGGGTCACCCGCGAGATTTCCGTTGACCTGACTCCGTCTGCCCAGGTGGGAAGCTACGTGCTCGTGCACGCGGGCTTCGCCATCGAGGTGGTGGACGAGCAGTTCGCCCAAGAGACCATCGACCTCATCCGCCAGTTCCCCGAGCTGGTGGCTGACGACCTGTCCGCTGCCGACGTAGCCGTTCCGACCGCTGCGGCCGCGCCTGGCGCGACGGCGACCGCCTCGGTGTGGGCCGCCTTGGCTGAGGACTAGCCATGGCCGACCTCGCAGACGAACTGAAGGCGTTCAAGGATCCCGCGCTGGCGCGCGGCCTGGTGGAGTCCATTCGCGCCTGGGCGCCTGGGGGCGCCACCCTCATGGAGGTGTGCGGCACCCATACGGTGGCCATCGCGCGCAACGGCATCCGCGGGCTCATGCCCGAGGGCGTGCGCCTGGCGTCCGGCCCCGGCTGTCCGGTGTGCGTCACCTCGAACCACGACATCGACAAGGTGATAGCGCTCGCGCGCGTGCCCGAGGTGACCATCGCCACCTTCGGCGACATGACGCGCGTGCCGG
The DNA here is from genome assembly GCF_009911695.1 of Enterorhabdus sp. P55. Classification (GTDB taxonomy): domain Bacteria; phylum Actinomycetota; class Coriobacteriia; order Coriobacteriales; family Eggerthellaceae; genus Enterorhabdus. The sequence goes on along the minus strand of NZ_QWKK01000139.1, from coordinate 3,530 downwards.
GATCGACCTCCAGCCTGCTGGCCGAGCAGGCCGCGGGGCGCGCGGTGGAGATCGTGTACTCGCCGCTTGACGCGCTGCGCCTGGCGCAGGACAACCCCGACCGCCAGGTGGTGTTCGTGGGCGTGGGCTTCGAGACCACCACGCCGCTCGTCGCCATGGCCATCAAGCGCGCCAAGGCCGCGGGCCTGCGTAACTTCACCGTCTACGGCGCGCATAAGAACATGCCCGGCGCGCTGGAGGCCATCATCAACGACCCGCAGCTCAAGGTGGATGCGCTTATCCTGCCGGGCCACGTGAGCACCATCATCGGCGTGGAGCCCTACCGCTTCCTGGCCGAGAAGTACGGCATCCCCGGCGTCATCACCGGGTTCGAGCCGGTGGACGTGCTGCAGGGCATCGCCATGCTCATGCGCCAGCTCCACGAGGGGCGTGCCGACATCGAGATCGCCTACGCGCGCGGCGTCATGCCCGAGGGCAACCCCGTGGCCATGGCCGCCATCGACGAGGTGTTCGAGACCTGCACCGCCACCTGGCGCGGCCTGGGCGACATCCCGGGCAGCGGCTACCGCATCCGCGAGGGGTTCGCCGAGTTCGACGCGCTGCGCCGCTTCTCGCCGGAGGTGGAGCCCACCGTGGAGCACCGCGGCTGCCGCTGCGGCGACGTCCTGCGCGGCATCATGGCGCCGAGCGACTGCCCGCTGTTCCGCACCGTCTGCACGCCGGAGAACCCGGTCGGCCCCTGCATGGTGAGCAGCGAGGGAAGCTGCGCGGCGTACTTCCGGTATTACTAGGCGCCGGGAAGCGGCGTGCCCCGGGTAGCGGGGGCTTTGGGAGGCGGCGTGCCCCGGGTAGCGGAGGCTTTGGGGAGTGGGTGCTCCGGACTGCGGCGGCGCTGGGAGGCGGCGCGTCCCGGGTTGGGAAGGCGCTGGGAGGCGGCGCGTCCCGGGTAGCGGGGGCGCTGGGAGGCGGCGCGTCCAGGTGGCCGGCTCGCTCGGGCGGAGGCGTGGCCCGGGTTGCGGTGGCGCCGGACGGCGTAGGCGCTGGGAAGCGGGCGCCTCGGATGGCGGGGGCGCTGGGAGGCGGCGCGAGGACGCCCGGGAAGGCGGGAGCCTTGGTGGCGCTGGGGCGCGGCGGGCGCTCCGAACGCGTGAGACCCTCCTGGGCGCACGGGCTTGTCGTGCGAATGCCTCCTAATCAGATGCCGAAGTTCGTTTTGCCGCGAATACGTGCTGGGCTTCCTCGGTTCGTGACGGGAGCCACTCCTTTTTCTGCTCGAAAAGAAGATTTCTGGCCAAAAACACTGCGGTTTACGCTGATCTGCGTCTCGATAAGGCTCTGGCGAGTGCGTTTCCCCAGGTCGCCACTGCCTGAAGGCTGCTTGTTCTCCAAGAAGATGCGTAAACCGCAGTGTTTTTGGCCAGAAACTCGGAATCTCGTGGTGCTCGCAGCGGAATGGGCCGGCTTGCCGGACGGCGACCGGGGCTACCGGACTGGCGGGGCGACCGTGGGGACGATTGGGCCGAGTGGTGGCGCCGGGGCGACCGGGGCGACCGGGGCGACCGTCGGCTGCTCGGCGCGCTAGAACAGCGAGAGCTGATCGGGATGGGGGCCGCCACCCGGGCCGCTGGCGCGGCCGGGTTCTGGCGCCTCGGCGCGCTCGAGGGCAACGCGCGCCCGGTCAGCCAGCTTGGCTAGCTCGCCTGGCGTGCCGTTAAGCCAGGTGAGCGCTTCGACGGGATTCAGCACGAGTGGCATGCGATGGTGAACGGGTGCCACGACATCGTTGGGTTCGGTGGTGACGATGGTGAAACGGTCGCCCATCCGCAGTCCTGCCAGCAGCAGCGCCCCGTCGCCCGGTCCGGCAAACCGAAACTGCGGTCGCCGTCTTCGCGCGGCCTTATCTGACGCGGCTGCTGCGGAGGAGGATCCTTCGCTCGCGGAGGCGCCGGACGCATCGATGAGCAGCTCGGCGGTCGGCGGCTCGACGCTGCGCGTCTCGAAGAACGCACGCACGGGCACGAGGCAGCGGCCGTGGTCGAGCGCATCGCGCCACATTGCGCGGCCGGCGAGCGCCGACTCGATACGCGTGTTGAACACAAGTCCCTTCTTCCAGGAGACGTCGATGCCCCAGATGAGCGCCGATCGGGTCAGTCCGCTGGCCCACGCGGAGAGCGGGCCAAGCGCATCGAGGTCGTCTCCTGCGCCCGCCGCCTTCGTCGCAACGCAGATTTCCGCCCCGCCTCCGCCGTGCGTTTCCCGGGTTCCTTCTCTGACGGAAGCGCCCGCCTCCGCGTTGCCGCCCACTGCCTCCGGGCTACCTGGCTTCGCGGGAGCCTGCTCTGCGCCGTTGCTCATGAGCGCGCGGGAATGTTTCACGTGAAACATGCGCACGTGGCTAACTTCTTCGTCCGTGCGTTTGCCTTCGGCGTCGGCGACGATAACCCAGCACTCCGAGCCGGGGAAGGCGTCGATGTCCGCGATGTCGCGAGGGCGGTGCAGGGTTGGCAGCGTGTCGTCTGCGGCGCTTGGGCCGCCGAGCGCGCCCTCGCCTAGCAGTCGGGCGACCGCGCGCAGGTGCGCGAGCACGCGGTCGACCTCGTCAGGCGTAAGCATGGTGAATCGATGGCACATGGTCGTCCTTCCGTCGCGGGCGCTCGCGGCGCGCTTGCCGACCACTATAATTCTTCCCATGACCATGCGCACTGAAAACGACGACTGCAACTCCATCTCCGCCACGCCTCCGGGCGTGCCGCAGCACGCGAGCCCCATGGACGGGGAAGAGGAGCCCGCGCACTTCATGTACGTCCTCGAATGCGTGGACGGCTCGCTCTACACAGGGTATGCGGTGGACGTGCGCCGGCGTCTCGAGGCCCATAACGCCGGTCGGGGTGCGAAGTACACGCGTGCCCGGCGGCCTGTGAAGCTGCTCGCCTACGCAGGGTTCGCCACCAAGCACGACGCCATGAGCGCCGAGTATCGCTTCAAGCAGCTTTCTCGCGATGAGAAGGACGCCCTTCTCGCCGCGGCATCACGCACTTCCCTTGAGGAAGCCCTCGCGCCCATCCTTGCCTAGCTGATCTCCGTCCTCCGGCGCTCGCAAACGCCGGCCGCGTGGGGCTGGTGCGTCACGAGACGGAAGGCCGTCTTCCCGTCAGCCTCGCCGTTGCGGCAGCTTGCTCGCTCTTTCCGCTCGCGCTGTGCCGGCAGCCTTGTCCTCCGTCGGCGCGGGGCGCCGTGCGGCCCCCTTCTCCTGAGAGGTGTTGTCCCGAGGCGGCGGATGCCGAGCGACCGCCGCCTGCGCAGCCCCCGTCGCGATCTCTGCCCCGGCGCCTCGCCGGCCCCGTCGCTCCCTGTGGCTCGCCCCCGTTCCGCCCGCCGGCCCACGACCCCGCCGTGCGCTCCCATTCGCCCGCCAGGCGACCCCGCGACCCCCCCCGCCCTTGCCCAGGCAGCTCTGCTTGCGTTCCCACCCCCCCCCATTCGCTTCCCGTCCCTCCCACCCCTCGGCCTCCTCGTCCCCTCCTCGTCCC
>NZ_QWKK01000138.1 GCF_009911695.1 Enterorhabdus sp. P55 | reverse complement strand
CGCCGGCGGGCGCCACGGCGCCAGGCGCGCGCGGGGCGGGCGCAAGGGCTACGTGCGCGTGGACGAGGACGCGCCGGGCGCACGGGCCGGCTTCGCGGACGCGGGCCGAAGAGCCGACGCGCCCGCGAAGCCGGCTGACCACATGGAGGAGGACTCGTGAGCGAGGAGGCCCTGAGCATCGACACCGCCACCGGCATGGAGGCGCCCGCCGAGCTGTCGAGCGAGCGCGTGAAGGGCATCTTCTCGTCCATCGCCACCAAGTACGAGCGCTTCAACGCACTGTCGAGCTTCGGCGCCTACCGGCTGTGGCTGGCCGGCATGATGCGCCAGGCCGCCATCGGGCCCGCTGACGACGTCATCGACATCGCCGGCGGCACGGGCGACGTCACCTTCGCCTGCGCCCGGGCCAAGGCCCCGCGCCACATCCAGTGCACCGACCTCGTGCCCGAGATGCTCGACGTGGCACGGGCCCATTACGCCGAGGGGGCCGCGGGCGATGTGCCCGTGGACTTCGCGACGGTAGACGCCCAGAACATCCCCTACCCCGACGCTAGCTATGACGCGATCACCATGGCCTACGGCATCCGCAACATGCCCGAGCGCGAGCGCGCGCTGGCCGAGATGCTCCGCGTGCTGCGGCCCGGAGGCACGTTCACCTGCCTTGAGTTCTCCACGCCGCCGAACCGCGCCTGGCGAGCGCTCTACCACTTCTACCTGCGTCACCTCATCCCGTTCTGGGGCGGGCTCGTGACCGGCGACCGCGAGGGCTTCGTGTACCTGTCGCGCTCGATCAAGGCGTTCCCCGACCAGGAGGCCTTCGCCGCCATGCTGCGCGATGCCGGCTTCACCGATGTGGCCTGGAAGAACTACACCGGCGGCATCGCCGCCGTCCACACCGCCCGCAAGCCGGAGTAGCGGGCGACCGCCCCCCGCGCCCGCCACTCCGCGCGAGCGCACCGTCGAGACTAGGAGCCTTTCATGGAGCGAATCGCCAGTTTCTGCGTCGACCACAACGCGCTGGAGCCGGGCGTCTACGTGTCGCGCAGCGACGCCGACCCGGCCACCGGCTGCGTCACCACCACCTTCGACCTGCGCATGACCGCGCCCAACCGCGAGCCGGTGCTGGACACGGCCGCCGTCCACGCTCTGGAGCACCTGGGCGCCACTTTCCTGCGCAACGACGAGGAGTGGGCCGACCGCGTGATCTACTTCGGGCCCATGGGGTGTCGCACCGGGTTCTACCTGGTGGTGTTCGGCGCCTGCGAGCCGGCGGACGTGGCGCCGCTCGTGACGCGCCTGTTCGAGTTCGCGCGCGACTTCGAGGGCGAGATTCCCGGAGCGCGCCCCGAGGAGTGCGGCAACTACCACGACTCCGACCTGGCCCAAGCCCGCTGGTGGGCTCGTCGCTACGTGGCCGACACCCTGAGCTGCCTGGACGAGGCGCACACGAGCTACCCCGCGCTGCTGGGCTAGGGCGCGGGCGGTGGCGCGAGCGCGCGGCGGGCCTTCTGCGCGAAGCCCGCTCGCCCGCAGGGCCGCGCGCTGCCCCGCCCGCGGGAGCGCGCGACATTGCCCCCCTCCGCCCGCCTCACCAAGCGCGCCGGGCGCCCCCTCCCCTCCCGCCGCATGACTGACCGCCGGCCTTCCCCGCAAAGGAGCAATCTCATGACGAATTCCCCGATCAAATACGGCATCATCGGCGCCATGGACGTAGAGGTGGCGCTGCTGAAGGAGGCCCTGGCCGCAGGCGCCGGTGCGCCGGCGCCTGGCGACGCCCTGGAGGCGGCCATCGCCCGCGACCTGCGCGATGCCGGCCAGGCGCCGCTGTCCGCAGGCGGCAGCGCACCCGGCGCCGGCCTGCGCGTCACGACTGTGGCGGGGATGGAGTTCTTCGAGGGCGCCATCGACGACGTGCCCTGCGTGGTGGTGCAGTGCGGCGTGGGCATGGTGAACGCGGCGGCGTGTGCCCAGGAGCTCATCGGACGCTTCGGCGTGGGGGCCGTGGTGAACACCGGCGTGGGCGGGTCGCTCGACGCGGCCATCGACATCGGCGACGTGGTGGTGGCCACTGATACGGTGAACTGGGTGATGGACGTGGCCAACCTGGGCTACGCCCTCGGCCAGACGCCCGGCATGGACACGCTCGCCTTCCCCGCCGACGCGAGCCTGCGCGCCGCCGCCGTCGCCGCGGCGCAGGCCGAGGGAGTCGCCGCCCACGAGGGGCGCGTGGCCTCAGGCGACCGGTTCGTGCGCGACGCCGCCGAGAAGGAGCGCATCGCCGCGGCGTTCGGCGCGCGCTGCTGCGAGATGGAGGGCGCCGCCATTGCCCAGGTGTGCCACTTAAACAGCGTGCCCTGCGCCATCGTGCGCGCCATCTCAGACAAGGCCGACGGCTCGGATGCGGTGGACTACCCCGTCTTCGAGGCCGCTGCCGCCCGCCACTGCGCGGCCATCGTGCGCCGCATGATCGCGGGCTAGCGGACACGCGGCGGCCGGCGGCGGGGTGCGCCCTCGACGGAGTGCCCGCGGCGGTACCGGCAGGATGCGCCCGATCCCGACGCGCCGTCGGCGGAGGGCGAGCGCGCGGCCCGCGGACGGCCGCCGCGCACGCGGGCGCTGACGGCGAGCCAAAGCACGTGGACGCCCCTCGCAGGACGCCCGGAAGAGCGCGCGGCGCCAAACGCGCAGGCGCCCCCACGGGGCGCCGAGGCGACGCGCGATAGCCGACCGCGTGAGATGCGCTCTCGCAAGGCGCCGGGATCGCGGGCGGACGGCGGTCACTGCCACCAAAACGCGCCGAGATGGCACTAATTGGCGTTTTGGTACGGCTGGGGGCCTCAAAGTCAGGCCAATGGGCCACCTGTGTTAAACGCCACCTGGGAAAACGTTCTCAACACGACCGCCCACCGCGGATTTCGGAGCCTCGAACCGTACCAAAACGCCAATTAGTGCCATCTCGCGCCGAAAAAGTGGCAGCGGAACGCCGGGAGAGCGACATCACTCGACGGCCACTCTGCCCGCCTGCCCCGCCGCCGGCCGCAGGGCCGCAGGTCCGTCCTGCCTCAAGCTTCGCGCCTCGACGCCCCGCCGATCCGCCCTCCGCCGCGCCCGCGAACCCGACGCCCCACCGGCCTTCCGACGCCCCCGCGCCCACGGGCTTGGCGTTCTGCCGGCCTGCCCCCGCACCTCGCGCCCCGGCGTCCCGCCGGCCAGCGAGGCCTAGGCCGGGTACTCGAGCTTGAGCTCGCGCAGGCGCCAGGTACCGGCAGGGCCGTCAGGCTGGGCGACGTTGACCGACCGCGCCACGGCCAGCCCGTCGAGCAGCGCGCGATGGGCCGGGTGCACGGCCAGACTGCCGTCCTCGTCGTTCTCCGCGAACGGGACGCCCGCCTCGCGCAGGCGCTCGCGTGCTACCGGCGCATCGCCATCGAACACCTTGAGCGCACGGTAGAAGAAGTCGCCGTCGTCCAGCTGGCAGAGCTCCTCGTCCACCGACGGCGCGGCAGCGAGACTGGCCTGGAGGATCTGGTCGCGATTCTTGTTGTCAAGCGAGCAGTAGTGCACGCCCAGCGAGAGCCCCTCGTCGAGCGCCCACTCCACGAGTTCCAGGCACGCGCGCTCGCTGCCCGCGATGGGCAGGCCGCCCGCGTAGCCGTAGTCGTAGAGCACGGCGAAGGCGGGGTTCTTCACCTTGAAGCCACGACGCCGGTACTCCTCCCAGTCACCGTAGGGGTAGCAGAACTCCAGCAGGTTGATGCCGAAGAGCCCTAGGGAGTCCATGCCGCGCAGGAGCGCGCGCAACGCGTCCTCGGTGCCGGGGATGACCGGCATCTCCACCATGACGTCGGGGATGACCTCACGCGCAAGCGCAAGGGTGGCGAGAGCCTGCTCGATGGCCACGCGATCGGACTCGGGGCCGTCGCCGAGCTTCACCGACAGGCGCATCTCCTGGAGCCCGGCGTCGCGCAAGGCGCGGGCGGCCGACTCGTCGAGGAAGTCTCCGGCGGTGTAGAGGCGCAGGTGCACATCGGGAGCCGCGTCGTGGATGCGGCGGAAGAACTCCTCGGCCTCGGGCTTGTGCAGCAGCGGCTCGCCGCCGGTGAGCGCCGCATGAGTGGGCGCGTCAGGAGCGGCCAGGTACGCATCCACCTCGTCGCGCCAGCCCGGCTTGAGGCGCCGATTCTGCTCGTAGTCCTCCTGGTTGACGTTGAAGCAGAAATAGCAGGAGCGGTTGCACTGAAGCGACAGAAAGAACGACCGGCTGCCGCGATCGCCCGTGCAGGCGAGGCAGGCCGACGAGATGCGTCCCACCGATACGCTGGCACCTCCGTTGCGGAAACGGGCTCCCTTGGCGCGCAGGCGCTCGCGGAGGACGGCCACGGCGGCCGCGTCCTCGTCGCGCGGGGCGAAATCGATGCCGTAGGTAGCCAGGCCCTCCATCCACTCGCGCTCGATGGCGGCGTACTCTTCCAGCCATGCGGCCAGCGTGGGACGTGTGGCGAGTGCGGCGGGATCAGGTGCGGGAGAAGAGCTGCAGGAGGCAACGGAAGCGTTCACGGGCGTCCTTTCGAGGCGACAGCTGCGAAAAAAGCAGGGCCGGGCGCAAATTCGCACGGTTTTGCACTGCATAGAAGCAGAATAGCGCGCCTCGAAACGACTGGCCGCCGCAAAACCCCAGGTCGCGAAAAGAACAGGATCCGCTAAGACGCTGATACGGGGTGCAGGCGGGTGCAAAACCGTTCGAATTTGCATTGAGAGCGGAGACATAGGGGGGGGGTCCGGGG
>NZ_QWKK01000137.1 GCF_009911695.1 Enterorhabdus sp. P55 | reverse complement strand
GGCGAGGCGCGTCGTCGGCGGTCGGAGGCGTCGCGGCGAGGGCGAGGCGCGTCGTCGGCGGCGGTCGGGCGCGTCGTTGGCGGTCGGGGCGTCGTCGGCCCGGAGCGTCCCGGCGTAGCGTGGCCCAGCCGGCGGGCCCTCAGCGGCGCTCGTCGACGTAGAGCTTGTTGCTGCGGGGGAACTCGCGCTTGAAGGCATCTTTGACCAGGCGCTTTCCCGCGCCGCCGGCCGGCAGCGGAATGCGGGCGCGCTCGAAGCCGTCCTCGACGAGCTCCCAGGCGCCGGCAGCGTCGCGCTCCAGGGCGACCGATCGATCCTTCTTGAACGTGAGCAGCGCGATTGAGCTCAGGCTCGCATCGCCGAGGGCGCCCATGAACCGAGCCTGGGCCTGCTTGACGGGCATGAGCCTCATGGACGCCTCCTGAGGAACCGGTTGAGCTCGGCGGTGAAGGCGCGCTTCTGGAGGGTGGGGGAGAGGTAGATCACCGCGGCTGTCCCGTCGCGGACGCTGAAGGCCGCGCGCACCGAGCCGGCGGAGGCCTCGTTGACGCGGCACTCCCAGATGGGCTGGCCCTCCCAGCGTTCGGTGGTGGCGAACTTCGACTTGAACAGCCCGTGGGCGATCTGGGATTCGACGGCGGCGGCCACGCGTGCCTTGAGCCCGGGGTGCTTGCGGAGCAGGGCCTCGCAGCCTCGCTTGCCGAACGTGACGCTCACCGCGGCCCTCCTTCCGTCTCGTGTCGCCTGTCATCCTAGCGAAGGCAGGCGGCTACGCGATCGGGAACGGGGCGGTCGTTGACGATCCGTCTTCCGGCCCGGGGGCAGGACTCTCGGCGCGTGCCCGCCGCCGGCGTCCCGCTACCGGGTGGCCTCGCCATGCCCTCGCTAGCGTCCGTCGCTGCGTAGGCTGTCGTTTCGTGCCAGGTCGGTAATGCCCGCGCAACAGCCGCGGCCCCGCCAAGGCGTACGCCAGACGTCCTGCCTAGAATGCGTTCAACCGACGAGGAGGCGCCGCGTCGCGCGCCGATGCGCACCGGCTGCCGTGAACGATAGGGAGCATGCCGTGGACTTCACCTCCGCCAGCGCCAGCAAGTACCTGCGCCGCCTGCAGGACGACAAGGAGCACCTCCTGGGCACCGAGGCCGATACCTGCACCTACGTGCGCGCCGAGGGCGAGGCCGACGAGCCGCCGGCCTACGACTACCGCGCGACGCGCGAGCGCATCGACGCGATCGACCGCGCGGTGCTGGCCGTGCGCCACGCCCTGCACGGCTTCAACCAGCGCACCGTGCTGCCGGAGAGCGGGCTGACCATCGACGAGGCGCTCATCGCCTTGGCCCAGCTCTCGGCCAAGCGCGACCGCGTGGCCGAGCTGCGCGCCCGCCAGCCCCGCGAGCGGCTGCGCGAGGGCTACTACGGCGCCGCCGGGGCGCCGGTCGAGTATCGCTACGCCAACTACGACGTGGCCGAGGCCCAGGCCGACTACGAGGCGCTCTCGGACCAGATAGCCGCTCTTCAGCTGGAGATAGACCTGGCCAACCAGACCCAGGTCTTTTCCGTCGACCTGGACGTGGCGGAAGGTCGCGCCTGACGGCGCGCTGCGTTCCGGGCGCGGGGCATCCTCCCTTCGGGAAACCACTCAGCCGTTGGCGTTTCTTCGTTGGCGTTGACCGGTAGTTCGTTGTCCGTGGTGCCGTGGGGTTGTGCCGTTGGCTTGGAGGCGAGAGCCTCGCATATCAGCCCCGCGTCGAAAGCCTGACCCCTCGGGGGCCCGGGCGCCCGAGGCACGGTTCTAGGGGCGCCGCCTGTATGGGCTGGCCGTTACCTGCCGCGTCAGTCGGGGAAGTCCACTTCCTCCGTCACGCAGAACAGGTCGACGTACTCCTGGGCGGAAAGTCGTCGGATGGGGGAGTGCGCGAACGCTTTCTCGTCCCGCGATATGATGAAGTCGATCGGCAGGCTCTCGGCGCAGGCTCGGATGATGCCGTCCTCGAAGTCCGGCTCGTCTGAGAGCGCGGCGAGCCGGCAGAGCGCGCCGTCCACGCCTGCGACGGTGAGCAAGTCCATGGTGGCGAGGACGAAGGAGCGCGCCGCGTGCTCGTCGGCGTACTTCGTGAGGACGTAGTAGACGTCCTTGAGCGAGAGGGCCGAGACGTAGCCGATGACGTCCTCAAAGACCAGTTCGTCGATAAGGAGCGTCGCCGCCTCCCAACCAGGGCGCTCGCCCATCGCCGCGTCAAGGAGGATGTTGGTGTCGATGAGCAGGCGCCTAGTCATAGCGACTCGCTATGAGCTCGCGGATGTCCTCGTCGGAGAGGCGTGCCACCTCAGGGTTACGCGCTCGGGCGGAGAACCCCTTTATGAGGGAGGCCGCTGCCTGCTTCCTCTCGTCTTCCGGTGCTTTTGCGACATGGGGGAGCGTCCCGGTTGCCTCAATGGAGCTGAGGAGCACGGTTCCGCAGTACTGCCCGTAGGACATCCCGTACTCACGGCGCGAGAGGGCCTCGGCGAAGGAGAGCTGCCGTTCGTCCGCCCGACTCGAAAAGGTTCGCGTTGCCATCACCGTCACCTCCTGTAAACATGTTTACGATTATATCAGCAAACTTGTTTACAAACAAGTGTTCTTATGCCATCATAAGAAAAAGAGGAAGCGAGGCGGGGCGTCCGAGGCACGGTCCCAGGGCGCCGCTTGTCGCAGCGGGGGGCTAGCCGCGGAAGGAGAGGAGCTTCTCCTTGAGCTCGGCCTCCATCTTGCGCATCTCCACCTCGGCCTCGGCCCGCTTGGCGCGGCCCTCCTCCTGGATGCGCATGACCTCGTCGAAGGTCTGGATGAGGTTGTCGTTGGCGATGCGCAGCGTCTCCACCTCCACGATGCCGCGCTCGCTCTCGCGCGCGACCTCCACCGTGGACTGGCGCAGCTTCTCGGCGTTCTTGCGCAGAAGCTCGTTGGTCATATCGGTGACGGCTGCCTGGGCGCGCAGGGCCGCCTCGTTGTTGGCCAGGCCCAGCGCGAGCACCATCTGGCTCTTCCACAGGGGGATGGTGTTGGCCAGCGTGGTCTGGATCTTCTCGATCATGAGGGCCTCGTTGTTCTGCACGAGGCGAATCTGCGGGGCCATCTGCAGCGCGATGGTGCGCGTGAGGTCGAGGTCGGAGAGCTTCTTCTCGAAGCGGTTGCACGACGCCTCCAGGCGCTGGGCCGCCTCGGCGTCCTCGGTGCGGCCGGTGGCGCGCGCCGTCTCGCCCAGCTCGCGCAGCTCGCCCTCGCGCACCTCGGCCAGGCGCTTGCGGCCGGCCAGCAGGTACATGGTGAGCTCCTTGAAGTAGGTGAGGTTGAGGTCGTAGAGCTGGTCGAGCATGGCCGCGTCCTTCATGAGGGTCACCTGGTGCCCCTCGAGCGCGCGCACGATCTTGTCCACGTTGGCCTCGGCCTTGTCGTAGCGCGCCTTGAGCGCGGTGACCTTGTCGGCCTGGCGCTTGAAGAACCCGAACAGGCCCTTCTCGTCCTCGGCGTCGAAGCTCTTGAGCTCGATGACCACGTTGGCGATGAGGTCGCCTGCCTCGCCGAGGTCCTGGGTGCGCACGCGCGTGAGCGCCGTCTCGGAGAAGTCGGCCATCTTCTTCTGCGCGCCGGCGCCGTAGGTGAGCACCTGCTGGGAGTCGGCCAGGTCGATCTGGCGGGAGAACGCGTCCACCTGCGCGCGCTCCTCCTCGCTCAGCATGTCCTCGAGCGAGGGCGCGACGGCCGGGGCGGCGGGCTCGGCCTGGAGGATGGGGGCGGCCGGGGCCTCGGCGGCCAGGGGATCGAGGGTGAGCTCGGGGGTGGGCAGGGAGCTGATCTTGATTTCGTCGGTCATGGCAGGGGCTCCTTTCGTGGGCGCCTAGGCGCGGGTCGCGGGGTCGCTGCCCCGGGTCGTCTGGTCGAAGGGGTTGTCGGTCAGGCCCTCTTGCGCGAGCACCGCGTGGAGGACGGATATGTCGGCGGAGACATCCATGGCCACGTCGCGGAACGTCTCGTCGAGCAGCTTCTCGTAGGCGGCGCAGAGCGTGTCGAGGGTGCGCTCGATCTGGCGGCGCGAGCCGGTGATGTGCTCGCCTTGGACGGGCTGCTCCTCCAGGTCGTCGTAGGCTTCGAGCAGGCGCACGGTGGTGGGCAGGTAATAGCTCGTCAGGCGGTCGAGCGAGCTCGCGCACTCTGGCTCGTCGCGCACGCGGTCGAGGATGCGCGCCACCACGTCCTCGATGGCGGCGATCTTGGCGCTTACGGCCGCGTCGGCGATGGCGTCGTTGAGCTCGGCTATGCGCGCGAGGGAGCGGGTGCCCTCGTCGATGACCGCCCGCGCGTCGGCGGGCAGCGTGCCGTCGGCCGCGCGCTGGGCCCGTTGGCGGCGCGCCTCGTCCTCGGCGGCGCTCTGGGCGAGGCAGCGCTCCTGATAGGCGGCCTGGGCGGAGCGGTACTGGCGGTAGACGTCATCGGTGACCATGAGGCAGGTGCCCTCGTCGTCGATGTGGCCCTGGGACAGCAGCCCGTGGCGCAGCATCCGGCGGCTCGCGGAGAGGGCGCGCTTCTCGCTGACCTGGGCCTGGGCGGCCAGCTCCTTGAAGGTGCAGACCTCGCGCTGGCTGAAGGCCCGGCGGAACGCCCGGGCGAGCCGCGCGGTGCGGATGCGGCGGATGCCGGCTGTGAGCGGCCATGCGCAGAAGGCGGCGCCGACGGTCAAGACGGCGGTGGTGACCTGCCAGTCCACGGCGCCCGTGGCGAGGGACTCGGCCGTGTAGGCGATGTCGCCAACGCCCAGGGCCACCATGCCGTAGCCGCCGAGGACGGCGAGCGCGACGCCGGATGCTGTCAGGCCAGTGGGGGACTTGAAGCGCGCCTTGAGCTGCGCGAGCCGCTGGCGCTCGGCTGCCCGGGCGCTGAGCGCCGTGGAGGCGGCGGCCCAGGGGGCGGGGGCTGCGGGGCTGGCGGAGGCGGCGGGGGCGCCCTGCGCGGG
>NZ_QWKK01000136.1 GCF_009911695.1 Enterorhabdus sp. P55 | reverse complement strand
CGGGAAGGCGGCGCCAGGCGCGTGGGACGGGGGCGCCGCCGCGTTCGACGATGCGGGCGCGCCGCCGCCGCGCGAGGTGCGGGCCCGGTTCGCGCGCATCGAGGCGACCGAGGGCGCGGAGGCGGCCGTGCGCTACCTCTACGAGCTGGAGCGCGCGTGCGGCTACCTTAACGAGGCCGCCGTCGCCCGTACCATCCGCTGGACGTCCGACGCCCCCTGCGGCCCGCTCGAGATAACCATCAACCTTGCCAAGCCCGAGAAGGATCCCCGGGCCATAGCCGCCGCCTACCGTTCCGCCCAGACTGCCTGCCCTGACTCGGCCTGCGACGTGCTGCCCGCTGCCCGCCTCGTAAGCGGGTCGCCCTCGGCCGCCGCATCTGCGTGCGCTGCGCCCGAGGTCGTCGCGTGCGCTGCGTCTGACGCGCCCGAGGCCGCCGCGCCCGCCGCTGGCTCTGCCGCGCCCGCGCGCTCCCCGTCTGAAGGCGCCGAGCCCCTCGGCTCCTCGCTCGAGAGCGCTCCGCGCGCCGCGGCCCTGCCGGCAAGCGCGCTTCCCGCCACATGGCGCGCGGGCGATCTGCCCGCGCCCGCCGCATCTGCGAACGCCGCACCCCCGGCCGGCCCGCTCGCGAGCGTTGCGTCCTCGTGTCTCCCGCCTGTCGGCGCTTCTTCCGCGAGCGTCGATCTCCCGCCCGCGAGTGCGCCGCTCTCGGCCGCCGCATCCGGCGGCGCCCTCTTCGCGGGCGTCCGGTTCCCCGCCGGCTCGCCCGGGGGCGCTGCCGCCTCGCTCGCGAGCGTTGCGTCCCCATGTCTCCCGCCTGTCGGCGCTTCTTCCGCTAGCGCCGATCTCCCGCCCGGGGGCGCGCCGTCCTCAGCCGCCGCATCCGACGGCGCCCCCTTCGCGGGCGTCCGGTTCCCCGCCGCCCTGCTCGCGAGCGCGCCGTCTTCGGCCGCCGCGCCTCGCCACTCCCTCTCTTCGGGCCCCCGACGCGCCGTCCACGAGCCGCTTTGCGACCTGTGCTGGGAGAACGAGGGATGGCCGGGCAGCGCTAACCGTCCCGCCAAGCCGGGGCTGCGCATCGTGCCCGTCGAGCTGGGCGGGGAGCGCTGGGGACTCCAGTTCTCGCCCTACGCCTACTTCCCCGAGCACTGCATCGCGCTCTGCGCCGAGCATCGCCCCATGCGGGTGGACGCGGCGGCCGTCGCGCGCCTGCTCGACTTCGCCGACCGGTTCCCGTTCTACTTCATCGGCTCGAACGCGGGGCTGCCGGTGGTGGGAGGATCCATTCTCTGCCACGATCACTTCCAAGGTGGCCGATACGAGTTCCCCCTGATGAGAGCCTCAATCGCGCAAGAGATGACCCTTGAGGGCCTGCCGGCGGTGCGCGCCGGCGTCGTGGACTGGCCGGCGAGCGTGCTGCGCCTCGCGTCGCCTGGCCGCGCATCGATCCTGGCGGGTGCGGAGCGCGTCATCGCCGCCTGGGAGCGCTTCGACGACGAGCCCGCCGGCATATTCTCCCGCACTGACGCGCCGCACAACGCCGTGAGCCCCATCCTGCGCCGGCTGCCGGCGGCGGGCGGGTGGGCGCGCGCCGGGTTTGCGGAGGCGGGCGTGCTGGCAGGCCGGGGTGCTGCGGCCTGCGCTATTCCCGTTGCCGGGGAAAGCCTGATCGGCGGGGTGGGCGCCTTGGGTGGAGCTCCGCGCGTCGCCGCCAGCGGGCCTTTGCCGGCATGCGACGCCGGCGGGCCCGTCCGAGGGGCCGCTCCCTCGCTTTACGTGCTCGACCTGGTGCTGCGCAACAACCGTACGACGCCGGAGCGACCCTTCGGCCTCTTCCATCCGGACGAGTCGCTCTTCCACATCAAGCGCGAGAACATCGGGCTCATCGAGGTCATGGGCCGCGCCATCCTGCCGCCGCGGCTGGCGCGTGAGCTGCCCGTCGTCCAGCAGGCGCTCTGGGATGCTGCGCTGTCGGGGGAGGCGCCGGCCGCCCTGCAAGAGCGCCTCGCCGCCGACCCGCTGACGGCCGCCCACGCCCCCTGGGCCGCCGCCGTTCTCGCACGCCGGCGCGCCGATCTCGCCGCCGAGGCCGCAGCCCGTGCCGCTGCTGGATGCGCTGGCCTCGACCCCATCGCCCCGAGCCCCGCCGGCTCCGCCGCCGAGGCCGCTCCTGCTCGCGCCTCCTCCGCATCCGGCCCCCTCGCGCCCGTCGTGCGTGACGAGGTCGCCCAGGTCTTCCACCAGGTGCTTCAGGCCACTGCCGTCTTCAAGCCCGACTCTGCCGGTCGCCGCGCCCGCGCCCGCTTCCTCGCCAGCCTCGGAGCCCATCCGGCGCGCTCCTAGCGCCTCGCTCAAAGGCCGTGCGACCACCGCCGACCTGGACGAACGCACCTGCCGCCTCTCCCAACCGCCCAAAAAGGCGCCACCCCCTCGGATAGCTCGCCTTTTTTTGCCGCGAACCGCGTCCGCCATGCAACTCCTCACCTCTTTTGTGGCCATTTGCTTCGAAATTCCGAGGCAAGCGCGTCCCCTTCGTGCCATTTTGCGGCACGTCGAGCCATTGCTTTTTCGCCGACCTGGTGAAACGCCGTCGCAGGCCGACACCAGACTGGCGCCTGCCTCGGAATTTCGAAGCAAATGGCCAAAATCCGCCGATTCTCGCGCACGGCCCGCCCTGCGCTGGCGTTAACCCCGTGCCCATGCGACAATACCCAGGTTCATACCCAACTCGAAACCAGGAGCAACCGAAGTGGCAGAGTTCATCTATCAAATGTACAAGGCGCGCAAGGCGGTGGGCGACAAGGTCATCCTCGACGACGTGACGCTGTCGTTCTACCCCGGCGCCAAGATCGGCGTGGTAGGCCCCAACGGCATGGGCAAGTCCACGCTGCTCAAGGTCATGGCCGGCCTGGAGGAGGTCTCCAACGGCGACGCCCGGCTCACGCCTGGCTACTCGGTGGGCATCCTCATGCAGGAGCCGGCCCTCGACGAGAACGCCACGGTCATCGAGAACATCCGCCAGGCGTTCGGCGAGGTGCTCGCCAAGGTGGAGCGCTTCAACCAGATCGGCGAGGAGATGGCCGCGCCCGATGCGGACTTCGACAAGCTCATGGACGAGATGGGCAAGCTGCAAGACGAGATCGACGCGGCCAACGGCTGGGACATCGACTCGCAGCTCTCCCAGGCTATGGACGCCCTGCAGTGTCCCGACCCCGACGCGCCCGTGACCATCCTCTCCGGCGGCGAGCGGCGCCGCGTGGCGCTCTGCCGCCTGCTGCTCGAGGCCCCCGACCTGCTGCTGCTCGACGAGCCCACCAACCACCTGGACGCCGAGTCGGTGCTGTGGCTCGAGCAGTTCCTCAAGAACTACCCGGGTGCCGTGCTCGCCGTCACCCACGACCGCTACTTCCTCGACAACGTGGCCGAGTGGATATGCGAGGTGGATCGCGGGCAGCTGTTCCCCTACAAGGGCAACTACTCCACCTACCTGGAGACCAAGGCCGCGCGCATCGCCGCCCAAGGCCAGGCCCAGGCCAAGCTGGCCAAGCGCATGGAGAAGGAGCTGGAATGGGTGCGCTCCTCCCCGAAGGCCCGCCAAGCCAAGTCCAAGGCGCGCCTTGAGCGCTACGAGCAGATGGTGGCCGAGGCCAGCGCTGCGAAGAAGCTCGACTTCGCCGACATCACCATTCCCGTCGGGCCGCGCCTGGGCTCGAAGGTGCTCGTGGCCGAGCACCTGCACAAGGAGTTCGACGGCCGCGTGCTCATCGACGATCTGTCCTTCGAGCTGCCGCGCAACGGCATCGTGGGCGTCATCGGCCCCAACGGCGTGGGCAAGACCACCCTGTTCAAGACCATCGTCGGACTGGAGCCGCTCTCCGGCGGCACGCTTGAGCTCGGCGAGACGGTGAAGATCTCCTACGTCGACCAGAACCGCGCCGGCATCGATCCGAACACGCGCCTGTGGGAGGTGGTCTCCGGCGGCACCGACTACATGATGGTGGGCGAGCAGGAGATCCCGAGCCGCGCCTACGTGGCCGCCTTCGGCTTCAAGGGCGCCGACCAGCAGAAGCCCGCCGGCGTGCTGTCGGGCGGCGAGCGCAACCGATTGAACCTGGCCCTCACCCTCAAGGAGGGCGGCAATCTGCTGCTCCTGGACGAGCCCACCAACGACCTGGACGTGGAGACGCTGTCCAGCCTGGAGGCGGCCCTGCTCGACTTCCCCGGCTGCTCGGTGGTCGTCAGCCACGACCGCATGTTCCTCGACCGCATTGCCACCCACATCCTGGCGTGGGAGGGCGACGACGAGAACCCCGGCCGCTGGCACTTCTTCGAGGGCAACTTCGAGAGCTACCAGGCCGACCGCGAGGCGCGCCTCGGCAAGGAGGCCGCCAAGCCGCATCGCCTCCACCGCAAGCTGACCCGCGACTAAGGCGAGGGGGCGCTGCGTGGCGTGGCGCGAAGGAGAATCCGTGTGAGAGGAGGGCTGCCCGAGGGCGGCCCTCCTCGCGTAAGGGGCGAAGAGCTGGCGAAGGGGCCGGGGGAGCGGGGGCGCGGTTGGCGTGGGGCCCGCAGGCGGATAGGCGTGGGGCGGGCGGACGGCGGCGCGGCTGGTGCGCGGGTCGCGGGCGGGTAGGCGTGGGGGGGCAGGCGGAGGTCGGGGAGTGGGCCGCAGCTGCAGAAGCGGCGCGCAAAATGGCCAAAAATGACGACCTGACGACAAACGCGGCTGATCTCTAGCGGATTCCGAGCCGAAACCCCCAGGTCGCGAGCGGCTCTCTCCGTAACGACAGCGCCAAGGGGGGAAATCGAAGCGCAGAATCGCCGTATCGTGTCGTCAGGTCGTCATTTTTGGCCATTTTGCAGGGGAAGCTGCGCGAGGGGGGTAGGGAGGCGGATGGGCGGCGGGTAGGCCAACGGCATGCGAGCAGGGCGGGGACTGCAGGCGTGCGGCGGCCCGCGGCGGGGCGGGCGCAGTGACGGCAGGCGCGCGGGCGGCAGGTGCGAGGGCCGCGGGCGGCGGGCGGGT
>NZ_QWKK01000135.1 GCF_009911695.1 Enterorhabdus sp. P55 | reverse complement strand
CCGCGCCGGCGCCGGCACCCGCGCCCAGCGACGCGGCGGCCGAGGCGGCGTCGTGCGCGCCCGGCGCGCCCCGATCCTCAGCGCCGCCGTCCTGGGCGCCACCGCCGAGGGCATCCTCCCCCGTCGCGTCCCAGGTGTTCGGATCTACCGTCTTGGCGGCGAAGGTGTAGGCCACGCCCTCGTGCGACCCCGTGAGGAAGGCGCCCACCTCGTCGAGCAGGCTGCTGCGCCAGGCGTAGGAATCGGTGCGCACGCGGGAGAACCCGAGCTGGGTCAGGGCCTCCTCGGCGAAGGGGCGAGCGCCTGCCGTCCCGCTGTACCAGCACGACTCGGCATTGCACACCGCCGTGAGCACGGCACAGGCCCGGGCCAGGTCGTGGTTGTAGTCGCCGGAGTCGGCCAGAAGCCAGCGGTCGTCCCACACAAGCGTCGTCGAGGCGCAGGGCTTCTCGGACGGGACGCCCGCCATCCATGCCACGGCAGCCGCCTCGGAGAGGTAGGAGACCTCCGCCGCGCACCATGGGGAGCCAGTCGTCGCCGCCGCCGACACCGATGGCGACGGCGCGGCCAGAGCCCGCGCCCGCCCGGCGGAGATGCCGGCATAGCGGCCCTCCACGGCCAGGAGCGCCACCACCATCAGGCAGGCCGCCACCACGGCCATCACGCGCATCGTATGTCGAACGATCCGAGCCGCCACTGCTCGCCCTTCCCTCTCGATTCAAGCTGCGAACACGATAGCACCCACGCGAGCCCCGCGGGGCGGCAGGAGCCACTCTCACAGAATCGTAAGGCGGCGACCGGCGCAGCTTACGCCCCTGTCACCCGAGGCCTCGGCCACGAGCCCTGCCCCGCAGGGCGATACGCCGCCGACGGCATCCCGCTCCGCGCCCCAGGCACACGCCGCCGACGCGCTAGGCGCCCGTGACGATGAGGCCCACGTCGGACAGCTGCCCGCCGGCGGGAATGACCCCGTTGTAGGAGGCAGACGCCACGCGCAGGGTCGAGCCCTCCGCGTCGAAGGAGCCGTTCCAGCCCTCCCTCACCGAGACGGCCCCGTCGACCGGCACCTCGATCGTCCAGCCGTCCGTGGGCGCGGCGCCGTTGTTGCGGACGGTCAAGTCGTAGAGGTAGACCGTCCGACCGTCCTCCTCCCACGTCTGGCGCACCCGCGCCGACCAGGAGAGCACGCCCGCCGACCCCGCCTCGGCAAGGGGCCCGGCACTCGACGCCGCCGCCCCGACCCCGTCCGCCAGCGCCGCTGACGCCG
This sequence comes from Enterorhabdus sp. P55, assembly GCF_009911695.1. GTDB lineage: Bacteria > Actinomycetota > Coriobacteriia > Coriobacteriales > Eggerthellaceae > Enterorhabdus. The sequence goes on along the minus strand of NZ_QWKK01000135.1, from coordinate 3,856 downwards.
GCGTCCCGTCCGAGACGCCCCCATCGTCCGACAGCGCCCCGCCTGCCGGCCGCGCGCCGGAGAGCGCCTCGCGCAGCCAGCGACCCTCGGCGCTCAGGTCGCCCTCCTCGAACCCGCTCGTCTTCGCGCACCCTGCCGCGAAGAGCGCCGACGACTCGTCCTTGTTCGACAGGTTCCAGCACACGTAGCTCACACCCAAATCGTCCATGAGGGACACCCATGCATCGGCCGACGCGTAGTCCACCGCCCCGCTGCCGCTCGCATCGCAGATGCCGAACTCGCTCACGAACACCGGCAGCCCCGCCTCCATGGCCGCGGCCATGCGCTCGCGCAGGGGCTGCTGGTGAGTGGCCGCGTAGAAGTGCAGCGCGTAGAGCACGTTTTCGCCCAGCTCTCCCTCGAGCGGGTCGGCAGCCGCCGCATCGACGCGCTGCGACCACTCCGGCGTCCCCACGATGACGACGGCGTCCGGGTCGTTGGCACGGATGGCGGGAATGACGCGCTCGGCATAGGCACGCACGTCGTCCCAGGTGGCGCTCCCGTTGGGCTCGTTGCAGATCTCGTAGAGCACGTTGTCGCGCTCCGCCAGGTCGGCCGACACCTCCTCGAAGAACGCCACCGCCTCGTCGGCGTAGACGAGCGGGCTCTGGTCTGACAGCACGTGCCAGTCGACGATGACGTACAGGTCGGCATCGGCCGCCCAGGCCACGCCGTCGCGCACGAGCTGGCCGAGGGCCGCGTGCTCGCCGCCGGTGCACCAGCCCCCGGACTCCGCGGTGTAGAGCGCCAACCGCACCACGTTGGCGCCCCAGTCGTCGCGCAGCTCGCGAAACAGGTCGGCGTTCACGTACTGCGGGAACCACGCCAGTCCGTGAGTCGACACGCCCCGCAGCTGCACGGGCGCACCATCCGCGCCGCAGAGACGCCCGCCAGACACCTGGAGCGCACCGGACGCGGAGGGCGCGGCGGCGGCCGACCCAGACGCCAGATCGCCCGCGGCCGCGTCGCCGGACACGGCGCCCGCGTCGGTGGCATCGGCGGAAGGCGCGTCCCCCGCAGCCGGCGCAGGCGCGGGCACAGGCACGGACGCAGACGAGGCACAGCCGACAAGCCCGCCCGCGGCCAGCACCGCGACGAACAGCGCCGCCACGAGGCGGGCGGCAGCGCCCACAGCATGTCGGGCGACACGTGCTGCGACCATGCACCCCTCCTTTCCGGGAACAACCTGCGAACACGATAGCATCCCGCCGCGAGGACGCGCCTCGCACAAGCCCAAGATCCTCGGCGGGAACGCCCGCGCAGCAGCCGGCAGACAGCCACAGCCACTTTTTTCGCCCAGGATGGCACTAATTGGCAGTTTGGTACGCCTCGCTGCGACTCGCAGAGCAAAAAAGTTCACCAAGAAAAACCGTCACCTGGGAAAACGCCTGGAACTCACCCGCGAAAAAAGCAGGAAGGTCGAAAACCAGGCGCCAGCACCGTACCAAATCGCCAATTAGTGCCATCTCGCGCGCGAAAAGTGGCATTGGGGGATGGCGTCGAAGAGGCGCCGCCTTATGAGAGGGCCATCTCGCGCGCGAAAAGCGGCATCGGGCGCACCCGGGACCGCCGCATCCGCCCACCGGGTAAGCAAACGCCAACAATCCGCCCGGCGCACCTGCCGCCCGCGGCACCGCTGCTATACTTCCCCGGTGACCGACGGCGCCCGCGGGCGCTCCAACCAGGAAGGCGACCGGCATGCAGTACCTCATCTCGTTCCTCGAGGGCATCGTGACCTTCGTCTCCCCCTGCTTGCTGCCCATGATCCCGCTCTACGTCACCTACTTCGCAGCCGGCGAGGAGTCCTCCACGCGCACGGTGCTCAAGAACGCGCTCGGGTTCGTGCTCGGGTTTACCACCGTGTTCGTGGCCATGGGCGCGCTCGCCTCCACCCTCGGGGCGTTTCTCATCGCGTACCAGGGCATCGTCAACGTCATCTGCGGCGCGGTGGTCGTCTTCTTCGGGCTGTACTTCCTCGGCGTGGTGAAACTCGGCTTCCTACGCGGCGCGAATGCCTCGATGGCCGGCCGCCAACTGGGATTTCTCTCCTCGGCCGCCTTCGGCGTGGTGTTCTCCGTCGGCTGGACCCCCTGCGTCGGCGCCTTCCTCGGCTCGGCGCTCATGCTGGCCTCCACCCAAGGATCGGTGACGGTAGGCGTGGTCATGCTGCTGTGCTACTCGGCCGGCCTCGGGCTGCCCTTCGTGCTGGCCGCCGTACTCATCGACAAGCTGAAGGGCGCCTTCGATGCCATCAAGCGCCACTACGACGTCATCACCAAGGCATGCGGCTGGTTCCTGGTGGCCGTGGGCATCCTCATGGCCACGGGTCTGCTGGGCAACCTGCTCGCACTGCTGAGCTAGGGAAAGGACGCACCCCATGGAAGAGAAGAACGCAAGGGAAAAGCTCGACGAGGCGAAGGCTCCCCTGGACGTGGAAGGCCCTCGGCGCGCTGCGGCGGGCGGGGGCAGCCCTGATGCGGAGGGCGCCGGCGTCGCCCCGCACGGCAAGGCGCCCGTCGCGCCGGATGAGCCGTCCCGCCAGCCTGAGAGCACCCCTGACGCCGAGGGCCTCAAGGCAGCTCGCGACCGCACGAGCCATCGCACGCTCGTCATCTGCGCCGTCGCCTTCGCCGTGCTGCTCGTGGGTGCCGGCGCGGCCTACAGCGTGCTCGCGCCCGCAGCCGAAAAGGCCGATCTAGTGGCCGAGCCCGCCTACAAGGACGCCGCCGGGAAGGCGCCGTCGTCCAGCCTGCCGGGCGAGGAGGACACGACCGGCCGCGACGCCCAGGGCAGCGGAAAGGGCGCCGCGTCTCAGCCCGTGACCGCCCCCGACTTCACCGCTGTGGACACCGAGGGCCGCGAGGTCACGCTGGCGGACTTCCGGGGGAAGCCCGTCGTGCTCAATTTCTGGGCCAGCTGGTGCGGGCCCTGCCAAAGCGAGATGCCCGCGTTTCAAGCTGCCTTCCAGCGCTACGGCGACGACGTGCAGTTCCTCATGGTCAACATGACCGGGATGAACGGCGAGACCCTCGAGACCGCGACGCGCCTCATCACGAGCGAGCACTACACCTTCCCCGTCTTCTTCGATCAGAACAGCTCGGCAGCGCGCGCCTACGGCGTGAACTCCATCCCGCAGACCTGGTTCATCGCCGCCGACGGCACCGTGACCGCGCGCGCCATGGGCGCCCTGAGCGAGGCGAAGCTCGAGCAGGGAATCGAGCTCATCGCGTCGTAGGGCCCTCTCCGGAAGGCGGGGGGGGCAGCGGCCGCGGGGCGCGCTCGCTCCCTCGCGGCCCCTTTCTGCACAGTTCTTTCGACTTTGCGACGGCCTCGCCGAGGCGCTCTGCCAACGCGAAACAAATGCGCTCTATCGTCCCAGTTCACCGTTATTCTCAATCGAGATTAATAACGGGGTGAAACATGTAACGCCCTGACGAGCGGGCGATAGGCGGCAAAAACGCCCTGCGTTTGTCGCAAAGTCGAAAGAACTGTGCAGAGGGGGGCAGAGCCGGGGGCGCGGGAGACCAGTGGGGCACATGGGAGGATCGGCAGGGCGCGGGGGGCTCCGACGGGAGGGTTCCGACGGAGCGCGGTGGTCGGCACGGGCGAGCGGGAAGACTTCGGCAAGCGCGCGGCGGTCGGCAGGGCGCAGGGAAGCTCCAGCGGAAGGCACCGGGCGCAGGGAGCTCCGACGGAGCGCGCAGGGGTCGGCACGGGCGAGCGGGAGGGTCCCGGCGGAAGGCACCGGGCGCGCAGGGTCAGCCGGGCGCAGGGGGCTCCGGCGGAGCGCGCGAGCGCGGCGGGCCGCGCGGCCCTC
>NZ_QWKK01000134.1 GCF_009911695.1 Enterorhabdus sp. P55 | reverse complement strand
GCCTGCGCCTGCGCCCGCGCCCTTCGCGCGTCCGCCCGGTTCGCCTGCGGCCCTCTTGCCGCCGCCCGCCCCGCTCGCACCGGCCTTCGCCGCCTTGGCCTTGGGCCGCCCGCCCTTGGCCTCGCGCGCCTCGGCGGCCTCCTCGGCCGCCTTCTCCTTGGCCTTGGCCTTCTTGCGCTCGCGGGCGCGCATCTCCTTGGCGGCCTGCGCGAGCTCCGGGTCCTTGCGCGCCGAGGCCTGGGTGGCGCGTGCGGCCGACTCGGCCGCGGCCTGCTCCACGTCAAAGCTCGCCACCTCGAGGGCGGGGATGGGGCGCTTGATGAGCTTCTCGATGGCCGCAAGCTCCTCCTCGGTCTCGGGGACGGCGAAGGACACGGCGAAGCCCTCGGCGCCGGCACGGCCGGTGCGCCCGATGCGGTGCACGTAGTCCTCGGGCACGGCGGGCAGGTCGAAGTTGACTACGTAGGCCACTTGGTCGACGTCGATGCCGCGGGCCAGCACGTCGGTGGCCACGAGGATGTCGGTCTTGCCCTGGGCGAAGTTGCGCAGCGCGCGGTCGCGCTGGTTCTGCGAGCGGTCGGAGTGGAGCGGCTCGGCGGCGAACCCCCACTTCTTGAGCTTGCGGCAGGCCGAGTCGGCGCGGCGCCGCGTGCGGACGAACACGATGACGCGCTCGGAGCCGTAGTCGTCGAGGATCGCGCGCAGCAGGTCCATGCGCAGCGCCTTGGGCACGCGGCAGAGGTACTGGTCGACGGTGTCGGCCGTCTCGCCCTTGTGGGCGACCTGCACCACGGCCGGGTCGCGCAGAAGCTCGTCTACCTGGCGGCGCACCGACTCGTCGATGGTGGCCGAGAACAGCAGCGTCTGGCGGCTCTCGGGCGTGGCGGCCACGATGCGGCGCACGCTGGGAAGAAAGCCCATGTCGAGCATGCGGTCGGCCTCGTCGAGCACGAGCACCTCCACGTCATCGAGAAAGACCGCCTTCTGCCCCATGAGGTCGAGCAGGCGGCCGGGCGTGGCGATGAGCACGTCGGTGCCCTTCGCCAGGCGCTGCTCCTGAGGGCCTTGGGCCACGCCACCCACCACGCAGGTGACGCGTCGCCCGTCGCCGGAGGCGATGGCCTCGCACACCTCGGTGATCTGGTTGGCCAGTTCGCGCGTGGGGGTGACCACGAGCACGACGGGGTGCTTGGCCCGCGCCGCGCGGCCCGTCCGGTCAAGGGCCGGCAGCGAGAAGGCGGCCGTCTTGCCGGTGCCCGTCTTGGCGGCGGCGATGAGGTCGCGTCCCTTAAGCACGAGGGGGATGGCGCGCTCCTGGACGGGGGTCGGGCTCTCGTAGCCCAGGCGCTCGATGGCCGCGAGGGCGGCGGCGGACAGGCCGGTTTCGGCGAATGAGGTCATGGGAGGTGGTTCCTTTCACGGGGCGCCTTATGGCCCCTTCAGCTTGGCGGGGCGCGGCCCCGGACGGTCTAGCGGATGTGGGCCGGCTTGCGCCCCCAGTAGAAGTCGATGAAGCGCTTGCGCCGCGTGCGCGCATCGGGCGCCTCGTCGCTTTCCGCCAGCTCCCAGGTGGCCTGGGCGATGTCCACCGCTGCGTTCGGCTTGCGCAGAAACGACGCGTTGATGAGCATGGCGTCGGTGCTGGCGGGATGCGCGTCGATGTGACGCAGGGTGTCCAAAAGCTCGCGGGCGGTGGTCACGTGCAGGGCCGCGCCCGAGGCCGTGAGCATGCGGACGTTGGCGTTCTCCTGCCCGTAGGCCCGCCCCATGAGCACCATGGGAACGCGCGCGCAGAGGCACTCGGTCACCGTGAGGCCGCCGGACTTGCAGATGATGAGGTCGCTCGCGGCCATGAGCGACGCGATGCCGTCCACGTACTCAAACACCGTGACGTTGGACAGCCCGTAGTCCTCGCACTGGCGGCGCAGGTGCTCGGCGTAGGCAGGGTCCTTTCCGGCGATGACGGCCAGGTGCAGGTCGTCGAAGGAGTGCAGGTAGGGGAGCAGCTTGTCGAGCGCCTCGCGGAAGTGCACGTAGGGCCGGGGAAGGTGCGCCCCGGCGAGCGCCAGCACGAGGCGCTTGCCGGCGGGAAGGCCGAGCTCGGCGCGGACGGCGGCGCGGTCGTACTCCTCGCCGAACGCCGGACGCGTGGGGATGCCCGTGATGCGGATGCGCTCCTCGGGCACGCCGCGCGGGCGCAGCGTCTCGGCCATGTACTCGTTGGCCACGCAGAACAGGTCGGCCTTGCGATGGGGCCACATGCCCTCCACCTCGTAGTCGGTGGGCACGCACACGATGGGGAAGTCCTGGCCCGTGAGCATGCGGGCGCCCACGGCCACGTTGGCGGCGGTGATGTGGGTGGCCACCACGGCGACGGGCCGCTCGGCGCGCACGTACTCGGTGAAGCGGGGGAACATGGCGTGCACCCAGATGGTGCCGCCGCCCCAGAGGAGCCGCCCGGTCAGGGTGTAGCGCCAGGTGAGGTCGTAGATGGGCCGCGTGAAGCCGGTGAACATCGAGGCGGTGGCGTTGCCGTCGATGGCCACGCGCCCGTAGTCGAGGATGTCGAGGACGCGCACCTCCAGGTCCTCCGGGAAGGCCCCGCCGAAGCGCTCGGCCGCGGCCGGGTCGTCACGGAGCAGCTCGAAGGCCTGGGCCACGGCCTCGGCGGCGCTGCGGTGCCCCGATCCCACTGAGGCGTGCATCACCAGCACGAGCGGCCGGGCGGCCGACGCATCGACGGCGAGCGTCGCGTCGTCGTCAGCGGCCAGCGCGACGCCCGCCGCGGGGACGAGGGCCCCGACGGGGGAACCTGCGACCTGCGCGGGGTCGTCCGCGGCGTCCGAGGGCGCGCCTGCGGTGCCGGGGGATGCCGCGCCTGCTGCCGTGGTGGCCTCCGCGGCCGGGCCGGTCGGGTGCTGTGAGGGGGTTTCCTGCGTTTCCATGGGGCCATCATAGCGCATGGCCGCCGCGCGGCGGCCGGGCGCGGTCCATCGTCACCAAGAAAGCGACGTTCGGTGGAGGCGCGGTGGCTCTTCGGCTATCATGGGCGGGGTACCGCGAGAACCCGTCGAGAGGCAGCAACCGTGTCCGAGCCGCATACCTACCGCACCGAGGCCCAGCAGACCCGGATCGACAAGGCCCGCCGAGGGGAGGGGGTAGCCGTGCTCGTCCCCTGCTACAACGAGGCGGTCACCATCGCCAAGGTGGTCGACGACTTCCGCCGCGTGCTGCCGGAGGCGACCGTCTACGTCTACGACAACAACTCGAGCGACGGCACCGCCGCCCTCGCGGCCGCCCATGGCGCCGTGGTGCGCTTCGAGAGCCGTCAGGGCAAGGGCAACGTGGTGCGCCAGATGTTCCGCGACATCGAGGCCGACTACTACCTCATGGTGGATGGAGACGACACCTACCCGGCCGAGGCTGCGCCCGACCTCCTGGCGCCCCTGGCTGCCGATGAGGCCGACATGACGGTGGGAGACCGCCTCTCCAACGGCAGCTACGGCGAGGAGAACGACCGCGCCTTCCACGGCTTCGGCAACGATCTCGTGCGCTTCCTCATCAAGGCCATCTACGGCTATGCCTTCGAGGACGTGATGACCGGCTACCGCGCGTTCAACCGCGTGTTCGTGAAGACGATGCCGGTGCTCTCGGAGGGCTTCCAGATAGAGACGGAGATATCCATCCACGCGGTGGACAAGCGCTGGCGCATCGTGGACGTGCCCATCGCCTACCGCGACCGGCCCGAGGGCAGCTACTCGAAGCTGTCCACCTTCGGCGACGGGGCGCGGGTGCTGCGCGCCATCACGTCGCTGTTCAAGGACTACCGCCCCTTCGCCTTCTTCGGCTGGGTGGCGCTGGTCTTTCTGCTGCTGGGGCTCGTGACGGGCGTGCCGGTCATCGCCGAGTACCTGGCGACGGACTACGTCTCGAAGATTCCCTCGGCGGTGCTCGCCGTGGCGCTCGTGCTGTGCGGCGCGCTCTCCATCACCGCCGGCATCATCCTCGACACCGTCGCCAAGAGCCACCGCAAGCAGTGGGAGGTCGAGGTCTACGAGGCGTACCGCCGCGCCCGCTAGGCGCGTTCGAGGATGCTCGCCGTCTCCACGTGGTAGGTCTGCGGGAACAGGTCGACCGGGGTGGCGCGGACGAGCCGGTAGCCGCGCTCTTCGAACAGCGCCACGTCGCGCGCCCAGGTCTGCGGGTCGCAGCTCACGTAGGCCACGCGCTGCGGCGCGGCTGCGACGATGTCGTCCACGACGCCCTTGGCCAGTCCCGCCCGCGGCGGGTCGACCACGAGCGCGTCCAGCTCGCCGAGGGCCGGCAGCTCGCGCGCCGCATCGCCGCCGATGACCTCGATCTCCACGGCGTTCATCTGGGCGTTTCGCCGCAGGTCGCGCACGGACGACCCAGCCGCCTCCACCGCTACCACATCCGCGCCGGCCTGCGCGAGCGGCACCGAGAACGTGCCGCCGCCGGCGTAGAGGTCGGCCACGAAGTCGCCCTCGGCCACCTCGAGCCCGTCGAGCACGAGCGCCACGAGCTTCTCGGCCTGGGCCGTGTTCACCTGGAAGAACGACGGCGCGCTCGTGAGGAAGCGCGCCTCGGCGAAGCGCTCCTCCCAGCAGCCCTTGCCCGCGAGCGTCTCCACCTTCTTCACCTTGCGCGCCCGGCCCGGCTCGGCGAGCACGCGCACGACGCTCGTGGCGCGGATGGCCGAGCCGAGCGTCTTGGCCACGGCGGCGCGGGGGAAGGGCCCCGGCGGCGTCCAGAGGGCCACCTCCACGTCCTTGGTGCGCAGGCTGCCGCGCACGCCCACCCGGTAGATGCCGAGGTCCTGCGAGCCCGACAGGTAGCGCAGCGCCCCGCGCAGGGCCTTGGGCGCGCGCTCGATGACCTTGGCGGCCACGGGGCAGGCGTCCACCACGTCCACGTCATGGGTGCCCTCGCGGAAGAAGCCGAGCGAGAAGCGCCCGGCGGCATCGGCGGTGGCCGCCAGCTCCACCTTGTTGCGGTACCCCCACTGGCGCTTGCTCGGGACGCAGGGCGCCACGAGCTCCTCGGCGCGGGCCGCCTCCATGCGGCCGACGCGGGTGAGCGCGCTCATCACGTTGGCGCGCTTGGCGTCGAGCTGCGCGTCGTAGGCGAGCACGGCCCAGGGGCACCCGCCGCACGCGGCGGCGCAGGCCGGGGCGGCGGCGCGTGCGGGGCCGGGCTCGGCCA
>NZ_QWKK01000133.1 GCF_009911695.1 Enterorhabdus sp. P55 | reverse complement strand
GGGCCGGGGTCTCGGCCGCGGCGCCGCTGCCTGCCGGGGCGCCGCAGCGCAACGGGTCGCGGTGGCCGTGGCGCCGCCGCCGGCCCTCGCCGAAGGCCGCCTCGTGCTCGGTGATGAAGGCGTCGGCATCTGCTAGGTTCACATGGCAGTAGCCGCCGGGATTGCGTTCCAGGTAGTCCTGGTGATAGCGCTCGGCTGGCCAGAACTCATGTAGCGGACCGGCCTCCACCACCACAGGCTTGGGGCAGCGTCGCTCCAGATCGTAGAGGGCGTTAGCTACGGCAGGCGCATCGAAGGGATCGCTCCAATAGATGCCGGTACGGTACTGCTCGCCGCAGTCGTTGCCCTGGCGGTTGAGCGATGTGGGGTCGATGGTGCGGAAGAAGGCCTCCAGCAGCAAGGGCAGCGAGACGACCTCGGCGTTGAAGGCGACACGCACGCACTCGGCGTGACCGGTGACCCCCGCGCACACCTGCTCGTAGGTGGGGTGTGGCGTGCTGCCGTTGGCGTAGCCCACCTCGGTGTCGATGACGCCAGGCAGCCTCTGCAGGTAGGCCTCGGTGCCCCAGAAGCATCCGCCGGCCAGGTATATCTCGTGCAGGTCCATGGCTCTTCCTTTGCGATCAGGGGAGACGCTTGTCTGGCGCTCCATGCTAGCAACGCGGACCGCCCGTCCCTGCTGGCCGCGTCAACCGTAACGAGAAGGATTCCTGCGCGAAAAGGAGGGCCGCGGGCGGCGGTGCGGGCGACCTGGGCAGACCTCGTCCGTTGTCCGATGGAGGGGGGCGGGCCGCTCGGGGAAACGGCGGGCAGGAAAACGCCCCGTTTCTGGCGAGCAATCACGACTTTGCAACATCTAGAAGGTGAAAAAGCGCTAAGGAGCCGGGGGAGGACGTCTCTTGCGCGGAAGGCACCTGGGGAAACGTGCGCGGAGTAGGGCTGCGCGATGCGATGGTGCTGCAAAGTCGTGATTGCTCGCCAGAAACGGGGCGTTTTCCTGCCCGGGCACGCGCGGGGGAGGGGCTCCGCCGAGCCGATGCGCCCGCACCGACCCCCCGGCGCCGTGGCACGCGGTGCCTCCGCCGGCACGCGGGGCCCAGCTGGGGCGCGGGCACGCCGGGCACAGAACGGCTGGAGGACGTGGAGGCGAGGCGGCGGTCGCGTGACGGTTCGGCGACCGTCGGCACGGCGCGCGGCGGGCAGGGCGGCGCCTGCGCACAATGGGGGAAAGACGCGAGCGCGCTTCTGCCGGCGTGCCCGCCGCAAGACGATGGCAGGTGGAAGGAGGCGCGCCATGACCTGGGCCCACGGCGCAGCGGGGCAGCGCCCGAGCGTGCTGCGCGGGGTGCTGAGCGACCTGTCGCTTCCGCAGGTGGCGGGCACGGCGCTGGCTGCGGTCACCTCCATGCTGCTATCGTCCTACATCGGTATCGCGGGGTCGATTATCGGCGTGGCCGTGGCGTCGGTGGTGTCGACGGTGTGCTCATCGCTCTACAAGAACTTCCTCGCGGCCTCGGCCGAGCGCATCCGCGAGCTGCCCCAGACAGTGCACGGTGCTCCCGCTGGCGTGGCAGAAGGCGCGGGGGCGTCTAGCCTCTCGGTGCGCGAAGGCGCGGGAGCGCCTGGCCAGGGGGTTGGGGCTGCGGCAGATCCCGCGGTTGCGGCGGGAACAGATCCTGCGGGTGCGGCGGCCGGGGGCGCCGCGGACTCTGCGGATGCGGCGGCTCCCCTGGCCACGGGGGCGGCGAATGCCGGGGGCGGCCAGGCCGGCTGGGCGTCGAGCGCGGGCGATCAGGCCGGCAGGTCAGACGCGCCCGAGATGGCGGCAGAACCCGCGGTCGCCGGCACGGCTCCGGGTGCCTGGGCGGACGACGGGCGCGGCGCGCTGGGCGCGATGCTGCCCCTTGGCGCGGCGGAGCGCCTGCGGGGGCGGTCGACGGCCACGCCGCACCTGGGCGACGCCGGGATGGAGGTCGACGGTGCCGTGCGGGCAGCTCGTGAGGCGCGTCTGCGCCGGTCGCGTACCCGCCGTAACGTGGCGCTCGTGGCCGCGCTGTCGGCGCTCGTCGCCGTCGCGCTTTCGGGCGCCGCCGTGTGGTTCCTCACCATGGGCCAGGGGCTGGGCGCGAAGCCGGAGCCCGTGCGCTTCTCGGCGCCGGCGAAGGAGCAGGCTGCCGACGAAAAGGAGAAGGACGACCAGGAAGACGCGGCCGCGGACAAGGCTGCTGCGGATAACAAGGCGGCGTCCCCAAGCGACGCGGGCGCTGGCGCGGACGGCAGCGGCGCGGATCAGTCCGACGCATCGGGTGACCAGGGCGCCAGCGGCAACGGCTCCTCGACGGGCACCTCGACGGGCGGCGCGGACTCCAACGGCGGCTCGACGGGCGGTTCGACCGGCGGCGCCGACCCGGGGTCGGGCGGCTCAGGCTCCGGGTCAGACGGCGCCGGGTCGGGAGCGGGTACGGGCGGATCCGGCACGACGAGCGGCTCGGGCGGCGGCTCGGGATCCGGCGGTTCCGCAGACGGCGGCTCGGGCACGGGCGGCTCTGCGAGTGGCAGCGGCCAGGCGACCGGCGCCCAGGGCGACTCGGCTGCGAAAGCAGCCGCAGCAGGTGCGTCCTCCTAAGCGGCGAAGGCGCACGTCGCGAGGCCGAGCGCCAGCACGGCGCCGGCCAGGGCGACGCCCAGCAGCCGGTCGAGCGCGCCGCTTCGCGCGGATGCGGCTCCCTGCGGAGCGCCCGTTCCCGCGGCCGACCGGCGCCGCGGGCCCGATGCTCGACCGCCGGTCCGCCCGAGGCGCCCCGCCTGCGCGGCAGGCGCGCTCATCGTTCCTCGATCTTGGTGACGGCGGGCGCCTGGAGCGCCAGCGCCACCCCGACGATGCCGACGACGGCCAACGGCAGCAGAATCTTCGCGAGCTTGCACATGAGAACCACCTCCATGTTCGGGATCTTCGATGGTTCCATCCTACGGGGTCTCGCTTACCTCACCCTTGCGCGCACCTAACCCTTTTGTCACCTAACGCGAGGGGCCGTCCCCGCGCGAAAGACCCCGCGCCTGCTGCGTACGGGGAGGGGCTGACGGCTCAGCGCAGGAGCCACTTCCAGGCGGGGAGGATATGGATGACCCCCTCGGGGGTCTCCAGGGTCTTCTCTTCGTCGAGGGTCACGATGGCGGACTCGCGGGCGTCGAAGCGCGCCATCGCCTCCTGCAGGGCGCTGACCTCGCGCTTCCTGGTTGACTCCCGTTCCAGGTCGAGGCAGACCTGTACGAGGGAGCTCGCCTCGCCCAGGACCGCGTCCCCCTCGATGAAGTCCACCTCCTTGCCAGAGGGCAGCTTGAGCATGGCCACGTCGCCCAGGCGTCCCGTCTTGCGGCGTCGGCGTAGCTCCAGGTAGACCGCCGTCTCGAGCGAGAAGGCGAGACCGTCGTCGGTGGCGGGCGCGCTCGCCCAGTACAGCCCGGGGTCGGCCGCGTAGAGCCTCATGCCGCCGAGGCGGATCTTCTGGGCCGAGTAGCTGAAGTCGTACACCTGGTAGGCGAGGTCGGCTGCGCGCCCGACCTGCGGTTAGACGCGCTGTTCGACAAGATCGTACGAAAGCGCCGCGGCGGGTACTGCTTCGAGCTCAACAAGCTGTTCGAGGCGCTGCTCGTGGCGCTCGGCTATGACGCGCGGCCGTGTCTGGCTCGCTCGGCTGACGTGCCCGGCCAGCGCGACCCGATCAACCACCGGGGGCTGCTGGTGAGCGTGGAGGGCGTGCTCGCGTCGGCGGATGTCGGCTATGGCGGCCCGGCTCCGGGCGGGCCCTTGCGGCTGGAGGCGTCGGGGCCGCAGGGGGTGGGAGGCGAGTGCTTCGAGGCGGTGCGTCTCGACGAGGCCTGGTGGCGCGTCGACCGCTTCCGCGCGTCGACGGGGGAGCGGCTGGGCGTGCTCGAGCTGTGCATCGCGCGCGTGGAGGATGAGGACTTCGCCGCACTCAACCTGGCGTGCTCGCTGCCGGGGACGGAGTTCCGCGAGCAGGACCTGGTGAACATGCGCACGACCGACGGTCACGTGGCGCTGACGGGGTGGCGCCTGGTCATCCGCTCGGGCGCGTCGCGGCGCTGTCTCGAGCTGGGCGAGACGGAGGTGGACGAGGTGTTGCGGCGATTCTTCGGGCTTTCCTACTAGCCAGCGGGCGTGGGCGTGGTATAGTACGCCCATGCCGAAACAGCGAACATATGTGTGTATCGACCTGAAGAGCTTCTATGCCTCGGTGGAGTGTCGCGCGCGCGGCCTCGACCCGATGACCGCGAACCTGGTGGTGGCCGATCCCGAGCGTTCGGGCACCACCATCTGCCTGGCCATCACGCCGGCCATGAAGGAGCTCGGCATCCGCAACCGCTGCCGCCTGCACGAGATTCCGCCGGGGGTGGAATACGTGACGGCACTGCCGCGCATGCGCGCCTACATGAAGGCGTCAGCCGATATCTACGGCATCTACCTGCGCTATGTGTCGCCTGACGACATCCACGTCTACTCCATCGACGAGTGCTTCATCGACGCGACGCCCTACCTCAGCCTCTACGGCGTGGATGCGCGCACGTTCGCCGTCATGCTGCGCGATGCGGTGTTCCAGGAGACGGGCATCCCCGCCACGGCAGGCATCGGCACCAACCTGTTCTTGGCGAAGGTGGCGCTTGATGTGACGGCCAAGCACGCGCCGGACTTCATCGGCTACCTGGACGAGGAGGAGTTCCGCCGGCGCATCTGGCGTCATCGCCCCATCACCGACATCTGGAATATCGGGCCTGGCATTGCCCGGCGGCTGGCGCGCTTCCGCGTGTTCGACTTGAAGGGCGTCACTGAGATGGATCCGGACGTGCTCTACGACGAGTTCGGCGCCAACGCCGAGTACCTCATCGACCACGCCTGGGGTGTCGAGCCCTGCACCATCGCCGAGATCAAGGCCTATCGACCGGGAAGCACGTCGATGATGAACGGCCAGATATTGCCGGGCGCCTACACGTTCGAGGAGGCGCGCGTGGTGCTGCGCGAGATGGTGGACGCCTCGGTGCTCGACCTGGTGGCGAAGCGCCTGGTGACGAATCACATCTCGCTCATGGTGGGCTACGGCGCCGACCGCGGGGCGCATGCCGCGGGCGGTGGGGGAGGGCGCGCGGGAGCCGCAGGCGCGGCCGGGGAGCGGGGCGCGGATGAGGATGGAGGCGGCGCCGGCCGCGGGGCGCGGGAGGTGTTCGTGGGCGAGCACGG
>NZ_QWKK01000132.1 GCF_009911695.1 Enterorhabdus sp. P55 | reverse complement strand
GCCCGCGCCGGACGCCCTGCCCGCCGCTCCCGGCGGCGTCGCGGCGGCCCTCGGCTTCCGCGCCGCCGGCGTGCACGCGGGCTTCCGCGACGACCCCGACCGCCTGGATCTGGCCCTCGTCGTGGCCGACGAGCCCTGCGCCGCCGCGGCCGTGTTCACCCGCAACGTGTTTTGCGCCGCCCCGGTGCAGGTCAACCGCGAGCGGTTGGACGAGGGCGGCTCCGGCGCGCCGAGCTACGGCACCGCTCGCGCCGTGGTGGTGAACTCCGGCGTGGCCAATGCCGCCACCGGCGAGCGCGGCCGCGAGGCCGCTCGGGCCATGGCCGCCATCACCGCCGAGGCCGTGGGCTGCCCGGCCGAGGAGGTGCTCGTGGCTTCCACCGGGGTCATCGGCGTGCACCTGCCGCTTGGCCCCTTCCGCTCAGGCGCCCCGGCGGCTGCGGCCGCGGCCTCCCGGGAGGGCGGCGCCGCCGCGGCCCGTGCCATCATGACCACCGACACGCATCCCAAGGAGTGCGCCGTCGCCTTCGATGGCGATGACGTGGGCTACCCCGGCGCGCGTTTCACCGTGGGCGCCATGGCCAAGGGCTCGGGTATGATCATGCCCGACATGGCCACCATGATCGCCGTCGTCACCACCGATGCGCCTGTGCTCGCGTGCGACCTGGCCCCGGCCCTGCGCGCTGCCGTCGACGCCAGCTTCAACCGGGTGACCGTGGACTCGGACACCTCCACCAACGACTCCTGCTTCCTGCTGGCCAGCGGAGCCGCGGCTCCCGGCGCTGCGCCGCTGGCCCCGGGCACTCCCGCCTTCGCCCGCTTCCAGCAGGCGCTCGACCAGGTGTGCGCCACGCTCGCCCGCGCCATGGCGGCCGACGGGGAGGGCGCCACGCGCCTCATCACCGTCACGGTTCGCGGGGCCGCCAGCCCCGCCGACGCCCAGGCGGCGGCGCGCACGGTGGCCAACTCGCCCCTGGTGAAGACGGCCGTCTACGGCCACGACGCCAACTGGGGGCGCATCGCCGCGGCGCTCGGACGCTCGGGCGCGGCCTTCCGCCAGGAGGACGTGGCCATCGACATCCTCGGCCTGCCCGTCTGCCGCGGCGGCCTCACCGTTCCCTTCGATGAGGATGAGGCGCTGCGGCGCTTCGAGGGCCCGGAGGTGGCCATCGTGGCCGACCTGGGCGCCGGCGAATCCGAGGCCACGGTCTGGACCTGCGACTTCTCGCATGAATACGTTTCGATCAACGGAGACTATCGCTCATGAAATACGACACCGAGACGCGCCCCCACGGCGTTTCCAGCATCACCGGCGACGTCCTTACCGAGGCGATGCCCTGGATCAAGAAGATCACCGGCGAGACCATCGTCATCAAGTACGGCGGCTCGGCCATGGAGGATCCGGCCCTGCGCGCCGAGGTGATGGCCGACATCATCCTGCTCAAGATCATCGGCGTGAACCCGGTCATCGTCCACGGCGGCGGCAAGGCCATATCCGCGGCCATGAAGCGCTTCGACCTGCCGGTTGAGTTCGTCGACGGCCAGCGCGTCACCAGCCCCGAGGCCATGGACGTGGTGCGTATGGTGCTCACCGGCCGGGTGAACCAGGAGCTCGTGGAGGCCATGAACGAGCACGGCAACATGGCCGTGGGCATCAGCGGCACGGACGCCGGCGTCATCGTGGCCGAGCAGGCCGACCCGCGCCTGGGCCGCGTGGGCGCCATCACCCGCATCAACAACCTGCTCATCGAAGACCTCGTGGCCGCCGACTACATCCCCGTCATCGCCACCATCGCCATCGGCGAGGACGGCGGCTGCTACAACGTCAACGCCGACGTGGCCGCCGGGCACATCGCCGCGGCCATCGGTGCCCACAAGGTGTTCTTCCTCACCGACGTGGACGGCCTCTACGAGGACTACCCCAACCGCGACACGCTCATCTCGGCCATGAGCCTGGAGGAGGCGCGCCAGATGGTGGAGGACGGCGCCATCTCCACCGGCATGATCCCCAAGCTGCGGTCCTGCGTCTACGCCATGGACGCCGGCGTGAAGAAGGGCCACATCATCAACGGCACCACGCCCCACGCCCTGCTGCTGGAGATTCTCACCGACAAGGGCATCGGCACCATGGTCACCGGCGACGGCGACTCCGAGGCCGCCGCGCCCCTCGGCAACTTCGCCGCCAAGCTCATCGAAAACCGCGAGGCGTAGCCCCGCGGCGCTGCCGAAGGCCCCCCGCAGAAAGGATCACCCCCATGTCCCTCCCCGAGCAGCAGTCCCTCGAATCCGCCTACGTCATGGGCACCTTCGCCCGCAAGCCGGTCGAGTTCGCCTCCGGCCGCGGCATGACCCTCGTCGACGCCGAGGGCCGTGAGTACCTCGACTTCCTCTCCGGCATCGGCTGCGACTGTCTCGGCCACTGCCCGCCGGCCCTGGTAGGCGCCTTGGACGCCCAGGCCGGTCGCCTCATTCACGTGAGCAACTACTTCTACATCGAGCACCGCGGCGAGGTGGCGCGCCACCTGTCCGACCTGCTCAGCCGCTACGCGCCGGAAGGCGAGGACGGCCCGTGGAAGACGTTCTTCACCAATTCGGGCGCCGAGTCCAACGAGTGCGCCCTCAAGCTGGCGCGCCTCCACGCGCGTCGGCGCGCCCAGGCCGAGGGCGGTCCTGACGTGCCCGCGCCCTATCATGTGGTGACGGTGGACGCGAGCTTCCACGGCCGCACTATGATGACGCTCGCCGCCACCGCCCAGGCCAAGTTCCACGTGGACTTCGCGCCCATGCCCGACGGCTTCCTCGACGTGCCGCGCAACGACGTGGCCGCCCTGGAGGCGCTCTTCGCCGCCCACGGGCCTGAGATCTGCGCGGTCATGCTGGAGTGCGTCCAGGGCGAGAGCGGCGTGCATCCCCTGACGCCCGAGTTCCTGGCTGCCGCCCGCCGCCTCACGCGCGAGCATGGCGCGCTTCTCATCTGCGACGAGGTCCAGTGCGGCATCTTCCGCACGGGACGCCCCTTCGGGTTCCAGCACTTCGGCATCGTGCCCGACGTGGTGTCGATGGCCAAGGGGATAGCGGGCGGCTTCCCGGCCGGTGCCTGCGCGGCCCGCGCCGAGGTGGCCGACCTGTTCGCCCCCGGCGACCACGGCACCACCTTCGGCGGCAGCTGCCTGGCCGTGGCCGCGGCCCAGGCCGTGCTCGACGAGCTGGACGCCGGCGGCTACGAGCAGCGCGTCGCCGAGGTCGGCGCCTACCTGCGCGAGCGCCTGGCCGCCCTCCCGCGCGTGCACGACGTGCGCGGCCTGGGCCTCATGGTGGGCTGCGACCTGGCCGAGGACGCCCCCAGCGCCCCCGAGGTGGTGTCCGCCGCCCTCGAGCGCGGCTTCGTCCTCAACGCCACCGGCCCGCGCACCCTCCGCTTCCTCCCGCCCCTCATCTGCGAGCGCGCCCACGTAGACGCCCTCGTCGAGGCCCTCGCCGCCATCGTCTAGCCCGCGTCGGCAGCCCCCCGCCTCTCGGGAGGCGGGACAATGGGGGGGAGGGTGCTGCCAAGCGGGGCTCGGGCGTGGGGGTGGGGCTCCCCGTCTTGCGCCACCCCCCCCCCTGCGCTCCTGCCCCCGTTTCCTGCGCATCCGCGCAGCCGCCGGCCCCAAAAATGGCCAAAAACGACGACCTGACGACAAAGCGGGGCACGAAAGCACGCCCCGCGACGCGAATCCCCCTAAGGCCTAGAGCGCGACCTGGGCTTTTGCGTGTCGCCGCCTTCGGTGACGCGTCCCCGGCGCGAAATTCTGTCGTCAGGTCGTCATTTTTGGCCACTTTACACGCCAGGGTCGCATGCGGGCGCGCTCGGCACCCCATGCATGAGCGCGATGCGCAGGGGGAAACGGCGAAGGCGCCCGCTGCTCCCATTCAGCGCGGGGCGTGTGCTATGCCGCAAGTACCGGCGAGCCCCGCTTTTTCCTTAAAAGTCGGAGCGGGCGGCGCAGGGGCTTAGTTGGGGGACGGTAGTGGCATCTGCCGTCCCTTACCGCTTGCTCCTCTGCGCCATCCGTCCGCTTGTTTGGGATCCTGTCTCTCCAGTACCGCCACGTTGCAGGGAAGCGTCTGCGCATGGTGCTGAATTGGGTGATGCCTCTGTGGTGCGAGCGTTGATGAGCAGACCGTGAAGGGGGTGGCACCCACGTTGTGTGGGGTTCGGCAGGATTGACGTTATTTGCCCTGAACCCAACATGCCTGCCGATGATTTACCGTAGCTCTAGGTTTCGAATTGCGGCCTACGATCACTTCTTTTGAAGTCATTATGCCTGAGCCAGCTTCTGAGCATAGTGGTTTCAAGAGCCATGGGGGATGGATTGAAAGCATGCCCTTCGGGCTATAAATGCGCCTTAGACGAGGTCTTTCCTGGAAAGTAGCTCTTCAAGCTGCTGGCTTGAATGGATGCCTAGCTTCCGATAGATAGAATACTTATGCGTCTTAACAGTGTTGGTCGATACAACAAGCTTGTCTGCGATGTAAGGCACATCTCTCCCATTCGCGAGATAACGCAGAACGTGACCTTCCTGAGTGGTTAAGCCGTATTTTTCCACTATTTTCAGCACCATGCGTTTGCGGTGATAGGGGATTTCGTATTGGATAGACTGCAGAAAGGACTCCTTAGAGCGCCTGTATTCGACAACATCCAGGGCGTCAATTAGCTCAAGCAATGCGAGCTCCAAGCTCGATTTCTTCTTTTTTTCCAAAAGATAATCAGGAATGGTTTGGTAAAGCTTTGCCGATGCCTCCAAGGCCAATAATTCATCAGGCTCCATGATGACTCCTTTTCCTTGCTGCATATAAGCGGCTCTCGTAATTATAGTATGGGGCGACTGGGCAGACTTTTAGTATCTTTCGCTGATATCTACTACATATCAAGAGCGGTAATTATTCGCTTGATTCGAAAATACGTCTGTGTTCAGGCATAACGTTGGTGTCTATACGCCATTCAGCCTCATAATTTATTCTCAAATAAGATAGCTTTTAGGCAAAACCAATCATAACAATTTGATTATTTTAGAAGCACTGCAGAGCGATGCCTGAGGTTGGCATCGGGGTTCGAATCGCTGTTCCATTTGAAGTGACTTCACCATACCTACGTGTCCTTTGTGCGCCTGTCAGAAAAGGAGAAGGAATGGATTACCAAGAGTATCTGGACTCAGTAGATCGTAAGGCCTATCACGAGGGCGAGTGGCGTTGGCAGGAGGGTGACTTCACCGTCACCCGTACCAACCACTGGTCGCCCCCGGGCTGCCA